>NZ_JNNN01000038.1:0-327045 GCF_000735635.1 Massilia sp. LC238 | reverse complement strand
TTCGACGTCATGTTCTGTACGCGAAAAGTCGCAGAAATCGACCTCAGGATTAAGGCGTAGAATGGTTCGACATGTGTCACCTATGTCTCTAGACATGTGTAACCCATGTCCCTGTGCCATACAGGGTATCCCGCCCACGCGGTGATAGTTGCGGCTACAACTGACGAACGGGTAGATCTTGCTGGTTTGACCGCGTGGGCAGGAAACCTGCCCACCCTACAAAATCATGTGCGGCTATGAACGAGTGTTCCGGCCGAGTACGTCGCCCGGATGGCCCGGTCATCCCCCAGCAGCGCCAGCGCGAACAGCAGTTCTTCCAGCGAGTCCAGCTGCTTCGTCCTGCGCGCCAGCAGCGGCGTGCAGCTTGGGTCGAGCACGACGAAGTCTGCTTCCGTGCCCGGCTGGAAGTTGCCGACCGTGCCTTCCAGGCCCATGGCGCGCGCCGCGCCCAGCGTCGCCAGGTAGAACATGCGCTCTGCCTTCAGGTAGCTGCCCTTCAGGCGCGCCACCTTGTAGGCCTCGTTCATGGTCTGCAGCATCGAGAACGAGGTGCCGGCGCCGACGTCGGTGCCGAGCGAGAGCAGCGTGCGTGCTCCGTCGGCCTTCTCGAAGTCGAACAGGCCGCTGCCGAGGAACAGGTTGGAGGTCGGGCACACCGCCGCCGCCGATCCGGTGGCCGTCATGCGCGCGAAGTCCTCGTCGTCCAGCCAGATGCAATGGCCGAACAGGGCGCGCGGACGCATCAGGCCAAAGCGCTCGTAGACGTCCAGGTAGCTGCGCGCCTGCGGATGCAGTTCGCCCACCCACTTGCACTCGTCCCTGTTTTCCGAGACGTGAGTCTGGATGAAGGTGTCCGGGTAGGCCTGGGCCAATTCGGCGGTGGCGCGCAGCTGGGCGTCGGTCGAGGTGGGGGCGAAGCGCGGGGTGATCGCATACAGCTGGCGGCCGCGCTTGTGCCACTTCTCGATCAGGTCCGCGCTGGCGCCGACGCCGCCCTCGAGGTCGCGCAGGAAGTCAGGGCAGTGGCGGTCCATCAGCACCTTGCCGGCCGCCATGCGCAAGTTGCGTGCCTCGCTGGCCTCGAAGAACGCGTCCACCGATTGCGGATGCACGGTGCAGTACACCACGGCGGTGGTGGTTCCGCAGCGCAGCAGCTCGTCGAGGAAGAACTCGGCGGTGGCGCGCGCATGCGCCGGATCCTCGAAGCGGCGCTCGGTCGGGAAGGTGTAGGTCTCCAGCCAGGGCAGCAGGCCCGGGCTCGGCGAGGCGATCATGTCGGTCTGCGGGTAATGCAGGTGGGTGTCGATGAAGCCCGGCGTGATCAGCTGGCCGCGGTAGTCGTGCGGGGCCACGCCTGGCGGCAGCGTGCCGACCAGGGCAGCGTAATCGCCCGCCGCCTTGACGCGGCCGTCTTCGACGAACAGCAGGCCGTCCTCGTGCCAGGCGTAGGCGTCGCTGTCGAAAGCCGGGTCGGCGTGAAAATGCAGCAAGCTCGCACGGTAGGCTTGCACGTTATTGGGTGCGGTGGACATTAGATAAATTCCGTTGAAACGTCTGGCTGGCGGGCGCAAGCTTCCCACACGAGGAGCAGCTGGGCCGCCACGGAGGCCGCGATCACGGCCGGGGCCTTGCCCTCGATGCCGGGCAAGCCGACGGGGCAGACCATCGCGTCGAGGCGCGCGGCATCGATGCCGCGTTCGCGCAAGCGGTGCTCGAACTGGCGGCGCTTGGTGCTTGAACCGATCAGGCCGAACCAATCCCCTGCGCCGGGGCGGGACAGTATCGCGTGGGACAGCTGCAGGTCAAGTGCGTGGCTGTGGGTCATGACCAGGAAGGTGGTGCCGTGTGGTGCTTTTTCAACAAGCACCTCGGGGGTGTCGGTCGCTTCGACCGTGACGTTGGCCGGGATCGAGGCCGGAAACAGCTCGTCGCGCTCGTCGACCCAGGTGACGCGGCAGGGCAGTTCGCCCAGCGCGCGGACGATGGCGGCGCCGACGTGGCCGGCGCCGAACAGCATCAGGTGGGCGCGCGGGGCGAGGATGGCGTCAAGCAGCCAGAGGCGGTTGTCGGCGTCCTGGAAGATGTGCGTGCCCGCAGTGCGGTCGAATGCGGGAGCGTCCCCGCCGGCAAGCAGTCGTCCACTCCCGTCGAACAACGCAGTTGTAGGGTGGGCGGGTCTCCCGCCCACGCGTTCAGCTAAAGATGAATTCTCGGCTGAGCTTCCGTCAGTTGAACGCGTGGGCGGGGAACCCGCCCACCCTACGAAAACCAAGCGCCAGCTGTCTTCATTGCGCCGTGCTGCGAGCAGCTTTAATTGACCTGCATCCGCCATCTCGAAAGCCAGCCACGCAATCCCCCCGCAACACTGCCCCAGCTTGGGCCCCAGCGGAAAACGCTCGACATGCGCCTGCCCCCTACCCTGCCCCAGCATCACCCGCGCCATCTCCAGCGCCCGGTGCTCCAGGTGCCCGCCACCGATGGTGCCGCGAAAGCCCTGCGCATCGACGAGCATGCGCGCGCCCGGTTCGCGCGGGACGGAGCCCTCGACGCGGGCGACCGTCACCAGCACTGCCGGTCCGTGCAGCTCCCTTGGCAACCAATCGCTCATCAAGCGCTCGCCGCTTCGACGGCTGCCACCGCCTTCAGGATCTCTTCGCAGGTGGCCGGCGCGTTCAGCGGCGGATGCACCCGGTGATCGCCGACCGCGGAGATGGCGTCACGGATCGCGAAGAACACCGAGAACGGCAGCAGCAGCGGCGGCTCGCCCACGGCCTTGGAGCGATGGATGCTGTCCTCGACGTTGCTGTTCCGGAACAGGCGCACGCGGAAGTCCTCCGGGCAGTCGGAAACGCCGGGGATCTTGTAGGTCGAAGGCGCATGCGTCATCAACTTGCCCGCCGGGTTCCACCACAGCTCTTCGGTGGTGAGCCAGCCCATGCCCTGGATGAAGGCGCCTTCGACCTGGCCGATGTCGATCGCCGGGTTGAGCGAATTGCCGGCGTCGTAGAGCGCATCGGCGCGCAGCAGCTTCCATTCGCCGGTGAGCGTATCCACCACCACTTCCGACACCGCGGCGCCATAGGCGTAGTAGGAGAAGGGATGGCCGTTCATGGTCTTCGGGTCCCAGTGCAGGCCCGGGGTGGCATAAAAGCCGTCGGACCACAGCTGCACCCGGGCCAGGTAGGCCTTGGCCACCACTTCGCCGAAGCGCAGCGCTTCTCCGTTCACGAACACAGTGTCGTCGGCAAAATGGACTTCAGAAGCACTGGCGCCGAACTCCGCTGCGACGAAGGCGGCCAGCCGGTCGCGGATCTTACGCGCCGCGTCCTGCGCGGCCTTGCCGTTCAGGTCCGCGCCGGTCGAGGCGGCGGTGGCCGAGGTGTTGGCGACCTTGCTGGTATTGGTGGCGGTGGCGCGCACGCGCGCCAGGTCCACGCCCAGTTCGTGGGCCACCACCTGCATCACCTTGGTGTTGATCCCCTGCCCCATCTCGGTGCCGCCGTGGTTCACCAGGATCGAGCCGTCCACGTAGACGTGCACCAGCGCGCCCGCCTGGTTCAGGTGGGTGACGTTGAAGGCGATGCCGAATTTGACGGGTGTCAGCGCCAGGCCCTTCTTGAGCACGGGGCTGGCGCGGTTGAAGTCCTCGATCGCCGCGCGGCGCGCGCGGTACTCGCTGGTCTGCTCGAGCTCCGCCACCAGCTCGTGGATGACGTTGTCGACGATGGCCTGGCCGTAGGGCGTGACGTTGCGCTCGCCCTTGCCGTAGAAATTCAGGCGCCGGATGTCGAGCGGGTCGCGGCCGAGGTTGCGCGCGATCTCGTCGATCACGTACTCGATGGCGATCGCGCCCTGCGGTCCGCCGAAACCGCGGAAGGCGGTGTTCGACTGGGTATTGGTCTTGCCGCAGGCGGCGCGGATCTCGACGTCGGACAGGTAATAGCTGTTGTCGAAGTGGCAGACGGCGCGCGTCGCCACCGGACCGGACAGGTCGGCCGAGAAGCCGGCGCGCGTGACCATGTCGACCTTCGCGGCGAGGATGCGCCCTTCCCCGTCGTAGCCGACTTCATATTCGTAGTGGAAGCAGTGGCGCTTGCCGGTGACGAGCATGTCGTCGTCGCGGTCGGCGCGCAGCTTGACCGGACGGCGCGTGCGCACCGCGGCAATCGCCGCCGCCGCCGCCCACAGCGCCGACTGCGATTCCTTGCCGCCGAAGCCGCCGCCCATGCGGCGGCACTCGACCGTCACATGGTGCGAATGCAGGCCGAGCGCATGCGCCACCACGTGCTGCATCTCGCTCGGGTGCTGGGTCGAGCAGTAGACGTGCATGCCGTGGTCTTCGCCGGGAATGGCGTAGGCGATCTGGCCTTCGAGGTAGAACTGCTCCTGGCCGCCCACATACAGCTCGCCTTTCACGCGGTGCGGCGCGCCTGCGAAGGCGCTGTGCGCGTCGCCGCGCGCCAGGCGCATCGGCGGCAGCACGTACGATTGGGCGGCGCGCGCCTCCTGCGGCGTCAGGATTGCCGGCAGGTCTTCGTAGTCGATCCTGGCCAACCTGGCGGCGCGGCGCGCGTTGTCGTGGCTGTCGGCGACGACGATAAAGACCGGCTGTCCCACGTACTGGACCAGGCCGTCCGCCAGGATCGGGTCGTCATGGATGATGGGGCCGCAGTCGTTCAGTCCCGGAATATCCTGCGCGGTGAGCACCGCCACCACGCCGCGGCTGGCTGCTACCTGTTCCAGGTCGATACCGAGGATGCGCGCATGGGCGCGGCTCGAGAGGCCGAGCGCGGCATGCAGGGTGCCGGCGGTTTCGCGGATGTCGTCGGTATAGGTGGCCTGGCCGAGCACGTGCAGCACGGCGGATTCGTGCGCGCGCGCGCGCCCGACTTCGGTCCACTGGGCCGCGTCGAGGATGGGGGTGCCTGCGTCGTTCATGTCCGTTCTCCCCTCAAGCGGCCGCGAAGGCATTGAGCGCGCTGGCCGGCAGCGGATTCTCGAGGCGGGTCTCGAACCAGAAACGGCGCAGCAGGTTCTGCGCAGCCAGCATGCGGTAGGCGCTGGAGGCGCGCATGTCGCTCAGCGGCGCGTAATCCTGGGCCAGCGCGTTCATGGCAGCGCGCAGCGAAGCTTCGTTCCATGGCTGGCCGATGAGCAGCGCTTCGGCCTTGGCGGCGCGCTTGGGCGTGGCCGCCATACCGCCAAAGGCGATGCGTGCGGCGGCCACGGTGTCGCCGTCGAGGGTGACGGCAAAGGCCGCGCACACGGCCGAGATATCCTGGTCGAAGCGCTTGGCCAGCTTATAGGTACGGAAGCGCAGGCCGGCGCGCGGCAGCGGCACTCGTACCGCCTGGACGAACTCACCCGGCTGCAGGTCTTTCTGCTGGTAGCCGAGATAAAAATCTTCCAGCGCCAGCACCCGCTCGCCCGCGGCGCTGCGCAGCACCACCTGGCTGCCCAGGGCGATCAGCCAGGGCATCGAGTCGCCGATCGGCGAGCCGTTGGCGACGTTGCCGCCCAGCGTGCCGGCATTGCGGATCGGGAGCGAGGCGAAGCGCTGCCACATCTCGGTCAAGGCATCCGGATAGTGGCGGCAGATGGCCGCGTAGGCATCGTTCAGGCTCACGCCCGCGCCGATCTCGAGCATGCTGCCGGATTCAGCCAGCGTTTTCAGCTCGTCCACCTGGCCCAGGTAGATGATGTCGTTCAGCTCGCGCATCTGCTTGGTGACCCAGAGGCCGACGTCGGTCGAGCCGGCAAGCATCAGCGCCTGCGGGAATGCGCTGCGCAGCTGCACCAGCTCGGCGAGCGTGCGCGGGACGTGGAAGCGTCCGCCTTGCGCTTCATACGTGAAGCCGTGGGTGCGCTGCAGGACGCGCAGGCGCTCGGCCAGCGCGGCGCGGTCGAAAGCGCTTGGGGGCAGCTCGACCATGCGGCGGGCCGCGTCGATGATCGGGCGGTAGCCGGTGCAGCGGCACAGGTTGCCCGAGAGCGCATCGTCGATCTGGCAGCGCGAGGGCTGGCGGCCGGAAAGCCCATGGCTTTCCTGTTTCAGGTACATGCCCCACAGCGACATGGCGAAGCCCGGGGTGCAGAAACCGCACTGCGAACCGTGGCACTCGACCAGGGCCTGCTGGACCGGATGCAGGCTGCCGTCGGGCTGCTGCAGGTCTTCGACCGTGAACAAGGCCTTGCCGTCGAGCGTGGGCGTAAACTGGATGCAGGAATTGACCGCCTTGAGCTGCAATTCGCCGTCTTCCAGCGAGCCGATCACCACCGTGCAGGCGCCGCAATCGCCCTCGGCACAACCTTCCTTGGTGCCGGTGCAATGCAGGTCCTCCCGCAGGTGCTGCAGGATGGTCTGCGTCGGCTGCGCGTCACGTACTTCGTGGACGGCGCCGCGGTAAAAGAAGCGGATCGGCTCTGGCATTCTGTTCTCTCTTGGCTGCAAAAGCGGCAAGGGCGGAAGGCTACCACCCGGAAGCACACCACTTATAAGATAAACTATATATTACTTATCAATATATTCGTATATCTTATGAATCGCCCTGCTCTTTCATTTTAGGAAAGGATGCAGCGTTTTCCAGTGGTTCGCGATGTCGATGCGGCGCGTGATCCAGACCTTATCATGCCCCTGGACATAGTCGAGGAAGCGCGCCAGCGCCGCGGCGCGCGCCGGCCGTCCGACCAGCCGGCAATGCAGGCCGATCGACAGCATCTTCGGCCGGTCCAGGCCGTCAGGGTCGCCCTCGGCATACAGCACGTCGAAGGCGTCTTTCAGGTAGTCGAAGAACTGGGTGCCCGAGTTAAAACCCTGCATGGCGGCGAAGCGCATGTCGTTGGTGTCGAGCGTGTACGGCACCACCAGGTGCGGCACCCGCTGGCCGTCGCTGGTCTCGACCTGCTGCCAGAACGGCAGGTCGTCGCCGTAATGGTCGGCGTCGTAGGCGAAGCCGCCGTGCTCGACCACCAGCCGGCGCGTGTTGGGCGAATCGCGCCCGGTGTACCAGCCGAGCGGCGCTTCGCCGGTCAGCTCGCGCAGGATCTGCACCGCCTCCGCCATGTGCGCACGTTCAAGGGCCTCGTCGACGTTCTGGTACGAGATCCAGCGCAGCCCGTGGCAGGCGATCTCGTGGCCCAGTTCGCGGAAGGCGCTGGCCGCCTCGGGATGGCGCCTGAGCGCCATCGCCACGGCGAACACCGTCAGCGGCAGGCCGCGTTCCTCGAACAGGCGCAGCACCCGCCACAGGCCGGCGCGCGAACCGTATTCGTAGAGCGACTCCACGCTCATGTGGCGCATCGGGAAGGCTTGCGCCCCGATGATCTCGGACAGGAAGGTTTCGGAGGCCGGGTCGCCGTGCAGCACGCAGTTCTCGCCGCCTTCCTCGTAGTTCAGCACGAACTGCAGGGCCACGCGCGCGCCGCCGGGCCAGCGCGCATGCGGCGGATTGCGGCCGTAGCCGACCAGGTCGCGCGGATATTCGGAATAAGTGTCCATGGGCTCGGAAAGAGGCAAATATATCGGCGATCATATATTGCAGGAAGCACAACGGTATATGATTGCCCGCATACTTCCACTCATTCTGCTGATATGGGCAAACTCTCCACCCACGTGCTCGATACCGCCCACGGCCG
Source organism: Massilia sp. LC238 (assembly GCF_000735635.1). Taxonomy (NCBI): domain Bacteria; kingdom Pseudomonadati; phylum Pseudomonadota; class Betaproteobacteria; order Burkholderiales; family Oxalobacteraceae; genus Massilia; species Massilia sp. LC238. The sequence goes on along the minus strand of NZ_JNNN01000038.1, from coordinate 319,410 downwards.
CCCCGGCGCAGGCGTCAAGGTCGAGCTGTACGGTATCGACGCAACCGGGCGCACCCTGATCAAGACCGACGTCACGAACAGCGACGGCCGCTGCGCCGCGCCGCTGCTGGAAGGCGAGCTGCTGCGGCCCGGCCAGTACGAGCTGGTCTTCCATGCCGGCGACTACTTCGCCGCCCAGGGGGTGGCGCTGCCCCCGCCCCACTTGCGCTTCCTCGACCGCGTGACGATCGCTTTCGGCATCTTCGACGCACAGCAAAACTACCACGTGCCGCTGGTAATGACGCCCTGGTCCTACTCCACCTACCGGGGCAGCTAGCATCCGGACGCGGCCGGCGCCTGAAACTTGCTATGCTCGATCTCATCGCGTCGGGAGAAGCCATGGCATTGCATATCGTTCATTTCATCGGACCGATCAACCATCATTCCGCCAGCAGCATTCGCAACAATTGCTTGCAGGCGCTGCAAAACGGCGCGACCGAGATCGAACTGCACATGTCCAGCGAGGGCGGCAACATGACGGCCGGCTTCGCCCTGTATTTCTTCCTGAAATCGCTGCCGGTGCCGCTCACCACCCACAATATCGGCAGCGTGGAATCGGTGGCCGTGGTCATCTTCCTGGCCGGGCAAAAACGCTATGCCTGCCCCGGCACACGCTTCCTGATCCACCCGCTGCACTGGGGTTTCGGCAGCCTGGTCGCGGCCGACCACTCGCGCGTGTCCGAATGGCGCGACTGCCTCGATTTCGACGCCGAGCGCTATGCCAGCATCTTCCTCGAGGCCACGACCGCCGCCGGCTGCCCCACCGACATCCGCAGCAACCTGACCGGCAATGCACGCATCTTCGATGCCGACGGGGCGGTCAAGGCCGGGATCGTCCACCGCGCGGTGCAGGCGCAGTTGCCGGCAGCCGGGTCGACTTGTCATTGGTGGAATTAAATCTGACAACACGCTGTTTCAATTGCACAACAGGTAATGACATTCCGGCATAAAATGTCACCAATTGTCATCTTTTGAGTTGCATCAAAAATTGCTCGCTGGATAGAATAATTTTCAGAGTTTCACGGCGCTGCCTGCTTGCTGCCTTTTTAGCGCCGCCTTTTCCGAGCAGCTTTTGCAACCAGAACGATGATAAAAAAAGTGTAATTGCTACCCTGCTGGCGCTTTCGCTGGCAGTCCCGGCCGCCTTTGCGCAGGATGGCGCCGGCTTCCCTTCCGTAAAAATCAGCGGCTTCGGCACCGGCGCCCTGACCTATGCCGACACCCGCCACGCCGAATTCGCACGCCCGAACCAGGCTGAAGGTTCGGCGCGCGGTTTCCGCACCGGCATCGACTCCAACCTCGGCCTGCAGGCCGACATGCCGGTCAACAGCTGGCTGTCGCTGACCGCCCAGGGCCTGGTGCGCAAGGATGCCGAAGCGAGCTACGGCGCCGAGCTGACCTAGGCCTTCGCCAAGGCCCGCATCTCGGACGAGCTGAGCGTGCGCGTCGGCCGCGTCGGCCTGCCGGTGTTCATGATCTCCGACTACCGCAACGTCGGCTACGCCAACCACACCGTGCGTCCGTCGGCGGAGGTCTATTCGCAGGTGCCCTTCAACAGCATCGACGGCCTGGATGTCACCTGGCAGCATGGCTTCGGCGACACCAGCCTGACCACCCAGCTGGCCTACGGCAACGTGAAGTCGCCGCTGGCCGGCGGCATGCACGCCAAGGGGAAGCAGATTGCTGCCCTGAACATCAGCGCCGAACACGGCCCCTTCACCGTCCGCGCCGGCCACGCCACCGCCAAGGTCACGGTCGACGACTCGGCCTCGCTGAACACCCTGGTGGGCGGCCTGCGCGCTGCCGGCGCCGGCTACCGCTTCCCGCAACTGCTCACCCTCGCCGATGAGATCCAGGCCAACGAAAAGCGTGCGACCTTCAGCTCGCTGGGCCTGGCCATGGACTGGAACGACATCGTCGTCCAGACCGAGTATGCCAAGCGCAAGACAAAGGCCTACATCAACGACACCAGCGCCTGGTACGTGATGGGCGGCTACCGCATCGACAAGTTCATGCCTTACGTCAGCCACGCCGTGCTGAAGATCGACAGCGCCGTCGTCAACACCGTGCCGGCAGCCTGCCCGGCCGGCTACCCGGCCGCCTGCACCCCGACCATGCAGCAGCTCGGCGCCGGCGTGCGCCGCCTGCCGAACACCGGCGTCGGCCAGGGCGAGCAGTCGACCAGCAGCTTCGGTTTCCGCTGGGACTTCGCCAGCTCGGTCGCCTTGAAAGCGCAGATCGACCGCGTCAAGCCGAAGAACGGCAGCGGCCTGTTCGTGAACGCCCAGCCGAGCTTCAAGGGCGACGTCGTCGTCGGCGCCGTGGCCCTCGACTTCGTGTTCTGAGGAGCGGACCATGCACAAGATGATTGCAAAGCTGTTCGCTGCAGCCGCCCTCCTTGCAGCCGCTCCCGCCATGGCCGAGGTGGTCGTGGTGGTGAACCCGAAGGCCGCCGAAGCCTCAATGACCAGGGAGCAGGTGGCCCAGTTCTTCCTGGGTAAATCCAGCGCCATGACCCCGATCGACCAGGCCGATGCGAGTCCGGTGCGCGCCGAGTTCTACAAGAAGGTCGCGGACAAGGACGCCGCCCAGGCCAAGGCCCTGTGGTCGAAGCTGGTCTTCACCGGCAAGGCCACGATGCCGAAGGAAGTCGCCGACAACGCCGCCGTGAAGGCCGCCGTCGCCGCCAACCCGAAGGCCATCGGCTACATCGACAAGAGCGCCGTCGACGGCAGCGTCAAGGTCGTCTACTCGGCACAGTAACAAGCCTCACCTTATAGGTAGCACCCGCCGCCGGCCATGCGCCGCCGGCGGTTTCTGCATTCTGGAGACATCACCATGAGCATCAAGCGCAGGATCTGGGCACTGCCCGTCATTTCCGCCATTATTTTCGGCCTTGGCGCCGGCGCCAGCGCGATGATCGCGAACGGCGCGCTGACCTCGATCACCACGACCGCGAGCGTCGACTATCCGGTGCTCGATGCTTCCAAGGCACTCATTCTCGACGTCGCAGCCGTCACCGACGGCCTGCAGGACGCGGTCGCCGAAGGCGACAAGGACAAGATCGGCCAGGTCGGCGAGCAGGCCGACAAGCTGCGCGCCAGGCTGGACAAGTTCAAGCAGATCCCGGGGCAGCTGGAAACCGGCACGCGCCTGGGCAAGGAATTCGACGCCTATTACGCGCCGGCCCTGTCGGCCGCGCGCATCATGCTCGAAATGGAGCAAGGCGACCCGCAGGCGGTCGTCGGCAAGATGCAATCGGCCCTCGCCGTGCTGAACGGCGACCTGGCCAAGGTCAACGAAGCGGCCCAGCGCCAGTTTGCGGCCGGCATCGAAGCCAGCAAGAACAGCGTGAACGAGGTCGTGATCTCGATGATCGTGACCGCGCTGATCGTGATCGCCAGCCTGGCGGTGGTCTCGTGGTTCGTGGTGCGCACCATCTGGCAGCAACTGGGCGGCGAACCGGAATACGCCCGCGAGATCGCCCAGGCCGTGGCCAGCGGCGACCTGTCGACCGAGATCCGCCTGGAAGCCGGCGACAAGGGCAGCCTGCTGGTGGCGCTGAAGGAGATGCGTGGCCGCCTGGCGACCCTGGTCGCCGAGATCAAGCTGTCGGCCGACACCATCGCCCTGGCCAGCTCGGAAATCGCGAGCGGCAACGCCGACCTGGCGCGCCGCACCGAATCGCAGGCCGAGAGCCTGGACCGCACCACCCGCTCGATGGAAGAACTCACCGGCGCCGTGCGCGAGAACGCCAGCGCCGCCAGCCAGGCCAATGCCCTGGTCGAGAGCGCGACCAGCATCGCGACCCGCGGCGGCCAGGTGGTGGGCGGGGTGGTGAGCACCATGGGCGACATCAACAGCTCGGCGAACAAGATCGTGGAGATCATCTCGGTCATCGACGGCATCGCCTTCCAGACCAATATCCTGGCCCTGAATGCGGCCGTGGAAGCGGCGCGCGCCGGCGAACAGGGCCGCGGCTTCGCGGTGGTGGCGGGCGAGGTGCGCAACCTGGCGCAGCGTTCGGCGGCGGCGGCCAAGGAGATCAAGGAACTGATCGGCGACTCGGTGTCCAAAGTGAGCGCCGGCAGCGCGCTGGTGGACGAAGCCGGCGTGACCATGGGCCAGATCGTGGAGTCGGTGCGCAAGGTGCAGACCATCATGGCCGAGATCAGCGCCGCGGGCGCGCGCCAGAGCGCGGGCATCGACGACATCGGCCGCGCGATCGGCAGCATCGACGAGATGACCCAGCAGAACTCGGCGCTGGTGGAGGAAGCCTCGGCGGCGGCGGAGTCGCTGTCGGAGCAGACCACGCAGCTCACCAGCGCGCTGTCGGTGTTCAAGCTGGAGACGGCAACGCCGGGGCTCGGTTCGCCTGCCAGGCGGCTGGCGCTCAAGTAAGCCGTCGATCGTCGCGCTTGCGGGCCGGCATGGCGCCATCGGCGCCATGCCGGCTTTTTTGCGCCCGCGCGCGCCGCATCAAGGCATTCCATTGCCACCTCAACCATAATGCTTGTCGACCCAACCACAAGCGTTATCGGCTGCACCATATACGTGGCGCGTACGCATCTCCCGGGGCACGGTACGCTTTACAAATTTGATGCCCGTAGGCATCATCCAGAGAATCCATCCCGGGTAAAACTCCGTCCTTCCAGCCCTTCTCCTATGGCAGCAGTCCTCCCCAACACGATCACCGGTGCGCCCCTGTCGGGCCTGGCGCGGGCGCTCGTGCAGGCTGGCCGGCTGAGCCCGGGACAGGCGGATGGGCTGCACAAGAAAGCCGCCGCCGACAAGACCGCCTTCATCGACGCCCTGCTCGAGAGCGGCATCATCGAGCCGGCCGCCCTGGCCAGCTTCTGCGCCGAGACCTTCGGCTACCCCTTGCTCGACCTGTCCTGCTTCGCGCCCGAATCCCTCCCGGCGGCCGCCATCGACGCCAAGCTGATGCAGGCGCAGCGCGTCATCGCGCTGGCCAAGCGCGGCAATAAGATGTCGGTGGCGCTGTCCGACCCGACCAATATCCAGGCCCTGGACCAGATCAAGTTCCAGAGCGAGGCCTCGGTGGAGCCGGTGATCGTGGCCCACGATGTCCTGCTCAAGCTGCTGGACAAGCTGGCCAAGAGCACCGAAGCGAGCCTGAACGAGCTGGTCGGCGACGATGCCGAGATCGAATTCGCCGAGGAAGAAGCGCAGGCGGCGGCGCTGCCGGACCCGGCGAGCGATGTCGAGGATGCGCCGATCGTGCGCTTCCTGAACAAGATCCTGATGGACGCGCTCCAGCTGGGCGCCTCCGACATCCACTTCGAGCCCTACGAGAAGTACTACCGCATCCGCATGCGCGTCGACGGGGTGCTGCGCGACCATGCCAATCCGCCGCTGTCGATCCGCGAGAAGCTGGTCTCGCGCATCAAGGTGCTGGCCAAGCTCGACATCTCGGAAAAGCGCGTGCCGCAGGACGGCCGCATGCGCCTGATCGTTGGCCCGACCCGCAGCATCGACTTCCGTGTCAGCACCCTGCCCACGCTGTTCGGCGAAAAGACCGTCATGCGTATCCTCGACGCCACCCAGGCGCAGATGGGCATCGACGCGCTCGGCTACGATCCCGAACAGAAGGCGCTGCTGCTGGACGCGATCTCGCGTCCCTACGGCATGGTACTGGTCACCGGCCCGACCGGCTCCGGCAAGACGGTATCGCTGTACACCTGCCTGAATGTACTGAACAAGCCCGGCATCAACATCTCGACCGCCGAAGACCCGGCCGAGATCAACCTGCCCGGCGTGAACCAGGTGAACGTCAACGACAAGGCCGGCCTGACCTTCCCGGTGGCGCTGAAGTCTTTTCTCCGCCAGGATCCCGACATCATCATGGTCGGCGAGATCCGCGACCTGGAAACCGCCGACATCGCGATCAAGGCCGCCCAGACCGGCCACATGGTGTTCTCGACCCTGCACACCAACGACGCGCCCTCGACCCTGACCCGCCTGATGAACATGGGCGTGGCGCCTTTCAATATCGCCTCCTCGGTCATCCTGATCACGGCGCAGCGCCTGGCGCGCCGCCTGTGCAGCTGCAAGCAGCCGCTCGATACCTCGCGCGAGGTGCTGGTCGCGGCCGGCTACCGCGACAGCGACCTGGAAGGCGGCTGGAAGCCCTATGGCCCGGTGGGCTGCGACCGCTGCCTCGGCTCCGGCTACAAGGGCCGCGTCGGCATCTACCAGCTGATGCCGATCACCCCGGCCATCGAGGCCCTGATCCTCGCGCACGGCAATTCGATGCAGATCGCCGAGCAGGCCGAGAAGGAAGGCGTGAACTCGCTGCGCCGCTCCGGCCTGATGAAGGTAAAACAAGGACTCACCAGTCTCGAAGAAGTGCTCGGCTGCACCAACGAATAGACGACAAGAACATATGGCTACCTCCCTACAACCCCGGAGCCGCGCCGCAGCGCAGGTCAAGGAAGCGGTCTACGCCTGGGAAGGCAAGGACAAGACCGGCAAGACCGTGCGCGGCGAACTGCGCGCCGGCGGCGAGGCGATCGTCAACGTCACGCTGCGCCGCCAGGGCATCCTGGTCACCAAGGTCAAGAAGAAGGCCTACCGCAGCGGACGCAAGATCACCGACAAGGACCTGACCCTGTTCACGCGCCAGCTGGCCACCATGATGAAGGCCGGCGTGCCGCTGCTGCAGGCCTTCGACATCGTCGGCAAGGGCCATGCCAACCCGTCCATGTCCAAGCTGATCATGGACCTGCGCAACGACGTCGAGACCGGCACCAGCCTGAACAACGCCTTCCGCAAGTACCCGGTCTACTTCGACCCGCTGTTCTGCAACCTGGTGGGCGCCGGCGAACAGGCCGGCATCCTGGAAGACCTCCTGACCCGCCTGGCGATCTACAAGGAAAAGACGCTGGCGATCAAGGGCAAGATCAAGTCGGCCCTGATGTACCCGATCTCGATCATCGCGATCGCCTTCGTCGTCACCGCGATCATCATGATCTGGGTGGTCCCCGCCTTCAAGGAAGTGTTCAAGACCTTCGGCGCCGACCTGCCCGCCCCGACCCTGATCGTGATGGGCATCTCGGACTTCGTCGTGGAATGGTGGTGGCTGATCTTCGGCGGGCTGTTCGCCGGCCTGTACTTCTTCTTCCAGGCCTGGAAGCGCTCGCGCAAGATGCAGCAGGCGATGGACCGCCTGCTGCTGCGCCTGCCGATCTTCGGCGCCGTGATCCGCAAGGCCACCATCGCGCGCTGGACCCGCACCCTGTCGACCATGTTCGCCGCCGGCGTGCCGCTGGTCGAAGCGCTCGACTCGGTCGGCGGCGCCTCCGGCAACGACGTCTACCTGGAAGCGACCAAGAAGATCCAGACCGAAGTCAGCACCGGCACCAGCCTGACGATCTCGATGCAGAACGCGAACGTGTTCCCCAACATGGTCATCCAGATGGTGCAGATCGGAGAGGAATCCGGTTCGCTCGACGCCATGCTGGGCAAGGTGGCCGACTTCTTCGAAGAGGAAGTGGACGAGGCGGTGGCGGCGCTGTCGTCGCTGATGGAGCCGCTGATCATGGTGATCCTGGGCGTGCTGATTGGCGGCCTGGTGATTGCGATGTATATGCCGATCTTTAAGCTGGGGTCGGTGGTTTGATCGGCTGACCGATTCTCAAAACGGGCCTCGACATGTGTCGCGGCCTTTTTTTCGCCATGTTGATCAGTCCACCCAGCGCGGGGCCGGAATCGGGGTGCCCAGGTTGTGCATCACGATCGAGCTCACCCTGCCCGCATCGTCACGGATCACTTCCACGCTCACATCTTTCAAGTGTTCATAAAAGAACACGGAGTTTGATTGTGCCTTGAGTTGTTGCCATGGCCACCTGCCACTGCCGCCCGCCCATAATTTATTGCCTCTTACTTCGAGCGTGAATTTTTCCCCCATCAGGCGATACGTTCCTTCGTATTGTTTCAGGGTCGAGACGGCGACCGGGATTTCCTTCAGCTCGGAGTGCAGTACGACTGCGCCTCCTGCTGCCACCTTGGCCATCCGGTCCAGCATGAGCGGTATGTTGGCGCGCCCATCCAGGTTCCCAAGAATGATGACGTTGCCCCCGGACCCGGGGTAGTGCCCGACAAAGCTGCGAAACCCCTGGATATGGCCGTTGTGCGTGATCTCCTGTTCCCCTGCGCCCTTGATGACTTCGAGCCCGAACGCCTGATCATCCTTGTAGGGGGTCGTCATCCTTTTCAAGGATGGCGGCGAAAGAAGCTTGCCGCCATACAGGGCCCGCTGCCAACGCAGCAGGTCCTGTGTCGTCGAATACAATCCGCCGGCAGCATAGGGTAGGCTCATGTGGACGTATTCCGCTTTTTCGACGCCTGCTTTCGTCATCGTATAACCACTGGCCCGGCGCGACATGACCGTGGCATTCCTGTCGTATCCGGAATCTTTCATGCCCAGCGGCGTGAAGATCGCCTCCTGGAGGAAGCGATCGTAAGTTTGCCCGCTAATTTGCTCGATTAAATGGCCAAGCAAGATGTAGCCGAAGCTGCTGTAGCTGGCCCGCTCGCCCGGTGTGAATTCGAGCGGCTTGTCGCGGAAACTGGCGATACTCGTGGCAGCCGTGGTCGACACTGGCTGGATCTCACGGAAATTCGCGAAGCGGGTGAGATCGGGAATGCCCGACGAATGCGTCAACAAATGGAAAAACGTGATGTCCTTCCATGCAGGAGGCGCATCCCTAAGGTAGCTGGAAATTTTATCGTCGACCTTCAGTTTGCCGCGCTCGGCAAGGACGAGGATGGCTGCCGCTGTGAATTACTTGGTGATCGAGGCAATCCGAAACCTGGTATCCGGTCCGTTCGGAACACCCCACTCGCGATTCGCTTCGCCATACCCTTTATTCAACAGCGTTTGATCACCGCGCGCGACCAGCACGGAGCCGGTGAAATTCTTGTCATCGACATAGGATCGAACGATCTGATCAAGACGAGCGGACGTCTGCGCATTACTCCCATCAGAGGCTGCCTGTCCAAACGGGCTGACAGAGAGAGCAAGCAGAATTGGCACCGCGAGGAATTTTCTCATGCTTGCTCCTGGCAATTTATTTACCTCATGCTAGCAATGCCTGAATCAATACGCAATGCGGCCTGCATATAATGGGGTCCAGTTGACGGCGCAAGTACGAAGCGTACTTTGCTCAGCCGAACACCGCCCCCGACCCCTCCAGGATGCGCCGCACCGCCGGATGCCGTTCGCGCCGCTCCACCGACACCGCATAGAAGTGCTCGACGATACTGTCGATGACGCCCACCGGCACCATGCCGTTTTCAAGCTGCACGATCTCGGACAGCACCGTCGGCGCCACCATGAATCCGGTGCCGGCGCAGGCGAAGGATTTCAACAAGGCGCCGTCGTCGAATTCGCCCACCGTGATCGGACGCAGGTCGTGGCTCTCGAACCAGCTCTTGAGCTGGGTGTGGACGGCGGCGTCCTGCCCGGGCAGCAAGAAGGGCGCGTCGCGCAGGCGCTGCGGAAAGTCACCGGGCCACTCCTCGCACAATTCCGGATGGCCGAATACGGTCAGCGTGCTCGATCCCATCAGCTGGGTATAGCCGCGCACCGCGCCGCCGGTGGGCAGGCCCTGGTCGGCGATCACGAGATCGAGCTTGTGGGCGGCGAGATCGACGACCAGGTCGTCGAAACGCCCTTCGCGGCAGATCAGGCGCATCGCCATCCCGGCTTCGCGCGCCGGCTGGAGCAGGCGGAAGGCCATGGGCTTGGCGATCACGTCGCAGATGCCTACTCGTAGCGTTTCCTCGCCCGTGAAGGCGCCGCGCCGCACCGCATGTTCCAGCTCGTTGCCGAGGTCGAAGATCTGCTCGGCATAGCGCAGCACGGTCTTGCCGGCCTCGGTCAGTTCCAGCACCCGTCCCTTCTTCTTGAACAGTTCCTCGCCCAGCTGCTCTTCCAGCACCTGCAGCTGCATGCTGATCGCCTGCGCCGTCACGTGCAGCTGTTCGGCCGCGCGCGCCACGGTACCGTGGGTGGCGACCGCGTGGAAGTAGTGCAGATGCTTGTAATTGATCATAGCAGCAAAACCTCAATTAAACTTACGATTTATGAAAGATTAATCGATTTTACTTTAGTTTCGTGCGCTTCTATAGTGGGCCTCACTTAATCACAACAACGAGGTCACCATGCACACTTATCAACCCAATAGCCCGGAAGCCGTCAGCCGCATCCTGGCCCTGACCATGATCGTCGACGGCCACCTGAGCCCCGCCGAGGTGAGCGCCATGCACCGCTCCAAATACCTGGAACAGGTGCAGATCGACGACGACACCTTCGACCGCACCCTGCGCGAGCTGTGCGAAGACCTGCTCGATGCCGCGGCCAACCGCCGCGCCGGCATGGTCGAGATCGACCCGCGCCTGATGGACGCCCTGCTGCTCGACCTGCGCGATCCGCTGCTGCAGATCCGCGTGTGGAGGACCATGGTCGACATCATCCACGCCGACGGCCACCTCGACGGCCGCGAAGCGACGCTGGTACGACGCGCGGCGCGCGCCTGGTTCGGCCAGATCGATGCCGAGGATTCCTTCACCACCGCGGCCCTCGCCACCTGAGGCCGCCTTTTCTTAAGCGGAGAACATCATGGACTTCCTCACTGCACTCTGGCTCGGTACGCCGGCCTGGTCCTGGCTGGTGTTCCTCACCATCGTCGTGGTGCTGCTGGCCTTCGACCTTGGCGTGCTGAACAAAAAGGACCACGTCATCGGGGTCAAGGAAAGCCTGAAGCTGTCGGCGCTGTACATCGCCGCGGGCCTGCTGTTCGGCCTGTGGGTCTGGCATGAATTCGGCAGCGAAAAAGGCATGCACTTCTATACGGGCTTCCTGATCGAGAAGAGCCTGTCGCTGGATAACATCTTCGTGATCTCGCTGATCTTTGCCACCCTGGCGATCCCGCCGCTCTACCAGCACCGTGTGCTGTTCTGGGGCATCATGGGTGTGATCGTCACGCGCGGCATCATGATCGGCGCCGGCACCGCCCTGGTGGAAAGCTATTACTGGACCCTGTACATCTTCGGCGCCTTCCTGGTCTTCACCGGCATCAAGATGTTTTTCGTGGATACCGACAGCGACGACATCCGCGAGAGCAAGGTGCTGTCCTGGCTGAAGGGCCACATGCGCATCACGCCCGACCTGCACGGCAACCACTTCCTGGTGCGTCAGCCCGACCCGGCGCAACCCGGCAAGACCCTGCTTTGGGCGACGCCGCTGTTCCTGGCGCTGTGCATGGTGGAGATCACCGACGTGGTGTTCGCAGTCGACAGCGTGCCCGCGATCTTCGCGATCACCAGCGACCCGTTCGTCGTCTACACCTCGAACATCTTCGCGGTGCTGGGCCTGCGTGCGCTGTACTTCGCGCTGGCGGCGATGGTGGCGCGCTTCCACTACCTGAAGTACTCGCTGGCCGCGGTGCTGGTCTTCATCGGCTCGAAGATCTTCCTGGGCGACTTCGTCTTCGGCGGCAAGGTGCCGGCCGCGCTGTCCCTGGCGGTGACGGGACTGCTGCTCGCCTCGGGCATCCTGTACTCGCTGTGGAAGACCCGGAATGACCCGCCGGCGGTAGCGGGCTAAATAGCAGCAAACCCACACGGCGGCACCGGCAGGCGCGAAGCAAACAGCGCCGACCGTGCCGCCGGCTCTTTTCCAGCCTTCTCGGCAGTTGACTACGTACTAAGCCTCAGCCATACTCGGATAAATGCTAGCGCTATCATTTAGTGATATATAAATGGTAGCGACTGGTTCCGGCGCGTCAGACGCCTGACTTATAACGATATCCGAGACATCATGAGCATTCCAAAAGCGACCCCTGCACGGCTGGGAGTAGTCGAAAAGCTCGGCTACAGCCTGGGCGACCTTGCCGCCAACCTGATCTTCCAGACCCTCCTGACCTTCATCGCCTTCTTCTACACGGACGTGTACAAGCTGGCGCCGAGCGCGGCGGCCTCGGTCATCTTCATCGGCGGCATCGTCGGCGCCTGCTTCAACCCGATGATGGGCCTGCTGGCGGACCGCACCCGCACGCGCTGGGGCAAGTTCCGTCCCTGGATCCTGTGGACCTCGATTCCTTTCGGTCTCACCGCGCTGCTGGCCTTCAGCACGCCCGATCTCGGGGAGCAGGGCAAGATCGTCTATGCGCTGCTGACCTACATCCTCCTGATGCTGGTCTACTCCGCCAATAACCTGCCCTACTCGGCCCTGAGCGGCGTCCTGACCGGCAATATGGCCGAGCGCAACAGCCTGTCGGCCTACCGCTTCACCGCCGTCATGGTCGCCCAGTTCATCATCCAGGTCCTGTTGCTGCCGCTGGTGCTGATCGCGGGCGGCGGCGACAAGGCGCTCGGCTTCCAGAACGTGATGACCGTGTTCGCGATCGTCGGCACCGTCTTCTTCCTGATCACCTTCTTCACCACCCGCGAGCGGGTGGTGCCGGCACCGACGCAGCGTTCCAGCATCCGCCAGGACATCGTGGACCTGCTGGGCAACCGGCCCTGGGTCGTGATGCTGGTGCTGACCATCCTGGTGTTCATCACGCTGGCCCTGAAAGGCGGCACCTACGTCTACTACTTCAACTCCTACCTGAGCGAAACGCAGCTCGCCGCCTTCCTCGAGAACATCGGCTTCAACGGCTTCATCGCCGGGCTGAACGCGGTGCTCGCCAGCGTTGGCCTGACCGCCTTCCACTGGCCGAAAGATGCTGCCACCTCGGGCTTCAGCGTGTTCAATGCCGTCGGCATCATCATGATGATCATCGGGATCGGCTTTTCCAAGCCGCTGGCGGACCGCTTCGGCAAGCGCGACGTGTTCGGCGCCGCGCTGCTGGTCTCGACCGTCTTCATGATGGCCCTGTACTTCTTCCCGCCCGAGTCCATCGGCCCGGTCTTCCTGTGCCAGCTGCTGCACGGCTTCTTCTACGGCATCACGATCCCGCTGCTGTGGGCCATGATCGCCGACGTCGCCGACTACTCGGAATGGAAGAACAACCGGCGCGCCACCGCCCTGCTGTTCTCGGCGATGATCTTCGGCCTCAAGGCGGGCCTGAGCATCGGCGGCGCCCTGGTCGCGGCCCTGCTGTCCCACTATGGGTATGACGCGTCGTTGCCGGCCCAGGCGCCCGAGACGGCGAACGGCATCCTGCTGTCGGTCAGCGTGTGGGCCTCGATTCCCTTCCTGCTCGGCGTCGCCAGCCTGGCCCTGTACGACATCCGCAAGTCGGTCGAGCTGCAGATCGAGCGCGATCTCGGCGACCGCCGCGCCGCCGCCCAGCACTGATTTTTCTTTCAACGACAAACAGGTCCCAACCATATGTCCGAAGTCATCGACACCGAGCGCGTGCAGGAACTGAAGGCGCGCGCCATTTCCGCTCCGCTCGTCACCCACATCTATACCGCCGACCCTTCCGCCCACGTCTTCGAGGGCAGGATCTACATCTATCCTTCGCACGACATCGAGGCCGGCATTCCCTTCAACGACAACGGCGACCATTTCGCGATGGAGGACTACCACGTCCTCTCGCTCGACCGTCCGGACGCCGAAGCGGTCGACCACGGCGTCGCCCTCCACGTCAAGGATGTGCCCTGGGCCGAGCGCCAGATGTGGGCGCCGGATGCCGCCTGCAAGGACGGGAAGTACTACCTGTACTTCCCGGCCAAGCGCCCCGACGGCATCTTCCAGATCGGCGTCGCCGTCGGCGAGCACCCGGCCGGCCCGTTCGTGCCCGAGCCCAAGCCGATCGAAGGCAGCTACTCGATCGATCCGGCCGTATTCGAAGACGTCGACGGCGCCTTCTACATGTATTTCGGCGGAATCTGGGGCGGGCAACTGCAGAAGTACCGCGACAATGCCTATGACGCGGCGAATGAAGAGCCGGAACCGAGCCAGGAAGCGCTGGCCCCGCGCGTGGCGCGGCTCACGTCCGACATGACGCAGTTCGCGGAAAGCCCGCGCGCGGTCCTCATCCTCGACGAGAACGGCCAGCCCCTGCTCGCCGGCGACCACGAGCGCCGCTATTTCGAGGCGCCCTGGCTGCACCGGCACGACGGCAAGTACTACTTCTCCTACTCGACGGGCAATACCCACCTGCTCTGCTATGCGGTCGGCGACAGTCCCTACGGTCCTTTCACCTACCGTGGCCAGATCATGACGCCGGTGATCGGCTGGACCACCCACCATTCGATCTGCGAGTTCGAAGGCCGCAGCTACCTGTTCTACCACGACAGCAGCCTGTCGGAAGGCGTGACCCACCTGCGCAGCGTGAAGGTCACCGAGCTGCACTACGACGACGAAGGGAATATCCTCACGATCTCGCCCTACGGCGAGCGCTAGCATCCGCTGGCCAGCAAGGAAAAAGGGCGCCGATGGCGCCCTTTGTCGTTTCTTCCTTGCCTCGCCAGGTTGCGCGAGGCAAGATACATCAGAACTTCATGCGCATGCCGACCGAGATGGTGCGGCCCGGTTTGTAGCTGGTGAAGGTGGCGTTCGAGAACTGGAAGTAAGCGCGGCGCACGGTGTCGGTCGCGTTCACCACGTCGAAGGTCAGGGTCGGCAGGCCGTCGCGGTCGAGCAGCTTCTCCAGGTCGAACTGCGACGAGAAGTCGAGCTGCTTGAAGCCGTCGCTGAACAAGGCCGCGGCCGCGATGCCGTTCTGGTTCAGGCCCGAGATCTGGCTGCCCTGCGAATAGGTGTGCGACAGGCGCGCCATGAAGCCATGGTTCTCGTAGTAGAGCTGAAAGTTGTTACTCTTCTTCGGCACGCCCAGCGCCACGAAGCCCTGGGTGCCTTCGCCGGTCGCCTTCTGGTCGATCAGGGTCAGGGTTTCCGAGAAGCCAAAGCCGCGCCACGGCAGCAGCTTGTCGAGCGGCTGCACCCAGCCCAGCTCCAGGCCCTTGATCTTCAGTTCGCCGCCGGCGTTGCGCTGCGAAGTCATCACCACGCTGGCGTTGGCGGGACCGCCGCGGGCGTCGAGCGCCTGCTGCATGGTGGGGGTCACGCTCTCATAGGTGACGCCGTACTGGGCCAGCGCGCTGAAGGGCAAGGTATTGCTCTGGTTGACCGTGAAGCCGTTCAGCGTCTTCTGGAACACCGTGGCCGCGACATAGCCTTCGCGTCCGGTGTACCACTCGACGCCGAAGTCCAGGTTATCCGAGATATAGGGCGCCAGGTTCGGTGCGCCCAGGCTGCCGATGTCGGCCGACGGGTTCGAGAAGTTGATGCCCGGACGAAGGGCTTCCGGATTGGCGCGGGTCATCGAGCGCGAGGCCGAGGCGCGCAGCACCACGTTCTTCGCCAGGTCGAGGGCGGCGCTGGCCGAGGGCAGCGTATTGCTGTAGGTCTTGTCGACGTAGACCCACTGGTTCACGTTCGGAAAGGGCGTGGCCCCTGCCGGCAGGCTGGCGTTGCGCGGATCGGCCACCGAGTTGTAGGCGCCCACGCTCTGTTCGGTGCGCACGTAGCGCACGCCGGCGTTGTAGCGCAGCTGGTAGCCCACCAGCTGGGTGATGCCGTCGGCCTGCAGGAACACGCCCTTGGTCTTTTCCTGGATGAAGCCGGTGGCCGCGCCGGTATTGGACGCGCCGGTGATCGGCGCCTGGTCGAGCAGCTGCTGGTAATTGGTGTCGCCGGCGAAGCGCTGCCAGTCGACTTCGATCAGGCCGTTCGGGCCGCGGCGCAGGTACTCGCCGACGCGCGCGCCGATCGTGCCCGCGCCCTGGCAACCGGCGACGTTACCGCAGATCAGGTTCTGCCAGGCGGTCGTGTTGTCGCGCGCGGTGATGCGGCGCAGGATGTCGTCGTAGGCGAAGCCGCCCTTGATGCTGAAGTCGCTGTCGCCCCAGGTCAGGTCGGAGCGCAAGCCCTTGGTGCTGGTCTCGCGCAGCTCCTGCTGCAGGTTGACGCGCGCGCCGTTGGCGGTGTCGAACACGTAATTGGCCGGACTCGTGATGTCCATCGAGCTCACGATGCTCGGGATCGGGCCGTTGGTGAAGCTCACGGTATTGCCCGCGTTGACCGGCGTGACCGGCAGCACGGTCGGCGACTCGCGCGAGAACTCCGACTTCGTGTAGTTCAGTTGGGCGGTCAACTTGAGCTTCTCGCCGAGCTCCCATTCCATGCCCGGGTTGATGCCCTTCAGGCGCACCTTCTCCATGTAGGGGCGGTATTCGGCGAAGTACTGGGCGTTGGCGAGGGTAGCGCTTTCGACCACGCAGCCGTTGGCGCAGTCGCTGCGGTCGACTTTCATGTCCAGCGGGATGATGGCGCCGTTGCGGCCGATCAGCGCGGTGTCGAGGCGCTGCAGGTCGTTGTCCTTCTCGCTGTACATCGTGTCGACGTAGAAGTGCAGGCCGGCGCTCGGACGGAATTCGCCGGACAGGATCGCGGTGACCTTGTCCTTGTCGCCGTACTGCGCCATCTGGCGGCCTAGGCGCGGGATCAGGGAGTTGTCGATCTGCTGGATGGAGAGGCCCGGGTTACGGGCCAGCAGCAAGGCCTGGTCGATGGCGGCGCCCGGGCTCAAGCCGTTGCCGGCATTGCTCGGGACGGTGGCCGGGATGGTCCAGTTGCCGCCGCCGGTGTTGTTGCGGGTCGGGCTGCTGTTCTGGGCCGCGGTCAGGTTCGGGTTGGTCAGGCCGATGGTCTCGTAGCCGGTGGCCTGCACCTTGGACTTGTTCCAGGCGACGCCGCCCAGGATGCCCCAGGTGTTGTTGAAGGTCTTGCTGGCCAGGACCGAGCCGCGGTTGCCCCACTTGCCGGCAACCTGGTTGCGGGTGCCGCCCAGGTTGGCCGAGACGTAGCTGCCCTTGCGGTCGAAGGGACGCGCGCTGCGCATGTCGACCACGCCGGCGGCGCCGCCTTCGAGCAGCGACGCCGAGGGGCTCTTGCTGACGGTGAGCTTGGTGAACAGGTCGGTCGGCAGCAGGTCGAGGTCGACCTCGCGGTTGGTGTTCTGGCTGTCGGTGCTGCCGGTGGAGGCCACCGCGATCGGGGCGCCGTTCAGCAGGACCTTGGTGAAGCTGGTGCCCAGGCCGCGGATCTGGATGTTGACGCCCTCGCCCGTGATCTCGCGCGACACCTGCACGCCCGGGATGCGGTTGAGCGATTCGGCGATGTTCGTGTCGGGGAATTTGCCGAGGTCCTCGGCGAAGATCGAATCCTGGAAGCCGGTGGCTTCGCGCTTGTCGCGCGCCGAGGTTTCCAGGCTGCCGCGGTAGCCGGTCACCTGCACGGTCTGGATCGAGCCCAGGGCACTTGGCGCCGTCTCCTGCGCGTACGCTGCCGAGACCAGCCCGGCGAGGATCGTCAGTTGAAGAATGCGGCCGCCGGTATGACCGGGGCGCAGGAATCGCTGCTGGACCATGATTGTCTCCTGAGTATTTTTATGCAATATGTTGTCGGCGACGCGATCAACATTTTCAATAACATAAATGTTATCGCAATCATTTTTAGTCTAAACTTCAACTTTTATACTTGTCAACTAATATATTTGCTGCGAGGACGACCGCAGAAAAAGCGTGGCGCACACGCGAAATTAGTTACTGTTTGAAAAAGTTTGCGCTAACATCCGGATTCCAACATACGTCGGGCGCAGTTAGGCCGGACAACAAAACGACGGAGACTATCTTGCAGCGATCCCTCGCATCCGTGCTGGTTCGCGCCCTGGCAGCCTTGCTGCTGGGCGCCATGTTCGCAGCCGCCGCCCGCGCCGACGAAGACGGCTACCAACTCTGGCTACGCTATCGCCCCCTGCCTGCCGCCCAGGCAGCGGCAGTGCCGGCCAGCGCGATCGTCACGCTGGCGCCCGAGACCCCGACCGTGCTGGCCGCACGCACCGAACTGCAGCGCGCGCTGGGAGGCATGCTGGGCCGGGTGCCGCAGGTTGCCACCGCCATCCGCGCCGGCAGCGTGGTGCTGGCGCGCAGCGACGGCCTGCTCGCCGGGCTGCCTGCCGAGCTGCGCGGCTCCCTGGACCGCGTCGGCCCGGAGGGTCACCTGCTTGCCCGCACCCGGATGCAGGGCCAGGACGTCTTCCTGATCACTGCGAAGAGCGACATCGGCCTCTTGTACGGCAGCTTCGCCTGGCTGCGCGCCCTGCAGGACGGCAGCGCCGCCTCCCTGGTGCGCAGTCCGCTGGTCTCGAACCCCGCCCTGCCGCTGCGCGTGCTGAACCACTGGGACAACCTGGACCGCAGCGTCGAGCGCGGCTATGCCGGGCAATCGATCTGGAACTGGTGGGAACTGCCCGCCATCGTCGATCCGCGCTACCTGGACTATGCGCGCGCCAACGCTTCGCTCGGCATCAACGGCACGGTGCTGAACAACGTCAATGCCAAGGCCGAGGTACTGAGCCCGGCCTTCATCGCCAAGGCCGCCGCGGTCGCGACCGTCCTGCGCCCCTACGGCATCCGGGTGTTCCTCTCGGTGCGCTGGTCGACCCCGCTGGACCTGCGCGAGACCGCCACTGCCGATCCGCTCGACCCGGCGGTGGCCGCCTGGTGGCGCCGCAAGACCGAGGAGATCTACCGCAGCATCCCCGACTTCGGCGGCTTCCTGGTGAAAGCCAACTCAGAAGGCCAGCCCGGCCCGCAGGACTATGGCCGCAACCACGTCGACGGCGCCAACATGCTGGCGCGCGCGCTGGCGCCGCATGGCGGCACCGTGATGTGGCGTGCCTTCGTGTACGAGCCGCCCGAGGCGCGCAAGCGCAAGGGCCTGGGGGACGATCCGAAGCACGACCGCGCCGCCCACGCCTACGACCAGTTCAAGCCGCTGGACGGCAAGTTCGACGCCAACGTGCTGGTGCAGGTGAAGAACGGCGCGATCGACTTCCAGCCGCGCGAGCCCTTCCATCCGCTGTTCGGCGCCATGCCGGACACGCGCCTGATGATGGAATTCCAGATCACCAAGGAGTACCTCGGTTTCGCCACCCACCAGGCCTACCTCGGCCCGATGTTCCAGGAGACCCTGCGCGCCGACACCCGCGCCGGCGGTCAAGCGCTTACCGTGACCCAGGCATTGCAGGGCGCGCAGAAGGGTCGCGTCGGCGGCATCGCCGGCGTGGCGAATATCGGCAGCAGCCGTACCTGGTCCGGCTCGGTCTTCGACCAGGCCAACTGGTACGTGTTCGGACGCATGGCCTGGGATCCGATGCTGGACGCTGGCGCCGTGGCGCGCGAGTGGGCGGCGCAGACCTTCTCGCCGGACAGGCAGGTGCTCGACCCGGTGGTCGCGATGATGATGGCTTCGCGCGAGGCAGTGGTCGACTACATGACGCCGCTCGGCCTGCACCACCTGATGGACACCGGCCACCACCATGGCCCGGGGCCCTGGGTGGACAACCTGGAGCGTCCCGACTGGAACCCGGTGTACTACCACCGCGCCGGCCGCGACGGCATCGGCTTCGACCGCACGGCGCGCGGCAGCAATGCAGTCAGCCAGTACGCGCCCGAAGTCGCGCGCCGCTTCTCCAAGCCGGCCACCACGCCGCCCGAACTGCTGCTGTGGTTCCACCACCTGCCCTGGGACTACCGCATGCCTTCAAACCGCACGCTGTGGGAAGAGCTGGTGGCGCGCTACGACCGCGGTGTGCTCGAGGTCGGGCGCATGCAGGAACGCTGGAATGGGCTGCGTAGGGTGGTCGACGCCCAGCGCTGGAACGACACCGCCCAGCGCCTGGCCCAGCAGCGCGTGGAGGCGCAGTGGTGGCGCGATGCCTGCCTGGCGTATTTCATGCACGTGTCGGGACGAGCGCTGCCGGCCGGGGCGAAGGCGCCGGCGCAGCCGCTGGAGTACTACCGCGCGCAGCGTTTTCCGTACGCTCCCGGTAACGGTTGAATGAGTTCGTACGGTGGACGGCGGAGCCGTCCACCGTATCTCAACGGCGGCAGTCCTTCAGCAGCTCCAGCGGCACCGCCTCCGCCATCGCCTTGTACCCCGCCATGTTCGGATGCAGCCCATCGTTGTCATACGCCTTGAGCAGATGATCCGGCCGCGCCGGATCGCGCAGCGCCGCATCGAAGTCGATCACCCCGTCGAACACGTTCGAGCGGCGGATCCAGTCATTGTAGGCCAGGCGATCCTGTTCGTTGGGCGCCTTCGGATGGTAGTACTCGCTGCCGGCATAAGGGGTGATGGTGGCGCCGATCACGCACACGCCGCGCGCCTGGGCACGCGCGGCCGACTGGCGCAGCGCCTCTTTCATATCAAGCAGCAGCTGCGCGCGTGCGGCCGGGCTGTCGTGCCCGCCCCGGTGCAGGCCGCCGAAGTCGTTCACGCCGATCAGGACGATCGCATGGCGCACGCCCGGCCGCTCCAGGATGTCACGCTCGAAGCGCGAAACCAGGTTGGGGCCCAGGCCGTCGCGCAGCAGGCGGCCGCCGCCGATCCCCGCATTCACCACGCCGACTCCCGTCATGCCGGCCTGGCGCAGCCTGGTCGCCAGGCCGTCGGTCCAGCGCAGGTTGGTGTCCGGCGCGACCCCATAGCCGTCGGTGATCGAATCGCCGATCGCCACCACGGCATGCGCGCCGGGCCCGGCCTCGACCTCGATCCCGGCCAGCTGGTACCAGCGCGTGAAGCTGGACGCCTGCGCCAGCTCGGCAGCCGTGAGCTGCTGTCCCGGCGCGATGAAACTGGTGGCGCGGGCGCCCGGGTGGCTGGTCTGGCGGCTTGGGGCGGCCGGATAGTGGATCGACACCGCCAGGTCGCTTCCTGCGCTGTGAGGCAGGTCGACCGGATCGCTCAGGTACTCGGCCCCGGCCGGAATCGTGACCGAGGCGGCGCCGCCGAAGCGCAGGGGCCGGCTGCTGGCCGGGTCGATCGTGGAGCGGCCCGGCCCGCCCGACAGCGCGATGCTGGCGCCGCCAATCACCAGCGGCTCGGTGCCGAAGGCATTGCTGAACCTGACGCGCAGGCGCTCGCCGCCCAGCGACACCCGCAGCACCTGGCGCAGGGTGGCGTCGCGCCACTGGGCGGGCGCCAGTTCGTGCTCGGCGCCGGGCACCATCTGCGCCGTTCCCCAGGAGGCGACCCAATGGGAGGCGCCTGGCTGCCGTGGAGCGCTGGCACATCCGGCCAGCAGTACGGCAGCCAGCGCGGCTGCCAGAATCGATTGACGCGCCATCGCAATTCCTTCACACTGATTATGTTAGCGCAATCATTTTATTTGATACTAATGTTACGAGCAAGTTCCATCCTTGCTTGCAAGGAGACTCTTCGATGAATCCGATCCAGCGACACGCCAGCCCGACCGTCACCGAGATGCAGGTCATCCCGGTGGCCGGCATGGACAGCATGCTGCTCAACCTGTGCGGCGCCCATGCGCCCTACTTCACGCGCATCCTGGTGCTCCTGAAGGACAGCGCCGGCAACACCGGCATGGGTGAAGTGCCGGGGTCGAGCGGCATCCTGCGCGCGCTGGAGCGCCTCGTGCCGCTGGTTGCCGGCACCCCGATCGCCCGCTACCACCACACGCTGAACACGCTGCGCGGCGCCATCGCGGGGCCGAACCACCAGGTCACGTCAACAGCGGAAGCCGCCCTCCTGGCGCAGCCGCACGAGATCAACCTGCGCCTGGAGAACGTGATCACGGCGGTCGAAGCCGCCCTGCTCGACCTGCTCGGCCAGCACCTGGGCGTGCCGGTCTGCGAGCTGCTGGGCGGCGGCCAGCAGCGCAGCCACGTGCCGATGCTGGCCTACCTGTTCTACATCGGCGACCGAAAGCGCACCGACCTGCCCTATTCTCCCGGCAGCGGCGCGGATGACTGGTACGGCTTGCGCACCGAGGAAGCGCTCACGCCGGATAGAATCGCCGACCTGGCCGAGGCCAGCGTCGACAAGTATGGCTTCCGCGACTTCAAGCTCAAGGGCGGCGTGATGCGGCCGGAAGAGGAGATTGCGGCAGTGGCGGCCATCAAGCGCCGCTTCCCCGAGTCGCGCGCGACGCTCGACCCGAACGGCGCCTGGTCCTTGGCAGAGGCAGTCTCCGCCTGCCGCGGCCAGGGCCATGTCCTGGCCTATGCCGAAGACCCGTGCGGCCCCGAGCAGGGTTATTCCGGACGCGAGATCATGGCCGAATTCAGGCGTGCCACCGGCATCCCCACCGCAACCAACATGGTCGCCACCGACTGGCGCCAGATGGGCCATTCGCACCTGCTGGGCGCGGTCGACATTCCGCTGGCGGACCCGCATTTCTGGACCATGCAGGGATCGGTGCGCCTGGCCCAGCTGTGCCACGACTGGGGCCTGACCTGGGGCTCGCATTCGAACAACCACTTCGACGTGTCGCTGGCCATGTTCACCCACGTCGCCGCCGCGGCGCCCGGCACGATCACCGCCATCGACACCCACTGGATCTGGCAGGAGGGCCAAGAGCGCCTGACGCGCGAGCCGCTACAGATCGTTGGCGGACAGGTGGCGGTGCCGGAGCGCCCGGGCCTGGGCATCGAACCCGACATGGCGCGC
Organism: Massilia sp. LC238; assembly: GCF_000735635.1. Lineage (NCBI taxonomy): Bacteria > Pseudomonadati > Pseudomonadota > Betaproteobacteria > Burkholderiales > Oxalobacteraceae > Massilia > Massilia sp. LC238. The sequence goes on along the minus strand of NZ_JNNN01000038.1, from coordinate 296,858 downwards.
ATCGAGCAGGCGCACCTCCTGTACAAGAAGGTGGCGTCGGGCGCACGCGACGACGCGACGGCGATGCGCTACCTGTTCCCGGACTGGACCTACGACGCGAAGCGTCCCAGCTACGCGCGCTGAGCGCTCCACGCGGGCGCGCACGGCGCCCCGGGGCGGCGTTCAGCGCAGCGCCGCCTGCAACTGCCTTGCCATCCTTCCCATCAGCGCCCGCCACAGGTAGCCGCCCATCCTGAGCGGCCGGTGGCGGTCGGCCCCGCGCCGTCCCATGCGCTGCGGCAGGAAGAAGCGCCCGAATGTGGACAGCCCGCTGCGCCGCAGCGTCCAGAAGCAGCCGCCCGCATACACCGTGTCGAAGCCATCCTCGGAGCGCAGCAGCTGCAGTGCCGTTCCCGAAAACATCGCCACGTGGGCCGTCTGCTGTTCATCATCCATGCGCGGCTTCACGCGAAAACCGTGCCGGTAGGACAGCTCCACCGTCTGGCGCAGATCGGGCAGGTGCACGAGCAGGGGCCGCAGCGGCCCGGCCGTCTCGAGCAGGCGCGGCAGCACATGCATCGTGGTCGCGATGCGCTCGCGGTAGCGCGCGAAGGCCGCCTTCAGTTCCCCCAGCGAGGCCTGCGGCGGGCGCGGCAGCGGCGGCGGGCGCTTGCGCCAGCAGTCGGCCCAGTGCTCCAGCGCGCGCTCGTGCGCGGCCCCGAGCGTGCCGGGCGTGTCGCGCTGCAGGTCGATGCTGCTGCCCGGGGTGAGGAAGCGGATCACGCCGCGCAGGTTTTCCAGCCGCGACAGCTCGAGCAGCTCGGGCGGCGACAGCCGGCCGCCGTTGAGCCAGACGTTGTCGGACCGCGCGAAGCGGGCGAACGAGGCGATCGGCACCACCAGCCGGGGCCGGAAGTGCTCGACCTGCAGCGCCAGGCGCTCCACCGCCGCCTTGGCTGCCGCCTCGCGTACCGCGAACTGTTCCGGATTGCCGCACCAGCCCATGCTGCCGAAACCGGTGAGCAGCAGATCGATGCGCGAGGCCGCCCGCCCGATGCGCGGCGCCGCCGCATGACAGGCGGCCTCGGTGGCCAGCGCCCGGTCGCCGAGGTTGAGGATGCTGCGGCCGCCGCAACTGATCAGGCAGGCGGAGTCGCCGTCGCCGTTGGCCAGGGCCGTGAGGCGCAGGTCGCCGGCCAGCGCCACGGTGACGCCGTCCGGGCATTCGCCCACCGGCAGGCGCTGGCGCCGCAGTTCCTCGCCGATGCGCATGTCGCGCCCGGGACGGTAGAGGAAGGTGGCGATGCCGCGGAATTCGCTCCGGAAGCGCCGCAGGAAGGGCAGCGAGAAATGGTCGGGCTGGGCACGCGAGCACCATATATAGACGGGCACGCCGGCCGCATTGAGGATGTCGAGCAGGGCCGCATGGCTGGTAGCGCCGTCGACCAGGCTCCAGGCCTCGCCCAGCACCGCGCCTTCCAGCCATGGGTCGGACACCAGGAGGGCACCGTCGGTGCGGACCATGAAACAGGCATGGTTCAGGAAAGTAAATGTTGCGCGTGGCATCGCAGGCACCCGGGAGTAGCTCTATCAAGGCCCAGCGTAGCCGCGCGCCACGGAGCGGGCATGATCCCTCACAATCGTGCGCCGGGACGGCATACCACACCACCACTCCCGGCGAGGTGCAGATGCTTCGCCAAATCACGGGAAACCTCTACAATAGGTTGATGTAAAGAATCTTTTCCTGCCATCTGCCCCTGCTTTCTGATTGGACCCTGCCGCCATGCCCATGGAATCCCTGCTGTTTGCCCCGCCGGCCACACTCAGCGCCACCCTGGTGGCCGCCCTGTTCGGGCTGCTCGTCGGCAGTTTCCTGAACGTGGTGATCCACCGGATTCCGAAGATGATGCAGCGCGAATCCGACAACTACGTGGCGCAGGAGAGCGGCAAGGAGCCGCCGCATACCGACCGCTACAACCTGATGGTGCCGAGGTCAAGCTGCCCGCACTGCGGCCACCAGATTACGGCGCTGGAAAACATCCCGGTCGTCAGCTGGCTGGCCCTGCGCGGCAAGTGCCGCAAGTGCAAGGCGCCGATCTCGGCGCGCTACCCGGCGGTCGAGCTGCTCACCGGCATCCTGGCGGGCGTGCTGGTGTGGACCTTCGGCAGCGGCCTGGCCGGCCTGGCAACCCTGCTGTTCCTGTTCCTCTTGGTGGCGATGACCTTCATCGACATCGACACCCAGCTGCTGCCGGACGACCTGACCTATCCCCTGCTGTGGGCCGGCCTGCTGGTGAACCTGCACGGCACTTTCGTGCCCCTGCAGGACGCCGTGGTCGGCGCCGCCGCCGGCTACCTGGTGCTGTGGTCGGTGTACTGGCTGTTCAAGCTCGTTACCGGCAAGGAAGGCATGGGCTACGGCGACTTCAAGCTGCTGGCGGCGCTCGGCGCCTGGCTCGGCTGGCAGATGCTGCCGACCATCATCCTGCTGTCCTCGGTGGTCGGCGCGATCGTCGGCATCAGCCTGATCGTGTTCGCCAAGCGCGGCCGCGACAAGCCGATTCCCTTCGGCCCCTACCTGGCGGCGGCCGGCCTGATCGCCCTGCTCTACGGCAGCGCCATCAGCGCCCAGTTGCAGGCCGTCGTGACCGGCTGAGATGGACACCCCGCATCAGCTCGCTTTCTCCGTCGGCCTGACCGGCGGCATCGGCTGCGGCAAGAGCACCGTGGCCGACATGTTCGCAGCCCTCGGCGCCTCGGTCATCGATACCGACCAGATCGCCCACGCGCTCACCGCCCCGCACGGCGCGGCGATGCCGGCCCTGCTCGCCGAGTTCGGCAAGGAGTTCGCCACCCCCGAGGGGGCGCTCGACCGGGCCAGGATGCGCGCCCTCGTGTTCAGCGACGCCACGGCGCGCGCCCGGCTCGAGGCCATCCTGCACCCGCGCATCCGCGACGCCACCGCGGCCGCGGCCGCCATCGCCAGCGGCGACTACGTGATCTTCGTCGTGCCCCTCCTGATCGAATCGGGCACCTGGCGCGAGCGCGTCACCCGGGTGCTGGCGATCGACTGCCCCGAGGAGCTGCAGGTGGCGCGGGTGATGGCCCGCAGCGGCATCACCGCGGCACAGGTACGCGCCATCATGGCCGCCCAGGTCACCCGCGCACAGCGCCGCGCGGCGGCCGACGACATCATCGTCAACGACGACGGACTGGACGCTTTACGCCCGCAAGTCGAGATTTTGCACGCAATGTATTTATCCCAGAGCAAACGAACTTAAAAATCAATTGAATTAGGTCAATGCGGGATTTGTAATTTTGCGCAGCATGGTTCAGAATCACGGGGTTGCTCGCCAGCCTACATTCAGAGGAATGTCATTTTGATCGTCTACGAATATCCTTTCAACGAGCGGATTCGCACGTTGTTGCGGCTGGAAGATTTGTACGAGAAGTTCAAGTTCTTTGTGCAACAAGAGCACCCGATGCAGCACCACGTGGCCCTCGCCACGATCTTCGACATGCTGGAAGTGGCCGGCCGTGCCGACCTGAAGTCCGACCTGCTGCAGGAGCTCGAGCGCCAAAAGCAGAGCCTGTTGTCCTACCGCAGCAATCCCAATGTCGCCACCGAGACGCTCGACGCCGTGCTGGCCGAGCTGGACGCCGTCAGCGGCGCGCTGGTAGCAAGCCAGGGCAAGACCGGCCAGAACGTGCGCGACAACGAATGGCTGATGAGCATCCGCGGCCGCACCATCATCCCGGGCGGCGCCTGCGAGTTCGACCTGCCCTCGTATTACGCCTGGCAGCACCGCCCCGCGCAGCAGCGCCAATCGGATATCATGGGCTGGTTCGCCCCGCTGGCGCCGCTGTTCGAGGCCTTGGCCCTGGTGCTGCGCCTGCTGCGCGATTCCGGCGGCCCGGCCAAGATGATCGCCGTGGGAGGCAGCTACCAGCAGATGCTGCAGGGAAAGGTCTACCAGATGCTGCGCCTGTCGATCGACGCATCGCTTGGCGCGATTCCCGAAATCTCGGCCAACAAGTATATGCTGTGGGTTCGCTTCACCACCCAGGACGGGGACTGCAAGCCGAAGGCGCTGGAAACAGACGTGCCCTTCAACCTGACCCTGTGTAATTTCTGATTCAACGATTGAGACGAAGATGACTGTTGTAGCCTGCCCGACCTGCGGCAAGAAGGTCGAATGGACCCCGGCGAACAAGTACCGCCCGTTCTGCTCGGAACGCTGCAAGCAGATCGACCTGGGCGCCTGGGCCGAAGAGAAGTACACGATTCCCGGCGCGTCCACCAGCGACCCGCAGGACGACAAGCCGACGGACGACTGAGCACCAGTAACAGCGCGAGCGGCATTACGGTTCCGCTGTTCTTTAGCTAACCCTAAGACCGTCGTACCCGCCACTGGCGGCTACGACTTCCGGCGAAGGCCGGAACCCAATTTGACTTTCGCGGCATATCGACGAAATTGGATCCCGGCCTTCGCCGGGATGACGTGCCGAGGGGGTGGTACTAAGTTATGCAGGGCTACTCCGGCGTCGCGTAACGCACCTTGTCCAGCCATTCCAATAACGGTATCGTCGCCGGCAGCAACGGACTGACGCTGTACCCGCCCTGCCATGCAAAGGCCTGCCCTTCCAGGCTTTGCGGCTCGCCTTCCCATTCGCGGCAGATGTAGAAATACAGGCGCACGTGCGCATGCTCGTACACGTGCTCGACGCAGCACCAGGGCTCGCCGCTGAGCGGGCGCACGCCCAGCTCCTCGACGAACTCGCGCTGCAGCGCGTGGAAGATGTCCTCGCCTGGTTCGACTTTCCCACCCGGGAATTCCCAGTAGCCGGCATAGGGCTTGCCTTCCGGACGCTGGCCCAGCAGCACGTCGCCGTTGGGGCGCATCAGGATGCCGACTGCGACGTCGACCGGTTTTGCTTTTACTGCTTCACTCATTGGTTTTTTGATCCGGCAGCCTGCCGGCGTAGTCCTTCGCAAATTGCCACGCCACCCGGCCCGAACGCGAACCGCGCTGCAAGGCCCATTGCAGCGCCTCCGTCCTTGCCGATTCGATTCTCTCCGGCATGCAGCCGAAGCTGGCCAGCCAGTGGGCGACGATGCCCAGGTAGTCGTCCTGCCTGAAGGGGTAGAAGGAGAGCCACAGGCCGAAGCGTTCCGACAGCGAGATCTTCTCTTCGACCGTCTCGCCCGGATGCAGGTCGCCGTCGTCGCCATGGGTGTAGCCGGCGTTGTCCGACATCTTTTCCGGCATCAGGTGGCGCCGGTTCGAGGTCGCATAAATGAGCACATTGTCCGACTGCGCCGAAATGCTGCCGTCGAGCGCCACCTTGAGCGCCTTGTAGCCCGCCTCGCCTTCTTCGAAGGACAGGTCGTCGCAGAAGATCACGAAGCGCTCCGGCCGTCCCGCCACCAGGTCGACGATGTCGGGCAAATCGGCCAGGTCGGCCTTGTCCACCTCGATCAGGCGCAGGCCCTGCTCGGCGAAGCCGTTCAGGCAGGCCTTGATCAGCGAGGACTTGCCGGTGCCGCGCGCACCGGTCAGCAGCACGTTGTTGGCCGGGCGGCGCAGCACGAACTGCTTCGTGTTCTGCTCGATCGCACGCTTCTGGGCGTCGACGTGCTGCAAATCCTCGAGCCGGATGGTCGAGGCGTGCAGCACCGGCGCCAGGTATTTGCCGCCACCGCCGGCGCCACCAGGGCGCTTGCGCCAGCGGAAGGCGAAACTGCGCTTCCAGTCCGGCTCGCGCGGCACCGCGGGCGGCAGCACCGCTTCGACCCGCGCCAGCAGGGCTTCGGCGCGGTGCAGGAACTGTTCCAGTGGCGTCACTCGCTTGCTCTCCTTACGAACGGTAGTCGGCGTTGATCGAGACGTAGTCGTGCGACAGGTCGCAGGTCCAGACGGTGGCGGTGGCGTCGCCGCGGCCGAGCGTCACGCGCACGGTGATCTCGGCCTGCTTCATCACGCGCTGGCCGTCCTCTTCCTTGTAGTCCGGGTTGCGCCCGCCCGCCTTGGCCACCCACACGTCGTCCAGGTAGAGATCCAGCTTGGTGGTATCCAGGTCGTCGACGCCGGCGTAGCCGATCGCGGCCAGGATGCGGCCCAGGTTCGGGTCCGAGGCGAAGAAGGCGGTCTTGACCAGCGGCGAGTGCGCGATCGAGTAGGCAATCTTGCGGCACTCTTCCACGCTGCTGCCCTGCTCCACCGTGATGGTCATGAATTTGGTCGCGCCTTCGCCGTCGCGGATGATCTGCTGCGCCAGGTTGCGCGAGATGTCGGTCACGGCTTCCTTCAGCGCTTCGTAGTCCGCACCCGAGGCGGCATCGATGTTCAGGCTGCCCGCGCCGGTGGCGACGATGATGAAGGAATCGTTGGTCGAGGTGTCGCCGTCGATGGTGATGCTGTTGAACGAGTGGTCGGCCGCGTGCTTCACCAGTTCGTCCAGCACCGGCTGCGCCACGCGCGCGTCGATCGCCAGGTAGCCCAGCATGGTCGCCATGTTCGGCTTGATCATGCCCGCACCCTTGCTGATGCCGGTCATGGTGACAAGATGGCCGCCGATGGTGACGGTGCGCGAGGCGGCTTTCGGCTGGGTGTCGGTGGTCATGATCGCCTCGGCGGCGTTGAACCAGTTGTCCGCCTTCAGGTTCGACACGGCGGCCGGCAGGCCGGCAACGATTCTATCGATCGGCAGCTGCTCGAGGATCACGCCGGTGGAGAACGGCAGCACCTGCTGCGCGTCCAGGCCGAGCAGCTTCGCGACCTCGGCGCAGGTGGCCTGCGCGTTGGCCAGGCCCTGTTCGCCGGTGGCGGCGTTGGCGTTGCCGGTGTTGACTACCAGCGCTCGGATCGGCTTGCCGCCATCCGCGACGGCTGCCAGGTTGGCCTTGCTCACCTGGACCGGCGCGGCGCAGAAGCGGTTCTTGGTGAAGACGCCGGCCACGGTCGCACTTTCGGCCAGCTTCATCACGAGCAGGTCCTTGCGGTTGGGCTTCTTGATACCGGCTTCGGCAAAGCCGATCTCGATGCCGTTGACGGGTTTCAGGTCGGCTGCGACTGGCAGGGGGGAATTGACGGCCATGGCATTCTCTTAAAAGAAAAGATAGGTAATCCGATATTGTACTGCCAGCGGCGGGTACGGCGAGCAGGCCTGTCCAGCCAGGGTGTCGCGCCCGCTTTCATGCCGTGCGCATAAAGCGATAACCCCCGCTTACACCCTCTTAATCTGCGTGTATGGTCCGACTTTTAGTGGCGCATTGAGCACGATTCATTTCTGCCGAAATATTGTTTTAAATCAAATCCTTACCGTTTCTCGATCTGGAGTATGCATATACTCGACAGGCCTGGAAACGGCATGTTGTTGCGTCTTCCAGGCACCCTTCCGGCCCCGTGCCGGAGCTATTCAAACAACACTGGAGACAACAATGAAGCAAAGCGTCAAGCTGCGGCTGCTGGCCGCGCTATGTGCAGCAATCGTTGGAACGGCGGCAGCGCCGCTCGCGCTCGCCGACGGCAAGCAGGCCGAGCTGACCGTGTCGGCAAAGCAGTACAAGCAGTACTTCCGGGAAGCCTCGAACGAATTCAACGTGCCGGTCGAACTGCTGCAGTCGATCGCCTATGCCGAAACGCGCTGGCATCCGCACGTCCCCAAGGGCAAGCTCAAGAAGAACGGCGAACCCGAGGTCGAAGTCGAGTCGCACGACGGCATGCCGATCAGCTACGGCATCATGGGTCTGCGCGACGACAATCACTTCGGCCACTCCCTGCACGAAGGCGCGGCCCTGATCCGCGTCACGCCCGAGCAGGCGGCCTCGGACACGCGTTCCAACATCCGCGCCGCCGCCGCCCTGCTCGCCCACTACGGCGCCCGCAAGAACAAGGGCTTCCCGCTCGCGGACTGGGAAAGCGCGGTGGCCCGCTACAGCGGCATCCCGCAGCCCGAGATCGCGAAGATCTACAGCTACGAAGTCTTGACCGCGATCCGCCAGGGCCGGCGCAGCGACAAATTCGAGATCGACCAGAAGCACGTCGAGATGGAGAAAGCCTACGGCAAGGAGCGGCTGCGCAAGCTGTCCGCGCGCCGCATCACCGTGGAAACCGGCACCCCCGATCCGAAGATGTCGGCGCCGGATTTCGTCGACACCCCGAACAGATAATAACGAAGCAGAATACGGAGACAACATCCATGAAGAACATGATGCGCGGCTCATTTGCCAGGCTCCTCGCTGGCCTGTGTTTGATCGCGTCGGCCCAGCCGGCGCTTGCGTCGACCGACTATCCGCCGGCCATCTGGAACCCGGCCGCCAGCTGCAATTATTCCGCCCGCACCGCCTCGGTCAGCCACGTGACCGTGCACACCACCCAGGGCTCCTACGCCGGCTCGATCTCCTGGTTTCAGAACTGCAGCGCCGGCGTCAGCGCCCACTACGTCATCCGCTCCTCGGACGGCCAGGTGACGCAGATGGTGCGCGAGGCCGACAAGGCCTGGCACGTCGGGAACTCGAACGGCTACACCATCGGCATCGAGCACGAGGGCTACATCGCCAACCCGTCCGCCTGGTACACCACCGCGATGTACAACGCCTCGGCGGCGCTGACCAAGGACATCCTCGCCTCGCGCGGCCTGGCGCAGAAGGTGTATGACGGCAGCAGCGGCTGGAGCGCCGTGCCCTCGGACTCGCTGTACAACGTCAAGGGCCACGTCAACTACGCCAGCCAGAGCCATACCGACCCGGGCTCGGGCTGGGACTGGCCGCGTTACAAATCGCTGGTAGCCGGCAGCACCTCGGGCGGCGGCACCACCACCACCTGGCCGCTGGTCCAGTACGGGAACACGGGCGAGCGCGTGCGCACCATCCAGTACCTGCTGCAGCAATGGGGCTACACGCTCAGCGTGAACGGCACGTTCGATACCACGACCCAGAACGCGGTGAAGAACTTCCAGTCCTCGCACGGCCTGGGCGCGGACGGCGTGGTCGGCAACGCCACCTGGCCGGCGCTGACCATCCTCACCCAGCAGGGCGACTCGGGCGCCAAGGTGCGCGCGGTGCAGAGCCAGCTCAACGAGAGCGGCGCCGGCATCACGGTGGACGGCGCCTTCGGCCCGGCCACGGCGACCGCGGTGAAAAACTTCCAGACCTCGAAGGGATTGAGCGCCGACGGCGTCGTCGGCGACAACACCTGGAACAAGATGGTCTGGTAAGCAGGGGTGTGCGAAGATGCTTGACCCTCACGCAAGGTGAGGGTCCAGAGTAGCGCTACGCATGAAGACGGGGAGAAGCTCGATGTTGAAAGTGGGAGAACTCGCGGCGCACGCCGGCCTGACGGTCCGCACGCTGCACCATTACGACAGCATCGGGCTGCTCTCGCCTTCGGCGCGTTCCGATGCCGGCTACCGCCTCTACAACCGCGACGACGTGGCGCGCCTGCAGCAGATCCAGGCCCTGCGCGCGTTCGGCATGGCACTCAGCGACATCGGAGCTTACCTGGACAGTCCCGCCGCCTCGCCGCTGGCCATCGTCGAGCGCCAGCTCTCCAGCCTCGACCAGCAGATCGCGCAAGCGCGGCACATGCGCGAGCAGCTGCTGCGTCTGCGCTCGCGCCTGGCCGCCGGTAAAGAGACGGACCTGTCCATCTGGCTAACCACTCTGGAGCAGATGACGATGTACGAAAAACACTTTTCGAAGGAAGAACTGGCGCGGCTGCCGCTGTACCAGAACCCCGAGGCCCAGGCCGAATGGCAGGAACTGGTGCGCCACGCCCAGTCGCTGATGAATCGCGGCGTCGCGCCGGATACGCGCGAGGCCAGAGCCTTCGCCGAGCGCTGGCTGGGCTGCGTGGAACGCGACAGCGGCGGCAACCCCGCTTTCATCCTGCGCCTGACCGCGATGGCCGGACAGGATCCGGAAGCGCAGAAGGAAATGCGCTTGACGCCTGCGCTGCTGGCCTACATGCGCACAGCGATCGCCGAGCTGCGCTTCGTCATCTACGCGCGCTATCTGCCGGCGGAGACGATCGAGCGCATGCGCCGCCACGAGGCTTCTCACTCGGACGAATGGATCGAGCTGGCCATGGCGATCCGTGCATGCATGGGGGCCGACCCGGAGGCGCGGTCGAGCGAGGCACTGGCCCTCACCCGGCGCTGGTTCGCGCTGTTCCACGATATGGTGGGCGACGACCCGGAGGTGGTGGCGCAGTTCCGCCGCGCCGGCAGCACGGAACCGATGCTGCACCTCGGCACCGGCATCGGCGACGATGTGATCGGCTTCTTGCGCCGGGCCATGCAGAACATCCAGGCGCAGGCCGCCAAGGCGTAAGCGACAGGGACGCGGTGCTGTTCAGCGCGGAATCGACAGCGCCAGCGTCTCTTTCAGCTCTTCCATCACCACATAGCTCTTCGACTGGCCGGCATCGGCCACGTGCAGGATCTCGCCCAGCAGGCGGCGGTATTCCGACATTTCCGGAATGCGGGCCTTGATCAGGTAGTCGAAGTCACCAGATACGAGGTGGCACTCCATCACCTCGGGAATGCCGAGCATCGCGCGGCGGAAGCGGTCGAAGGCTTTTTCCGATTTCTGGTGCAGGGTGATTTCGACGAACACCAGGATCTGCAGGCCCATGGCCTGCGGATTCACGCGCGCATGGTAGCCGGCGATGACGCCGTCGCGCTCCATGCGCTTGACCCGTTCGATGCAGGGCGTCAGCGACAGCCCGACCTGCTCGGCCAGGTCTTTCATGACGATGCGCGCGTCGTCCTGGAGAATCGACAGGATGTGCAGGTCGATCTTGTCGAGGACGCGGTGGGAGTTCTTCTGGACGCGCATGAAGTTTCACTGAAAACGTGTGTAATAACAGGAACCATTATTTCACCACCACCTGTATCATGGCAATCTTTTCTGAATCCGGCTTCTTTTCTTAATCAGGACTCCTCATGCGCGTTCTCGTACTGGGCAGCGGCGTGGTCGGCGTGACCACCGCATACTATCTGGCCAAGGCAGGCCACGACGTCACCGTCATCGACCGTCAACCCGGCCCTGCCCTGGAGACGAGTTTTGCCAACGCCGGCCAGATCTCGCCGGGCTATGCCTCGCCCTGGGCGGCGCCGGGCATCCCGCTGAAGGCCGCGAAGTGGCTGTTCCAGAAGCACGCGCCGCTGGCCATCCGTCCGGACGGCTCGCTGTTCCAGCTGCAGTGGATGTGGCAGATGTACCGCAACTGCACCGCCGACCGCTATGCCGTCAACAAGGAGCGCATGGTGCGCCTGGCCGAGTACAGCCGCGATTGCATCCGCGAACTGCGCGCCGACACCGGCATCGAATACGAAGGCCGCAGCCTGGGCACGATCCAGCTGTTCCGCACCCAGCAGCAGCTGGAAAGCGCCGGCAAGGACATCGAAGTCCTGCGGGACGCCGGCGTCGACTATGAACTGCTGCTCGGCCACGACCTCGGCAAGGCCGAGCCGGCGCTGGGCTCGCACGGCACCCTGGTGGGCGGATTGCGCCTGCCGAACGACGAGACCGGCGACTGCCAGATGTTCACCACCCGCCTGACCGCGATGGCGCGCGACCTGGGCGTGCGCTTCGAGTTCGATACAAGCATCCAGGCGCTCGACATCGCCGGCGACCAGATCACCGGCGTGCGCACCGACAAGGGCCTGCTCATGGCCGACCGCTACGTGCTGGCGCTGGGCAGCTACTCGCGCCTGCTGCTCAAGCACCAGTTCACGCTGCCGGTCTACCCGCTCAAGGGCTATTCGATCACCGTGCCGATCACGGACGCGAGCCGTGCGCCGGTGTCGACCATCCTGGACGAGACCTACAAGATCGCCGTGACCCGTTTCGAAGACCGCATCCGTGTGGGCGGCATGGCCGAGATCGCGGGCTACAGCCAGGTCCTGAACCCGGCGCGCCGCGAAACCCTGGAAATGGTGGTCAACGACCTGTTCCCGGGCGCCGGCGACACCCGCCAGGCATCCTTCTGGACCGGCCTGCGCCCGATGACCCCGGACAGCACCCCGGTAGTCGGCGCCACTCCGCTGCGCAACCTGTTCACCAACACCGGCCACGGCACCCTTGGCTGGACCATGGCCTGTGGCTCGGCCAGCGTGATCGCCGACCTGGTCAGCGGCAAGAAGCCGGCCATCCGCGCCGACGACCTGGCGGTATTCCGCTACGCCGGCACCCCGCAGCGCGGTGCTTCGCCCGAACTGGTCAAGGCCTGACGCGTCGATGGTGGATTCTGTGGATGCGTCCCGCGCCGGGGCGCGGCTGACGGTCGACCTGGGCGCGATCCGTGACAATTACCGGCTGCTGGCCGGGAAGACCAAGGGCGCCTGCGCGGCCGTCATGAAGGCCGACGCCTACGGGCTCGGCATGGAACAGGTGGCGCCCGCGCTGGCCCTGGAAGGCTGCAAGACCTTCTTCACCGCCCACCTGGAGGAAGGCATTCGCCTGCGCCAGCTGGTGCCCGAGGATTGCGCGATCTACGTGCTGCACGGGCCACCGCCGGGCACGACGAAGGACTGCTTCCAGTACGACCTGCGGCCGGTGCTGAACGATCCCGGGCAAATCCAGGAATGGCGCGCGCTGGCACGCACCCTGGACCGCGAACTGCCGGCCGCGATCCAGCTCGACACCGGCATGTCGCGCATGGGACTGGCGCCGGAAGACCTGCTGGCGCTCTCCAAGGACCGCAACTGGCTGGCGGGCGTGCGCCCCACCCTCGTGATGAGCCACCTGGCCTGCGCGGACGAGCCCCTGCACCCCTTGAACGAGGCGCAGCGGCGCCGCTTCGAGGAGCTACGCCAGCTGTTCCCGGGCGTACCGGCCAGCCTGGCCAATTCCTCGGGCGTGTTCCTGGGTTCCGCCTATCACTACGACCTGCTGCGCCCCGGTGCGGCGCTGTACGGCATCAATCCGCAGCCGGGCATGCCGAATCCGCTCAGGCAGGCGGTGTCGCTGCATGCGCGCGTGGTGCAGGTGCGCAGCGTCTGCGATGGCGCTGTGGTGGGCTATGGCGCGCACCATGCCTGCACCGGCGAGCAGCGCATCGCCACCATCGCGGTGGGCTATGCCGACGGGTGGCTGCGTTCGCTGTCGGGACGCGGCTTTGCCTTCGTGGACGGCGTCAAGGTGCCGATCGCGGGGCGGGTGTCGATGGACAGCATCACGCTGGACGTGACCGGGATTGCGCCCGAGCGCGTGGCGCCGGGTTCGGAAGTCGAGCTGATGGGTGCGCACCAGCCGGTGGACGAGGTGGCGGCGCTGGCGGGGACGATCGGGTATGAGGTGCTGACGCGCTTGGGCACCCGCTTCCATCGGCGCTACGTCTGATTACGCAAAATTGGATCCCGGCCTTCGCCGGGATGACGGTCTTTAGGTCAGCGGCAGGAATCGAACCGCTTGCCATTCATACACATTGAAACAACGTCGTCCCGGCGCAGGCCGGGACCCAAGTTCCCAAGCATCACGCAAATATAAAAAAACGGCCGGACATCAGTCCGGCCGTTTCCGTTTACACGCTGAAGCAGCTTACGCCAGCTTGCCGTGGCACGCCTTGAACTTCTTCCCGCTACCGCAAGGGCACGGATCGTTGCGGCCGACCTTCATGCCCAGGTAGGTGTTGTGGTCTTCCGCCGCCACAGCCGCCGAATCGGCGCGCACCGGGTTCGGGTTGAGCAGCTCTTCCGGCGCTGCCGACGGGTTGAAGTCGGCGTGCTGGAAGTTGATGTTTTCCAGCTGCGCCACCTGCGCCGCCATCGCCGCTTCGGCAGCTTCCACTTCCTCGCGGGTCTGGATGCGGACCGTCATGACGGTGCGGATCACTTCGTTCTTGATACGGTCCAGCATGTCGCTGAACAGCTCGAAGGCTTCGCGCTTGTATTCCTGCTTCGGGTTCTTCTGCGCGTAGCCGCGCAGGTGGATGCCCTGGCGCAGGTGGTCCAGCGCCGCGAGGTGTTCGCGCCAGTGGGTGTCCAGGCTCTGCAGCATGACGTTGCGCTCGAAGCCGCCGAAGGATTCCTTGCCGACCACCGCCACCTTGGTGTCGTAGGACTCCGCGGCCGCCTTCAGCACGTGCTCGAGGATGTCGTCGTCGTTCAGGTTCGGCTCGTCGACCAGCATCTTCTGCAGCGGGATCGTGAGGCCCCACTCCGCGGCCAGCACCGATTCCAGCGACGGGATGTCCCATTGCTCCTCGACCGACTCGGCCGGGACGTACTGGCGCACCAGGTCGGTGAACACGCCCACGCGCAGCGAAGCGATCAGCTCGGCCATGTCGACCGATTCCAGCAGTTCGTTACGCTGGGTGTAGATCACCTTGCGCTGGTCGTTGGCGACGTCGTCGTATTCCAGCAGCTGCTTGCGGATGTCGAAGTTCCTGGCCTCGACCTTGCGCTGGGCGGTCTCGATCGAGCGGGTCACGATGCCCGCCTCGATCGGCTCGCCTTCCGGCATCTTCAGGCGCTCCATGATCGCGCGCACGCGGTCGCCGGCGAAGATGCGCAGCAGCGGGTCGTCCAGGCACAGGTAGAAGCGCGAGGAGCCCGGGTCGCCCTGGCGGCCCGAACGGCCGCGCAGCTGGTTGTCGACCCGGCGCGACTCGTGGCGCTCGGTACCGATGATGTGCAGGCCGCCGGCGCCCACCACGTGGTCGTGCAGCGACTGCCATTCGTCGCGCAGCACCTTGGACTGCGCTTCCTTGTCGGCGTCCGACAGCGCGTCGTTGGCTTCGATCAGCTGGATCTGCTTCTCGACGTTGCCGCCCAGGACGATGTCGGTACCGCGGCCCGCCATGTTGGTGGCGATGGTGATCATCTTCGGACGGCCCGCCTGCGCGATGATTTCCGCTTCGCGTGCGTGCTGCTTGGCGTTCAACACGTTGTGCGGCAGGTTCGCCTTGTTCAGGATGCCGGACAGCAGTTCCGAGTTCTCGATCGAGGTGGTCCCCACGAGCACCGGCTGGCCGCGCTCGTAGCAGTCGCGGATGTCGTTGAGCATCGCGTTGTACTTCTCTTCGGCCGACTTGTACACCTGGTCCTGGCGGTCCTTGCGCTGCGACGGCTTGTTCGGCGGGACGACCACGGTCTCGAGGCCGTAGATTTCCTGGAATTCGTAGGCTTCGGTGTCGGCCGTACCGGTCATGCCGGCCAGCTTGCTGTACATGCGGAAGTAGTTCTGGAAGGTGATCGAGGCCAGGGTCTGGTTCTCGTTCTGGATGCGCACGCCTTCCTTGGCTTCCACGGCCTGGTGCAGGCCGTCGGACCAGCGGCGGCCCGTCATCAGGCGGCCGGTGAATTCGTCGACGATCACCACCTCGTTGTTCTGCACCACGTAGTGCTGGTCCTTGTGGTACAGGACATGGGCGCGCAGCGCCGCGTACAGGTGGTGGATCAGGGTGATGTTGGCGGCGTCGTACAGCGAAGCGCCTTCCGGCAGCAGGCCCCATTCGGTCAGGATGGCCTCGGCCTTTTCGTGGCCGGCTTCGGTCAGCAGCACGGTGTGCGCTTTCTCGTCCTTGGTGTAGTCGCCCGGGACTTCGATCTTGCCCTTGCCGTCCGGGGTCTCTTCGCCGATCTGCTGGGTCAGCAGCGGCGGCAGCGCGTTCAGGCGGTGGTACAGGTCGGTGTGGTTCTCGGCCTGTCCGGAGATGATCAGGGGGGTACGGGCTTCGTCGATCAGGATCGAGTCGACCTCGTCGACCACCGAGAAGTTCAGGCTGCGCTGCACGCGTTCGCGCACGTCGTACACCATGTTGTCGCGCAGGTAGTCGAAGCCGAATTCGTTGTTGGTGCCGTAGGTGATGTCCGAGGCGTAGGCCTTCTGCTTGCTGTCGTGGTCGAGCTGCGACAGGTTCACGCCGGTCGTGAGGCCGAGCCAGCCGTACAGGCGGCCCATCGATTCGGCGTCGCGCTGGG
Source organism: Massilia sp. LC238 (assembly GCF_000735635.1). Lineage (NCBI taxonomy): Bacteria > Pseudomonadati > Pseudomonadota > Betaproteobacteria > Burkholderiales > Oxalobacteraceae > Massilia > Massilia sp. LC238. The sequence continues at coordinate 280,949 of NZ_JNNN01000038.1, read as the reverse complement.
CCAGGTAATCGTTGACCGTAATGACGTGCACGCCCTTGCCGGACAGGCCGTTCAGGTAGACCGGCAGGGTCGCCATCAGGGTCTTGCCCTCACCGGTGCCCATTTCGGCGATCTTGCCCTCGTGCAGGACCATGCCGCCGATCAGCTGGACATCGAAGTGGCGCATCTTCATGACGCGCTTGGCGGCTTCGCGGCAGACCGCGAAGGCTTCCGGCAGGATGTCGTCGAGCGTCGCGCCCTTGGCCAGGCGGTCCTTGAATTCGGGCGTCTTGGCTTGCAGTTCGGCGTCAGACAGCTTTTCCATCTGGGGCTCGAGCGCGTTGATCTGACGCACGGTCTTTTGGTATTGCTTGAGCAGACGCTGGTTACGGCTGCCGAAAATCTGGGTCAGGAATGACATTGCTGTGTTCTAGAAAATTACGCCGCAAAAAGAGCCAGGGGTGGCTTGTACATACTAGCCGCCGCAGACCGCCTATGGCAAAAAGCTACTGATTTTATCATGCGATCCGGCCACACTTGGGGTCATTGGGCAGGATAACAAGGCTGCTGAACAGCAGAATGTTATCAAATTGCACTGCGCGTACACCACGCGCCACGTTCCCAGGGCCCTTCGCCCGCGCACGGGCGGCGAATATGGTATGTTGCGGGCATAGCGAACCCGCTCTTCTTCTCCCTTTTTCCTGTCCCTGTTTACCAGTGCATATCTACGGTACCAAGAACCGGCAGACCTCGATCGTCGCGACGGATTTCCTGCGCAAGAACGACCGCATGGCCAGCCTCCTGCCCGCCGCGATGCGGATGGCGCGCCTGCAGTCCGACTGCGCCGCCATCCTGCCCGTCATGGCCGGCAATACCGACGTGATCTCGTTCCAGGACGGGGTGCTGGTGCTGGCCGTGCCGAGTTCGGCCGTCGCGGCAAGGATGAAGCAGATGCTGCCCAAGCTGCAGTCGGCGCTGGCGCAGCGCGGCTGGGCGGTGGAGTCGGTCAAGCTGAAGGTGCAGGTGGCGCGCGCCATGCCGGACGACAAGCCGCAGATGCGCACCCTGGAGCTGCCGAAGACGGCGGTGCAGGCCTTCGAGGAACTGGCCGAGTCGCTGGAGGACAGCAGCCAGAACAAGGATCTGGTGGCGGCGTTGAGGAGGTTGGCGGAGAGGCGGAAGTAGTTCTTTGCTTCTTTGGCTAAACGACACGCTAGCGGTTTGCCGCTAACTTGGGTACCGGCCTTCGCCGGTACGACGTACTACTGCTAGTGGCAACAAGTAACTATCGTTTACTCCACCGCCCTAAAAACCGTCGTTCCGGCGAAGGCCGGAACCCAATTTCTGCATGCACGCCATAAGACTGAGCGTGCACCACAGAATCACATCTGCGCCCACTCCCGCGTCATTTGCCGCAGGTAGGACGGCGGCGCCTCGCTCAGCGAATCGAACTCCACCCACTCGTAGGCGTCCGGCGTTGCCAACAGCTTGCGCAGCAGTTCGTTGTTGAGCGCATGGCCCGACTTGTGGGCCGTGTAGCTGGCCAGCAGCGGGTGGCCGACAATGTACAGGTCGCCGATCGCGTCGAGGATCTTGTGGCGCACGAACTCGTCCTCGTAGCGCAGCCCGTCCGCATTCAGGATGCGGTACTCGTCCATCACGATCGCGTTCTCCAGCGAACCGCCGCGCGCCAGGCCCATGCCGCGCAGGGTTTCCACGTCCTGCATGAAGCCGAAGGTGCGCGCCCGCGCCACGTCGTGCACGTAGGAGACGTCGCCGAAATCCACCGAGGCGCGCTGCATGGTGCCGTCCACGGCCGGGTGGTTGAATTCGATGAAGAAGTCGAGCTTGAAGCCGTCGTAGGGCGACAGGCGCGCCCACTTCTCGTTCTTGCCCTCGCCCTGGCGGATCTCGACGTCCTTCAGCACGCGGATGAACTTCTTCGGCGCGTCCTGCTCTTCCAGACCGGCCTGCTGCAGCAGGAACACGAAGGAAGCCGCCGAGCCGTCCATGATCGGGATCTCTTCGGCCGTCACGTCGACGGTCAGGTTGTCGATGCCGAGGCCGGCGCAGGCCGACATCAGGTGCTCGACGGTGGAGACGCGCGCGTTATCCTTGATCAGGACCGTGGCCATGCGGGTCTCGCCGACCACGTCGGCCGCGCTCGGGATGGCGACGATGGGGTCGTAATCGACGCGGCGGAAGGTGATGCCGGCGCCCGGCGGCGCCGGACGCAGGGTCAGTTCGACCTTGGTGCCCGAATGGACGCCGACACCGGTGGTGCGGACGACCTGTTTGATGGTTCGTTGTTTCAACATCCGGCGATTATAGCCCAGCGCTTATTGGCCCGCTGAGGCCATGCCGTCCTTACGGATGATCCGACTCCACGTGCACTTTTTCGTGGCGAATCAGATACATACCACTGCCGATGATGATCGCCGCGCCCACCACCGTCCAGCCGTCCGGCAGGGTTTTCCACAGCATCCAGTCGAGGCCGACCGCCCAGGCCAGGGCCGTGTACTCGAAGGGCGCCACACTCGAGGCGTCCCCCTTGGCGAAGGCTTCGGTGATGGCCAGCTGGCCGATGAAGCCGCTCAAGGCCAGGCCCAGCAACAGCGGGATATCGCTCATCCGCATCCCGACCCAGCCCGGCGCCGCCAGCAAGCCGGCGCCGATCGACATCATGACCATCAGCCAGAACACCATGTGCTCGCTGCGGTCGGTCCTGGCCAGGATGCCGACCGTGATCGCCGAGACCGCGTACATCGCGGCCGCCCCCAGCACGGCCAGGCCGCCGATGGTGAGGAAGCCGGCGCCGCTCGGGCGCAGCACCACCAGCACACCGCACAGTCCAACGGAGATGGCAATCCAGCGGGGTACGTCGACGCGCTCCTTCAGGAACCATACGGAAAGCGCTGTGATGATCGCCGGCGCGATGAAGAAGATCGTGTAGGCCTCGGCCAGCGACAGCTTGCGGATGCCGAAGGCGAAGAAGCTGAGCATGGCGATGCCGAGCACCGCGCGCAGGATATGCAGTGGCCAGCGGATGCGGAAGATGTCGCCGTAGCCGACCTTGATGCCGACGTAGACCGCGATCAGCGGCAGCGAGGTGAGCGAGCGCAGCGCGGCCACCTGGATCGCCGGGTAACTCTGCGAGAGCAGCTTCATCATCGTGTCCATCAGCGCGAACATGAACACGGCCAGCACCATCGCGTAGATGCTGTACAGGTTGCCGGCGGGCCGCTTCACAAGTGCTTTTCCATGAACAGGCTCAAGGGGTCGGGCTGGTAGTCGCCAAAGGCGTCGCGGCGCACGAAGCCCATCCGCTCGTACAGGGCGATCGCTTCCGGCTGGTGAATGCCGGTTTCTAACCTCAGGACCTGCAGTCCCGACATGCGCGCGAACATCACCAGTTGCTCCAGCAGCTTGCTGCCGATGCCGCGGCCGCGGCCCGCTTCCTCGACATACATGCGTTTGACTTCGCCATAGGCGCCGCGATTGGCGAGCGCCGCGCAGCCGACCGCCGCTCCTGTCACGTCGCGCGCGACCAGGAACAGCACGTCGCCGGCCAGCAGCGACGCAATGTCCATCAGGTGGTTGGATTCGGCCGGATACAGCGACGCGCAGTAGGCGTCGAGCTGGTCCAGCATGGCCCGCACTTCGGGCTGGTCAGGAGATTCGGCGTTGATGATCATGATTGAAAAACGGCGCCGCAGCGCCGTTTGCACAGGGTAGCGGGCAGTTTAGCCCAGTTGTTCCAGCATCTTTTCGGCGCTCGAGACTTCGAAGCCGGCGGTTTCCACGTTCAGCTGCTTGACGACGCCGTCTTCGACCAGCATCGAGTAGCGCTTGCAGCGGGTGCCCATGCCGTGCTTCGAGAAGTCGGCGTCCAGGCCCAGGGCTTTGGAGTAGTCGGCATTACCGTCGGCCATCATGCGCACGATGCCGGTGGCCTTCTGGTCGCGGCCCCAGGCGCCCATCACAAAGGCGTCGTTCACCGAGATGCACCAGATCTCGTCCACGCCCTTGGCCTTCAGTGCCTCGGCATTCTTCACGAAACCCGGCACGTGCTGGGCCGAGCAGGTCGGGGTGTAGGCGCCCGGCAGGCCGAAGATGACGATCTTCTTGCCCTTCGCCAGTTCAGCAACCTGGAACGTGTTCGGGCCCAGCGAGCAGCCGGCGGTTTCGGTTTCGATGAATTCCGACAGGGTGCCTTCCGGCAGGCGGTCGCCGATCTGGATGGTCATGGGGTGTACTCCTTCAGTTTTGAGAATCTGGCAATTATCGCCGATGTGGCGATGGTCTGCAGGAAGCGACGTCACAAAGCAGAAGGGCCAGCTAGTGCTGGCCCTTCTTTATTCAGCTAATCCTGAAAATCAGTCAGCCTGCTTGCGCAGGAAGGCCGGGATGTCGTAGGTCTCGACGCCGTTGCGCTGCATCGCCTGCACCTGCTCGGATGCCTGCTCGCGGCGCCACACGGCCGGCTGCTTCATGCCGCCCATGGCGTCGCCGCCTGCGTGGCCCATGGTCAGGCCGCCGGCCACGGTCGAGGCGCCAGCCATCACCGGGGCGTTGTAGGTGCCGGTCTTGAGCATCTGCTGCGGCTGCACCAGCTGCATCTTCTTGTTCTTGCCCAGGCCGGTCGCGACCACGGTCACGCGCAGCTCGTCGCCCATCGCGTCGTCGTAGGCGATGCCCTGTGCGATCGAGGCGTCCGGCGCCGCGAAGGCGCGCACGGCGGCCATGACTTCCTTGATCTCCTTGCCCTTCAGGCCACGGCTTGCGGTCACGTTGACCAGCACGCCCTTGGCGCCCGACAGGTCGATGCCGTCCAGCAGCGGCGACGCCACGGCCTGCTCGGCGGCGATGCGCGCACGGTCCACGCCCGACGCGGTCGCGGTGCCCATCATGGCCTTGCCCTGCTCGCTCATGATGGTCTTCACGTCGTTGAAGTCGACGTTGATGTGGCCCGGCACGTTGATGATCTCGGCGATACCGGCGACGGCGTTGTTCAGGACGTCGTCGGCGTGCTTCATCCAGTCGAGCATCGATTCGTCTTCGTAGATGTCTTCCAGCTTTTCATTGAGGATGACGATCAGCGAGTCGACGTGCTTGGTCAGCTCTTCCAGGCCCGCTTCCGCGACCTGCATGCACTTGTCGCCTTCGTAGGAGAACGGCTTGGAAACCACGGCAACGGTCAGTGCGCCCATGGTCTTGGCCACTTCGGCGACGATCGGCGCGGCGCCGGTGCCGGTGCCGCCGCCCATGCCGGCGGCGATGAAGACCATGTGCGCGCCGCGCAGCGCATCTTCGATGCGCGAACGCGACTGCTCGGCGAGCTGGCGGCCCACTTCCGGACGCATGCCCGCGCCCAGGCCGGATTCACCGATCTGGATGATGTTGTTTGCGCTCGAAACGGCAAGTGCCTGCGCATCCGTGTTTGCGGCGATGAACTCGACACCGGACACACCCTTGTTGATCATGTGCTGAACCGCGTTGCCGCCGGCGCCGCCGACGCCGACAACTTTGATAACGGTTCCCAGTGCTGCGTTATCGACCATATCGAACTCCATATCGAACTCCCAATTTTCAAGTTGCCGCTTCCGTTTCAAGACTGGTGCCAGGCCCCTGGCAGAGCCTTGAAACCGGAAGTAGCGATTGTATTTAAAAAATCTTTACCCGTGAACGCTTTGTTGCTGACGTACTGAAAAAATTCACGCCTTGCCCGACTGTTAATCCCTGCTCTCGCTTTTAGAAGTTCCCCGCTATCCATTCCTTCATGCGCTGCCACACTGCCTTCACCGAACCATCCTGACGCGTGACGATGTGTCCGCGCAGGTACTGCTTCTTCGCTTCCAGCAGCAGGCCGAGCACCGTGGCGTAGCGTGGGCTGCGCACGACGTCGGCCAGCTGGCCGCGGTAATCCGGCGTGCCGAGGCGCGCCGGTTTGAGGAAAATGTCTTCGGCCATCTCGATCATGCCGGGCATGATCGAGCTGCCGCCGGTGAGCACGATGCCCGACGAGAGCACGCCCTCGTAGCCCGACTCGCGCACCACCGTGTGCACCATCGCGAACAGCTCTTCGACGCGCGGCTCGATCACGGCCGCCAGCGCCTGGCGCGACAGGGCGCGCGGTCCGCGGTCGCCCAGCCCCGGCACCTCGAGCGTCTCGCCCGGGTCGGCCAGCACCTGCTTGGCGACGCCGTAGCGGATCTTGATGTCCTCGGCCTCGCCGGTCGGCGTGCGCAGCGCCATCGCGATGTCGCTGGTGATCTGGTCGCCGGCGATCGGCAGCACGGCGGTGTGGCGGATCGCGCCATCCGAGTACACGGCGATGTCGGTGGTGCCGCCGCCGATGTCGATCAGGACCACGCCCAGTTCCTTTTCGTCGGTGGTCAAGACGGAATCGGCCGAGGCAATCGGCTGCAGGATCAGGTCCGAGACCTCGAGCCCGCAACGGCGCACGCACTTTACAATATTCTGGACCGCGGATACCGCACCGGTGACGATGTGCACGCGCACTTCCAGGCGGATGCCGCTCATGCCGATCGGCTCGCGCACGTCTTCCTGGTTGTCGACGATGAATTCCTGCGGCACCGTGTGCAGCAATTGCTGGTCGGTCGGGATGTTGACCGCCTTGGCGGTCTCGATCACGCGCGCCACGTCGGTGGCGGTGACTTCCTTGTCCTTGATCGCAACCATGCCGCTCGAATTGAACGAACGGATATGGCTGCCGGCGATGCCAGCATAGACGTTGCGGATCTTGCAGTCGGCCATCAGCTCCGCTTCCTCGAGCGCGCGCTGGATCGACTCGACGGTGGCCTCGATGTTCACGACCACGCCCTTCTTCAATCCTTTCGACTCGTGCTGACCGAGGCCGATCACCTCGTGGCGTCCGTCGGACATCACTTCGGCCACGACCGCCACCACCTTCGAGGTGCCGATGTCGAGGCCGACGATCAGGTTCTTCGCGTCTTTAGTCATTGCTGTTGCCTGCTTATGTTTGCTTGGTTGTTTTGTTGGGTTGATTCGGTTTTTTCTTTACCGGCTTTACTGGTTTACTGGCGTCGTCCGGCACCGAAAGCAGAGCCGAGGACAGCGCCAGGCCGTTCGGGTAGCGCATGTCGATGGTGTCGATGCGCCCTTCCTGCAGCCGCGCGACAAGCTGCGGGTAGACGCCCACCAGCCGCTGCACGCGCTTCTTCAGCGTGTCCTTGTCCTGCTCGCGCCCCAGGGCCACGCTCATGCCGTTGTCCAGCTTCACGGTCCAGGCATACCGGTCGGACAGCGACAGCGCCATCGGCGCCAGCTGTACCGGCGCAAACAGCGAACGCAGTTCGGTGAAGCGGGCCAGCACTTCCTTCTCGCTGCCGCGCGGGCCGCTGAAGGCCGGCAGCTCGTGGTCGTCGTCGGCCTCGGCCAGGTTGGCGGTAAACACGTCGCCCTTGACCGACAGCAGGCGGCCATCCTCGCCCCAGGTGCCGAGCGCCTCGTGCTCTTCCACCTCGACGATCAGCTGGTCCGGCCATTCGCGGCGCACGGTGGCGCGCCGCACCCAGGGCACGGTCTCGAACGTCGCCCGCACCCCTTCCAGGTCCGTGGTGAAGAAGTTGCCGCGGATCTTGCCGATCACGCCGTTGCGCACCGTGAGTTCGTTCACGTGGCGCAGCGGCAGCTGGTACATGCTTTCCACCGTCACCGCGCGCAGCGAGAACATGGGGAGCTGCGACAGCCACCACACGCCGGACCCGATACAGGCGAGCACCACCAGCGCCACCAGGCTGCTGGCGGTTGCGTTGAGGGCGCGGATGTCATGCCACATGCGTTCTTATCCCTCTACCTTCTTCGCCATTTTCAGGCGGGCGGAGGCCAGGATCTCCAGGCACAGGTCCTCGTAGCCGATGCCCACCGCGCGCGCGGCCATCGGCACCAGCGAGTGCGAGGTCATGCCCGGCGAGGTGTTCACTTCCAGCAGGAAGGGACGCATGTCTTCCTTGCGCACCAGCACGTCGATCCGGCCCCAGCCCTCGCAGCCGAGCGCGCGGTAGGCGTTCACGGCGTGGCGCTGGATCTCTTCCGTCAGGGCCGCATCCAGCGGCGCCGGGCAGTGGTACTGGGTGTCGTCGGTGAAGTACTTGTTCTGGTAGTCGTAGTTGCCTTCCGGAGCCACGATCTCGACGATCGGCAATGCGCGCGCGCTCTTGCCGGTGCCCAGCACGGCGACGGTGAACTCGCGCCCGGTGACGAATTCCTCGGCCAGCACCACCGGGTCGAAGCCGATGGCCAGGTCGACGGCGGCCTTCAGCTCGTCGGCCTTGCTCACCTTGGTGATGCCGATGGTCGAACCTTCGAGCGGCGGCTTGACGATCATCGGCAGGCCGAGCGCGACCAGGACTTCGTCGAGGTCGGTGGACGGATCGATCGCCATGTAGTCCGGCGTCGGGATCTCGTCCATCTTCCAGATCTTCTTGGTGGTGATCTTGTCCATGCCGACCGCGGACGCCATCACGCCGCTGCCGGTGTAGGGAATGCCGAGCTGCTCGAGCGCGCCCTGCAGGCTGCCGTCCTCGCCGTAGCGGCCGTGCAGCGCGATGAAGACACGGTCGAACTTCTGCTCGGCCAGTTCGGCCAGGCTCTGGGTGCCCGGATCGAAGGGGTGGGCATCGACGCCACGCGATTTCAGGGCGTTCAGGACGCCGGTGCCGGACATGATCGACACGTCGCGTTCGGCGGAGCGGCCGCCGAACAGCACGCCGACCTTGCCGAAGGATGCCGGATCAAAGGTGGGAGTAGTTACGTTCACGATTCAGGCCTTTGCATTGGTCAGTTGTTGCGGGACGCCGCTGATCGAGCCGGCGCCCATGGTGAGGACGACGTCGCCGTCACGCGCCACGTTCATGATGGCGGCGGGCATGTCGGCGATCGCCTCCACGAAAATCGGTTCCAGCTTGCCGCCGGTGCGCAGCGCGCGCGCCAGGGCGCGGCCGTCGGCAGCCACGATCGGCGCTTCGCCGGCGGCGTAGACGTCGGCCAGCAGCAGCACGTCCGGGGTCGCCAGCACTTTCACGAAGTCCTCGAACAGGTCGCGCGTGCGGCTGTAGCGGTGCGGCTGGAAGGCCAGCACCAGGCGCCGGCCGGGATAGGCGGCGCGCGCGGCGGCCAGGGTCACCTCGGTCTCGACCGGGTGGTGGCCGAAATCGTCCACCAGGGTGAAGCTGCCGCCGGGGATGGCCACTTCGCCGTAGCGGGTGAAGCGGCGGCCGACGCCGCTGAAATTCTGCAGGCCCAGGTTGGTCGAGACGTCGTCGATGCCGATCTCGCGCGCGATCGCGACTGCCGAGCAGGCATTGAGCACGTTGTGCATGCCCGGCTGGTTCAGCACGAACCTGGTATCCGGGTAGCCCTGCTGGCGCACCGTGAAGTGCATCTGCACGCCTTCGGCGTGGGCGTCGATGGCGCGCACTTCGGCGTCCGGCGAGAAGCCGTAGGTCGTCACCGGCTTGGTCACCTGCGGCAGGATGGCGCGCACGTGCGGGTCGTCGATGCACATCATCACCCGGCCGTAGAACGGCAGGCGGTGGGTGAAGTTCACGAACGCGGCCTTCAGCTTCTCGAAGTCGTGCTCGTAGGTGTCCATGTGGTCGGCGTCGATGTTGGTGATCACCTCGATCATCGGCGTCAGGTTCAGGAAGGAGGCATCCGACTCGTCGGCCTCGGCCACGATGTAGTCGCCCGAACCCAGCTTGGCGTTGGCGCCGGCCGCGGTCAGGCGCCCGCCGATGACGAAGGTCGGATCCAGGCCGCCCTGGGCCAGCACCGAGGCCACCAGGCTGGTGGTGGTGGTCTTGCCGTGGGTGCCGGCAATCGCGATGCCGCGCTTCAGGCGCATCAGTTCGCCGAGCATGATCGCGCGCGGCACCACCGGCACCTTGGCGGCGCGGGCAGCGACCACTTCCGGATTGGCTTCGTTGACCGCGGTCGAGGTCACGACCACGTTGGCGCCGACCACGTGTTCGGCCGAGTGGCCGGTACACACGCGGGCGCCCAGTTCACTCAGGCGCTGGCTAGCGGCATTGCTCGACAGGTCGGAACCCGACACGTTGTAGCCGAGGTTGAGCAGCACTTCGGCGATGCCGCTCATGCCGCTGCCGCCGATGCCGACGAAATGGATGTTCTTGATCTTGTGCTTCATTTATTTGCTCATCCCGGCCAGTTGCTCCAGTTCGCGCGCGATTGCCTCATTCGCATCGCGCTTGCCCACTTTGTGCGCCGCCTGCGCCATCGCCAGGCAGTCAGCGCGCGTTGTCGTTTGCAGCAGGCTTGCCAGCCGCTGCGGATCCAGTTCGCCCTGCGGCAAATGCACCGCCGCCTTCTGTTCGTGCATCCAGATCGCGTTGTCGCGCTGGTGGCTGGTGGTGCTCGCGACAAACGGCACCAGCACGCTGGCCACGCCGGCAGCGGTCAGTTCCGAGACCGTGATGGCGCCGGCGCGGCAGATCACCAGGTCGGCGTTCGCATAACTTGCGGCCATGTCGTCGATGAAGTCGACCACGTTTGCCTGCACCCCGGCGGCCGCATAGGCGGCGCGCAGCGCGTCGATGTTCTTCTTGCCCGACTGATGGGTCACGATCGGGCGCGTGGCCGGATCGATTCTCTCCAGCGCGGCCGGCACGCTATCGTTCAGCACCTTCGCGCCCAGGCTGCCGCCGACCACCAGCACGCGCAGCGGACCGCTGCGGCCGGCGAAACGCGCGGCGGGCAGAGGCAGATCGAGGATCTGCTGGCGCACCGGATTGCCGGTGACGACCGCCTTGCCGGTCGCCGCGCCGAAATCGGCCGGGAAGCCGAACAGCACCCGGCTGGCGATCGGGGCCAGGGTCTTGTTCGACAGCAGGAGCGCCGCATCGGCATTCACCAGGGCCAGCGGGATGTTGCGCGTCTTCGCCATCATTCCGCCCGGCACCGTGACGTAGCCGCCCATGCCCAGCACCACATCGGGTTTGCGCTGGCCGAGATAGCGGCGGCAGGCGGCGAAGGCGCCCAGCATCTTGAAGGCGCCCTTGATGGTGTGGCCCAGGCCCTTGCCGCGCATGCCGGCGAAGTCGATGCTGTCCATCGGGATGCCGGCCTTCGGCACCAGCTCGGTTTCCATGCCGTGGGCGGTGCCCAGCCACGAGACCTCCCAGCCGCGCGCGCGCATGGTCTGCGCGATCGCGATGCCGGGGAAGATGTGGCCGCCGGTGCCGGCGGCCATGATCATCAGGCGCTTCCTCATTGGCGTACTCATGTCCGCCCTCCCCGCATGCGCACGCGGTTCTCGTAGTCGATCCGCAGCAGGATGGCCAGGCCAATGCAGTTGAACATCACGCCCGAACCGCCAAAGCTCATCAGCGGCAGGGTCAGGCCCTTGGTCGGCAGCAGGCCGAGGTTGACGCCCATGTTGATGAAGGTCTGCGCGCCGATCCAGATGCCGACGCCCTTGGCGACCAGGCCGGCGAAGATCTGGTCGAGGGCGATGGCCTGGCGGCCGATGTCGAAGGCACGCTTGACCAGCCAGTAGAACATCGCGATCACGACGAGTACGCCGACCAGGCCGAGTTCCTCGCCGATCACGGCCATGATGAAGTCGGTATGCGCCTCCGGCAGGTAGAACAGCTTCTCGACGCTGCTTCCCAGGCCCACGCCGAAGAATTCGCCGCGTCCGAAAGCGATCAGGGAATGCGTCAACTGGTAGGCCTTGTCCAGCGCATGGCCGTCGGCCCACGGGTCGAGGTAGGCGAACATGCGCGCGCGGCGGAACGGCGACAGCGCGATGATCGCGCTGAAGATCAGCACCAGCAGCGCGCCGATGCCCCCGAACCAGACAATATTGATCCCGCCCAGGAACAGGATGCCCATGGCGATGCAGACGATCACGCCGAAGGCGCCGAGGTCCGGCTCCAGCAGCAGCAGGCCGCCCACCAGTCCGATCGCGACCATCATCGGCAGGAAGCCCTTGGTCAGCTTGTGCATGTATTCCTGCTTGCGCACCGTGAAATCGGCCGCGTACAGCACCACCGCGATCTTCATGATCTCGGACGGCTGCAGCTGCATGACCTTCAGCGGCAGCCAGCGGCGCGCACCGTTGACGGACACGCCGATGCCCGGGATCAGCACGATCACCAGCAGGAACAGCGTGCCGATGAACATCATCGGCGCGTACTTCTGCCACACGGCGACCGGCACCTGGAATACGACGGCCGCGGCCACCATCGAGACGATGATGTACATCATCTGGCGGTACAGGAAGTATTCATTCTTGTCGTTCAGGTAGGCGAACTTGGGTGAATCCGGCAGCGCGATCGAGGCCGAGTACACCATCACCAGGCCGAACATCATGAGCAGCACGGTGACCCAGACCAGCAGCTGGTCGTAGTCCATCATCTTCGACGGACGGCTGCGCGCCGCGATGCTTGCATCGCTGCTGGAGCCGGAGAACTTGAACGGAAGCTGGAAGGCCATCAGATCTCCTGCCCCTTCTCCAGCGCCAGCTCGCGCACGGCGTCGACGAACACCTGCGCGCGGTGCGCGTAGTTGGTGAACATATCGAGGCTGGCGCAGGCCGGCGACAGCAGCACGGCGTCCCCAGGGCGAGCCAGGCCGGCGGCGCGGCGCACCGCTTCCGGCAGGCCAGGCAAATCGAACACCGGCACGCCGCTCGGCTCGATCGCGGCGCGGACCGCCGGCGCATCGCGGCCAATCAGGAGCACGGCGCGCACGTAGCGCGAAGCGGGCAATGCCAGCGGCGCGAAGTCCTGGCCCTTGCCGTCGCCGCCGGCGATCAGGAGGATCTGCTGGTCTTCGCCGGCAAAGGCCTTACCGAGGCCTTCGAGCGCGGCGACCGTCGCGCCGACGTTGGTGCCCTTGCTGTCGTCATAGAAATCGACGCCGTCGATGTTCGCGACCAGCTCCACGCGGTGCGGCTCGCCCGCGTATTCGCGCAGGCCGTGCAGCAGCGGGGCCAGCGGCAGGCCGCAGGCGCGGCACAGGGCCAGCGCGGCCAGCGCGTTCGAGGCATTGTGCAGGCCGCGGATTTTCAGCGCATCGGCCGGCATCAGGCGGCTCACGCTCACCTCGACCGGCGGGGCGACCTCGCCCTTCTTCAATTTCTTGGGCGGCTCGTCGTCGAGCGCCACGGCGTTGGCGAGCCACAGCACGCCGCGTTCGTTGACCAGTCCGAAGCTGTTCGGATCCGACGGCTCGTCGGTACCGAAGGTATAGGTTGGCGTGTCGACGGCCGTCATGCGCATGACGATCCCGTCGTTCCGGTTCAGCACGCGCACCGTGTCGGAACCAAAAATGCGCGCCTTGTCCGCGGCATAGGCGTCCATGCTGCCGTGCCAGTCCAGGTGGTCCTGGGTCACGTTCAGCACCGTGGCCGCATCGGCCTGCAGGCTGAAGGTGGTGTGCAGCTGGAAGCTCGACAGCTCGAGCACCCAGGCCTGCGGCAGGTCTTCGCCGTCCAGGCATTCGCGCAGCACGTCGAGCGCGGCCGGGCTGATGTTGCCGGCCACGCGGGTCGACAGGCCGGCGCGCCGGCACAGCAGGCCGGTCAGGCTCGTCACCGTGGTCTTGCCATTGGTGCCGGTGATGGCGATGACTTTCGGAGAATATGCGCGTTGCGCGCGCAGGTGCGCGAGCGCCTGCGCGAACAGCTCGATCTCGCCCCATACCGGGATGTTGCGCGCACGCGCCTGCGGTGCCACCTGCGCGAGTTCGCGCTCCGGCGCCAGGCCCGGGCTGACGGCCACGAAGTCCATGCCGTCGAGCAGCGACTCGCCGAACTCGCCACCGACGAACTCCGCGTTCGGTACCGCCTGGCGCAGGGCGAACAGGCGCTGCGGCTCGGTGCGCGTGTCGGCCACGCGCACGCGCGCGCCGCAACGTGCCAGCCATTGCGCCATCGCCAGCCCGGATTCACCCAGGCCCAGCACCAGTGCGGATTTGCCTTCGTAGTTCATTCTTTAGCGTAGCTTCAGCGCAGTTTTAAGGTGGACAGGCCGACAAGGACCAGCATCATGGTCACGATCCAGAAGCGGACCACGACCTTGGTCTCCTTCCAGCCCTTTTGTTCGAAATGGTGGTGCAGCGGCGCCATCAGGAACACGCGGCGGCCGGCGCCGTAGCGCTTCTTGGTGTACTTGAACCAGGTGACCTGGATGATCACCGACAGGGTTTCGGCCACGAACACGCCGCCCATGATGAACAGGACGATTTCCTGGCGCACGATGACGGCGATGGTGCCGAGCGCGCCGCCCAGCGCCAGCGCGCCGACGTCGCCCATGAACATCTGTGCGGGGTGCGCGTTATACCAGAGGAAGGCCAGGCCCGCGCCCGCCATCGCGCCGCAGAAGATCAGCAGTTCGCCGGCGCCCGGGATGTAGGGGATGAACAGGTACTTCGCATAGGTCACGCTGCCGGTGAGATAGGCGAACAGGCCGAGGGCGGCGCCGACCATCACGGTCGGCATGATCGCCAGGCCATCCAGGCCGTCGGTGAAGTTGACCGCGTTCGAGGAACCGACGATCACGCAATAGGTCAGCGCGATGAAACCCCACACGCCCAGCGGGTAGCTGATCGACTTGAAGAAGGGCACGATCAGGTCTGCTTTAGGAGGCAGGGTCATCGAGAAGCCCGACTGCACCCAGGCGTAGAACAGCTGCAGCACTTCCCACGGGTTCGCGGCCGAGACCGAGAACGCCAGGTACAGGGCCGATGCGATGCCGATCAGCGACATCCAGAAGTATTTTTCGCCCGAACGCATGCCTTCCGGGTCCTTGTAGACCACCTTGCGGTAGTCGTCGACCCAGCCGACGGCGCCGAAGCCCATGGTCACCACCAGCACCGGCCAGATCAGGCGGTTCGACAGGTCGCACCACAGCAGGGTCGAGACGCCGATCGAGATCAGCACCAGCACGCCGCCCATGGTCGGGGTGCCGTGCTTGGCCAGGTGGGTCTGCGGGCCATAGGTGCGCACCGCCTGGCCGACCTTCATGGCGGTCAGCTTGCGGATGACGGCCGGGCCGCAGACCAGGCCGATGGCGATCGCGGTGATGGTCGCGAAGACCGCGCGGAACGTGATGTAGTTGAACACGCGCAGCGGACCGATGTAGTCCTGAAAATATTGGGCTAGCCAGAGAAGCATGTCAGTGGGCGTCCTTACTCATAGTTGATCCGGTCAGGTGCTGGACCGCGCGCTCCATCTTCATGAAGCGCGAGCCCTTCACCAGCACAGTCGCTTTCCTATTGCCGCCCAGTGTTGAATCCAGTGCTGCCAATAATTCGTCGAACTGCTCGTAATGCCGTGCTCCCGACGCCGTCATGTGACGGGCCAGTTCGCCAGTGGCGAGCACGTGTTCGATGCCACGCGCCTGAGCGTAAGCACCGACTTCTTCGTGAAACTCCTTACCTTGCGTGCCGACTTCGCCCATGTCGCCGACCACCAGGATGCGCGGGGCGTCATACGCCGCCAGCACGTCGATCGCGGCGCGCATCGAGTCGGGATTCGCGTTGTAGGTGTCGTCGATGACGGTCGCGCCGCCGGCGGCCTGCTTGCGCTGCAGGCGGCCGCCGACCGGGGCGAAGCTTTCCAGGCCGCGCACGATGGCCTCGACCGGGATGCCCGCCGCCAGCGTGCTGGCGATCGCGGCCAGCGCGTTGCGCACGTTGTGCTCACCTGCCGCCTGCAGCGTGACGCTCACGATGTTTTGACCGTTATCGCTTGATCCGTCATCCCGGCGCAGGCCGGGATCCAAGTTTCCATCCGTCGCCGATACCGCATCCGCAGTCGACTGCGCATCGAAATTGGATCCCGGCCTGCGCCGGGATGACGTTGTTATACGCAGCTGGCTACCAAAACCGTTGCTGGTATAGCTGGCGCTAACGTTGCATTCGTTGGTCAGGCCAAAGGTCAGGACCTCGCATTTGGCCATGCTGCGCCACAAGTCGGTATACGTATCGTCGCCCGGGAACACCGCGACGCCGTCGCTCGGCAGCGCCTGCAGCACCGAGCCGTTCTCGCGCGCCACCGCTTCCACGGTGTGCATGAATTCCTGGTGCTCGCGCTGGGCGTTGTTCACCATGGCGACCGTCGGCGCGGCGATGGCGGCCAGGCGGGCGATCTCGCCCGGATGGTTCATGCCCATCTCGATCACGGCGGCGCGATGCGCTTTCCCCAAGCGGAACAGGGTCAGCGGCACGCCGATCTCGTTGTTCAGGTTGCCCTGGGTCGCCAGGCGGGCGTCCTCGCCGACGGCGACGGCCAGGATGGAGGCAATCATTTCCTTGACCGTGGTCTTGCCGTTCGAGCCGGTCACGCCGATCACCGGGATGTCATGCTGCGTGCGCCAGACATTGGCGATGCAGCCGAGCGCCACCAGGGTATCCGGCACCACGATCGCAGGCAGGGTCCAGCCCTCCGGCAGCGCGTGCACCGCATTTTCGTTAATGACTGCCGCGGCGACGCCACGCCCGGCGACCTGGCCGAGGAAGCTGTGCGCATCGAAGGTCGCGCCCTTGAGGGCGACGAACAGCGCACCGGCGGGCGCCGTGCGGCTGTCGGTCGACACGCCCTCGAAGGCGGCGTCGCCGCCCACGAGCCGTGCGCCCGGAATCGCGGCGACCAGTTGTGCAAGCGTACCGCGCATCAGTGGGTCCTCATCATGGTGAGCCGCGCGGTCAATGCCAGCGAAGCGTGGTCGGCATCGGAGAACGGGAGCTTCTTGCCCTTGATTTCCTGGTAGGGCTCGTGGCCCTTCCCTGCCAGCAGAATCACATCCTGCTTGCCGGCGTTCTTCACGGCCAGCAGGATCGCGGTGGCGCGGTCTTCCACGGCCTGGTATTCCTTCTCGATGCCGGCAACGACCTGGGCGATGATGCTGGCCGGCTCTTCGCTGCGCGGATTGTCGCTGGTGACCAGGATGTGGTCGGCGGCCTGCGCCACGGCGCCCATCTGCGGGCGCTTGCCCGGGTCGCGGTCGCCGCCGCAGCCGAACACGCACCACAGCTGGCCGCCGCGCTCGTCGGCCACCTGGCGCAGGGCTTGCAGCGTCTTTTCCAGCGCGTCCGGGGTGTGCGCGTAGTCGATCACGACCATCGGCGCATCCTGGCCGCCGATCTGCTGCATGCGGCCCGGCGCCGGCGCCAGCGCCTCGACGGCGTCCACCGCGCTCTTCAAGGACACGCCCTTGGCCAGCAGCGCGCCCAGCACCGCCAGCGCATTGCTGACGTTGAAGTGGCCGACCAGACGGGTCTTCACGACCGAGGTACCGGCCGGGCTGTCGACCGTGAAGTCGGTGCCCGCGTGGCGGCTGCGCATGTTCGAGGCGCGCAGGATGGCGACGCCGTCGATGGCCGGCTGCCCGGCCTCGCTCCCGAGCGTATAGCCGGTCACCGGCAGCGCCGGGAAGTTCGTGCGCAGGTGCGCCACCAGGCGCAGGCCGGCCGGGTCGTCCAGGTTGACCACGGCATGCTTCAGGCCCTCCCATTCGAACAGCTTCAGCTTGGCGGTCTCATAGTCTTCCATCGTGCCGTGGAAGTCGAGGTGGTCGCGGGTCAGGTTGGTGAAGATGGCGACGTCGAAGTGCATGCCGGCGGCGCGCTCCTGCACCAGGCCGATGGACGAGACCTCGATCGCCAGCGCGCCGACGTCCTGGGCACGCAGCTCGCCCAGGGTCTGCGCCAGCAGCACGGCGTCCGGCGTGGTGTAGCCGGTGGCGTCGAATTGCGGTTCCGCCCCTTTCTTCACGATGCCGACACCCAGGGTGCCGATCACGGCGGCGGTCTCGCCCAGGCGCGCCAGCGCCTGCCCGGTCCACACCGCACAGGAAGTCTTGCCGTTGGTGCCGGTGACGCCGACGGTGAACATGCCGGCGTCCGGATGCTGCAACACGCCGTGGGCGATCGGACCCAGGTTCTTCTTCAGCTTGGCCACGCCGAGATGCGGGACCTCGTGCGCCGCGTCCCAGCTGTATCCGTCTTCTTCATAGACGACGGCGGCCGCGCCGGCGGCGAGCGCCGCGGCGATGTAGCTGCGTCCGTCCGAGGCTTCGCCCGGATAGGCGAAGAACACGTCTCCCTGCGCCACGCGGCGGGAGTCGGAAACGAGTCGGCCGCCTGGAGCGGCGGCGCGAATCCACTGGCAGATGTCGTTCAGGCTCATCGCCATCACAAATCCTCCTCTACCGGTTCGTCCGGAATGATGATGTCGGTGATCGATGAGTCGGGCGGCACGTTCGCCGCCCGCAAGGCATTCGAGGCCAGGTCCGCGGCGGTCGGCGCCGCGACGCTGCCCCCGGTTCTCAGGGCCCCGCGCGGGTTGTCGATCATGACCGCGATGACGAAGCGCGGCTTGGACATCGGCGCGATGCCGACGAAGTAGCCGATGTTGTCGGTCTTCGAGTAGCGGCCGTTGACGATCTTTTCGGCGGTGCCGGTCTTGCCGCCCACGCGGTAGCCGGCCACCCGGGCTCGCGTTGCGGTGCCGCCCGGCTCCACGACCGATTCCAGCATGGTGCGCACCTTGGCCGCGGTCTCGGGCGAGATCACCTGCTGGCCGACCGGCTCTTCAGTGACTTTCAAAAAGGAGAGCGGGATGATGTCGCCGTCGCGCGCGAACACCATGTAGGAGCGCGCCAGCTGCAGCAGCGACACCGACAGGCCGTGGCCGAAGGACATGTTGGCGTATTCGATCGGCTTCCAGGATTTCCATGGACGCACGCGGCCGGCGACGGCGCCCGGGAAGCCGAAGCGCGGCGCCTGGCCGTAGCCCAGCTTCGTGTACAGCTCCCACATGTCCTTCGGTTCCAGCATCTGGGCGATCTTGACGGTGCCGACGTTCGAGGACTTCTGGATGATGCCGCTGGTCGTCAGGGCGTCCTTCGGATGCATGTCGCGGATCGGGCGGCCGCCCACGACGATGCGCCCGCCGGAGGTGTCGAACACGGTGTCCGGAGTGATCTTCTTCTTTTCCAGGCCGAGCGCCACCGTGACCGGCTTGAGGGTCGATCCCGGCTCGAAGGTGTCGGTGATGACGCGGTTGCGCAGCTGGGCGCCGGTCAGGCCGGCGCGGTCGTTCGGGTTGTAGGTCGGGTAGTTGGCCATCGCCAGCACTTCGCCGGTGTGCACGTCCAGCACCACGGCGCCGCCGGCCTGGGCGTTGAACTTCTCGACCGCGTTCTTCACGCTGGTGAAGGCGATGTACTGCAGCTTGCTGTCGACCGACAGGGTCAGGTCCTTGCCGTGGTGCGGCTCGCGGAACATGCCCAGGTCTTCGGCGATGTGGCCGAGGCGGTCGCGGATGACGCGGCGGCTGCCCGGCACGCCGTTCAAGGACTTCTGGTGGAACAGCTCCATGCCTTCCTGGCCCTTGTCCTCGACGTTGGTGAAGCCCACCATGTGGGTCATCACTTCGCCTTGCGGGTAGTAGCGCTTGTATTCCTTGCGGGTGTCGATGCCGTCGATCTTGAGCTTCTCGATCTGCTCGACCTTGTCCATCTCGACCTGGCGCTTCAGGTACACATAGCTGCGCTTCGGATCGAGCTTGGTGCGCACCTCGGAGAGCGGCATGTCGAGCAGGCGCGCCAGTTCGGCCAGCTTGTCGTCGGGCGCGTTCAGCACTTCTTTCGGGAAGGCGGCGACCGCCTTCACCGGCAGCGAAGAGGCCAGCACCTGGCCATTGCGGTCCATGATCTTGCCGCGCGCGGCCGGCAGTTCGACCAGGCGCTCGTAGCGGCTCTTGCCCTGCTTTTGCAGGAACTGGGTGGACACGCCCTGCAGCCAGAGCGCGCGCACGGCCAGCGCGGCGAAGGCCGCGAACAGCACGAACAGCACCAGGCGCGAGCGCCAGTTGGGCACGTTCACGGCCAGGACCGGGCTCTTCGAGAAGGCCACGCCCTTGGACGCGGCCACCCGCGAGGTGCTGCGACGTTCGGTGCGGCTCATTTCGCCCCTTCCGTCAGGTACTGGGTACGGGCCGGCGTGAGCGGCGACATGTTCAGGCTGTTGCGCGCGATCTGCTCGATGCGCTCGTTCTTGCCGAGCGTGGACTGGTCGAGCTGGAGCTGGGCCCAGTCGATCTCGAGCTGGCGCGAATGCTGGTTCAGGCGCTCGAGTTCGATCAGGAGGTGGCGCGACTGGTAGCGCGCGTTCACCACCGACAGCGCGCAGCCGACCACGGCCACCGTCAGGACGATGTTCAGCTTGACGCTCATGCAGCGCTTTCCTGACGATTGCCCAGGCGCTCGGCCACGCGCAGCACCGCCGAGCGGGCGCGCGGGTTGGCCTCGACCTCGAGGTCGGATGGCTTGGTCTTGGTGATCAGTTTCATCAGGGGCTGCGGCAGGTCGACAGCGCGGATCGGCAGCCGGCGGTCCGGCTGCTCCACTTTGGCCTTGGACGCGAGGAATTGCTTGACCATGCGGTCTTCCAGCGAGTGGAAGCTGATCACGGACATGCGCGCCCCCGGCGCCAGCATCGCGTAGGCGGCGCTCAGACCTGCTTCGAGGTCTTCAAGCTCTTTATTGATGAAAATCCGGACAGCCTGAAAGGTCCGGGTTGCCGGATCTTTGCCCTTTTCGCGAGTCTTGACCGTGTCTGCCACGATTGCGGCAAGCTCTCGTGTGGTCGAAATTGGCTGGATTGCGCGGCGAGCAACAATCGCCTTTGCAATCTGGAAAGCAAACCGTTCTTCTCCATAATCCCGAATAACCTTTTCCAGTTGTTGTTGCGTCGCGGTGGCCAGCCATTCGGCCGCCGACATCCCGCGCGTGGTGTCCATGCGCATGTCGAGCGGTCCATCCTGGCGGAAACTGAATCCGCGGGAGGCGTCGTCCACCTGGGGCGACGAAATACCAAGGTCCAGCAAGATGCCGTCCACCTGGCTGATGCCGCGCGCGTCAAGCGCGTCGATCATCGTGGCAAAACTGTCATGCACAATCGTGAAGCGGGGGTCCTGCACTGCTGCCGCGGTGGCGATCGCCTGCGGATCCTTGTCGAAGGCGATCAGGCGGCCCTGCGGCCCCAGTCGGGACAGGATCAGGCGGCTGTGGCCCCCACGGCCGAACGTGCCATCTATATATGTACCGTTGATGCGCTCACCGGTCAGGTCGAGCGCGTCGACTGCTTCATCCAGCAGCACCGTGCGATGCTGAAAAGCTCCAGGCACCGTGTTTGTTTCCGTCATCGGCGCCTCAGAAGGAGAAATTGGAAAGGACATCGGGCATGCCGCCGGCAACAGCTTCGGCTTCGCTTTCGGCAAGCTTGGCGGCATCCCAGATTTCGAAATGGGTGCCCATGCCCAACATCATGACTTCTTTCTCCAAACCCACGGCGGCGCGCAACTCGGGCGAAATCAGTACCCGGCCTGCGCTGTCCAACTCGACATCGCACGCGTTACCAAGGAAAATGCGCTGCCACGCACGGGCCGACATCGGCCAGGCCGCGATCTGCTCGCGATGCTGCTCCCACACCGGGCGCGGGAAGAACAGCAGGCAGCCGTGCGGATGCTTCGTCAGCGTCATCCGGCCCTCGCACTGGACCGCAAGGGCGTCACGATGCTTTGCCGGGATCGACATCCTTCCTTTAGCATCGAGATTGATCGCTGACGCGCCCTGGAACACGTATTTACCTAGCTTGGAGAATTATCAATTTAGAATTTTTTGGCCGCCTGGGGTTCCAAAACTCCCCCACAAATCGACACTTTTTCACACTGTTTCCCACTTTATTGGAATCAATGTTGGTGGTCAAGCGAATTCACGCTTGGCAAATCCGAATTTGTCTAATGAAACCAAGGACTTAGCGGCATCTATTGAGGCATCGCCAAGGTAAAATGTCTCGTAAATCAGTCACTTAGGAAACAACATGAAGGTTGGACCTCAGTTGTAATGACAAGCTTTCCGTTTGATCAACGTCACGTCATGACGATGTCTTTTTTCACGGAAACTAAAATTGCCGCACAGAATTAGTGGTAGGAGATTGGCGGTGCTCGGCTGGACGCGTTAGGATCGGGGCATGGCGAAGACCCATCCGGCTAACGGCCCGCTCGGCAGGATGGGAGCCGGATGGGGGCGGGCGACCTAGGAGAAAGCCGTGAGCATTACACTCGCCCGTACCTGCGCGGTCTACGACCTGATCGAAGTTCAGGAAGCGCTCGACCGCAGCCGCGGCCGCGCCCCGGAACTCGAAGCGTTCTACGAGCGCATGCTGGAGACCGGGGCCGACCGCTTCGTCACCAAGCCCTCATCGATCGATGCCCTCGATCCCCTGTTCGAGGAATGCCCCAATTTCGACGAAGTCCTGGACGACCTGGCGCGTTACCTGGCCTTGGCGCACGCGGGCGACCGCGGCTTCAACGTCATGCCGATCCTGCTGCTGGGCGGCCCCGGCGTGGGCAAGACCCACTTCGCGCGGCGCCTGGCCAGGGTGATGCAGACCGAGTGCGAGCTGATCAGCATGAATGCGCTGTCGGCCGGTTTCGTCATCACCGGCAGTTCGGCCAGCTGGCGCGGCGCCAAGTGCGGCAAGGTGGCCGAGCGCCTGGTGCGCGGGCAGTACGCCAATCCGGTGATCGTGCTGGACGAAGTGGAAAAGGCGAGCGGCTCCTCGCAATCCGATCCGCTGGCCGCCCTGTATCAGCTGCTGGAACCGGAAACGGCCAGCACCTTCCGCGACGAATTCATCGACGTCGAGATCGACGCTTCGCAGATCTTCTGGGTGCTGACCGCGAACTCGGTCGAAGGCATCCCGCATCCGCTGCTCAATCGCATGGCGGTGTACGAGGTACCGACCCCGACGCCGGAACAGGCGGCCGGCATCGCCCAGCGCATGTATGCCGGGCTGCTGGACGAACTGAACCTGGCGGCCTTCGACCCAAGACTGGGCGACGTGGTGCTGGACAAGCTGGTGAACGTGTCGCCGCGCGACCTGCGCAAGACCCTGCTCGATGGCCTGGGCCATGCGGTAGCGGCCGGACGCGAACGCGTGAGCGTGGACGACATCCGCATCCGGCCAACGCCTGGCAAGGGCCGGATCGGGTTCTAGGATCCCGGCGGCTCCCCTTTCTTCGCGCAGATGAAGATCAGCAGCGCGCCGAGGACGGCGACGTAGGCGAGGAAGATGCCGGTGCCGTAGGGCAGGACCAGGGCCGATCCCGCGATCAGCAGCATGATGAAGCCCACCAGGACCGCCCAGCCCTGCCAGGTCAGCGGCGGTCCCCATCCCCATCCGTGTCCCGGCGGTTTGGCAGCGAACCAGTAGTCAGGCTTGGTGTGCTTCATTCTCGTCCATCCTTCGTTTGCATCCGGCAGATCATGCCATCTGCCGCAGGCTTGCAAACTCTCGGAATGTCACGCCTCAGCTCAGGTAGGCCTTGAGGACCGCGGCGCTGCGGTCCATGCCTTCCTTCAGGCGCTTCTCGGCATGCAGGGCGTAGTCGGCCGGCGCGGCGCCGCCCTGGCTGGCCGCCTTGGCCGACATGGCCTTGGCCGCGACGCCCAGGGCGACGACGGCCTGGTCCCAGGTCAGGCCCGAGGCGAGTGCGTCTTCCACCACGCGTGCGGCGAGTGTGCCGAGCTTGTCGATCAGCCGGGGATCGGTTTCTCCCAGTTTCAGCATGTTTTCTCCTGCGAATCGGCGAGCTGGGCGCCGCCGCTGCGGGGATCATACGGCATCGGCAATCGTGGACGGCACACCATTGGACTGCTCATGCGGGATGCGGCGGGCCGAGGCGATATCGCGCACCAGCTGGCCCAGGAAGTAGCCATTGCACAGGCCAAGGAGGCCGCACACAGTGGCCACGAAGATCGCCTGTCCTGCCATCTCGGGCAGGATCACCAGCACGACCGCCAGCACATACTTGATCGAGAATACCGCCAGCATCAGGGCGAGCGGCGTCCAGCTGCCGCGCAGTCGCACCCTCCCCGCGCCGGCGGCCGCGAGGACGCAGCTACGGCCAAAAGCCAGGCGCTGCAGCGTCAGGACAGCCGCGCCGAGCAGCCATGCCGGCATGGCCACGCTCGCCATGCCGAACTGGGTGGCGATGGCGTGCAGCGCCAGCACCAGCATGACCACCGGAACGATCGCCATCCGGGTGAGTGTCACGTCGCGCTCGCGCGCGGCCAGCACGCCCCGATAGACCAGGAAGGCGAGGATGGCCCAGACATACAGTGGGGTCTTGATGAGGATCTGCTGCAGCATGACGGGCTTTCGCATGGTGGTCGATGCACGCCACCTTATCAGGGCGGGTAGTGCGCCGGCAGGTTTGCGACGACATGGCCGGTCGGCGGCGCCAGATGCGCGGAAAGCGGTGCGAAATGCGCCACGAAGGCGCGCTGCTCTTTGGTATAAATCTCCGACCAACTTCTTAGCGATAAATTTTAGGCTAGACTGCCGGGCTCCGTACAATGACCCAGGCCTCCCTGGCCAAGCTCGACATGGCAGTTGTCCTACCCCCTATCACTTCCACCGTCCACACCCGCATGGGAACATGCCGCGCCTGCGAGGCCCTGTCATGAACGCCCCGCTGGATCGCCACCTCCTGGATCTCCCTTCTCCTGTCGTCGAGGACCAGGCGCGTCATCCATGGCGCTTCTTTTCCGCCGGCGGTTTCACCCAGGTCCGCCTCGACACGGGGGCCGACTTCGTCAACCTCAAGCAGCTCGACCAGAAGCTGTGGGTCGCCCTTTCCTGTCCCGTCCAGGGCCTGGAATTCGACCGCCGCACCCTGGCGCTGATGGATACGGACAACGACGGACACATCCGGGCTCCGGAACTGATCGCCGCCATCGACTGGGCGGCGGCGCGGCTGGCCTCCCCCGATGTCCTGGCGCGGGGCGGCCCGCTGCCGCTGGCCGCCCTCGACATCGACAGCGAAGCCGGTGCGCGGCTCCTGACCTCGGCGCGCCACGTGCTGGACAGCCTGGGCAAGGGCGGCAGCGACACCATCAGCGTCGAGGATGTCAGCGACAGCGACCGCATCTTCTCCGGCATGGCCTTCAACGGCGACGGCGTCATCACCGCCGCCGCCTGCGACGAGGCACTGGAGCCGGTTTTCGCCGCCATCGTGGACACCCTGGGCAGCGTGCCGGATCGCAGCGGCGCGGCAGGCATCGACCAGGCGCTCGCCGACCGCTTCTTTACCGAAGCCGAAGCCTGGCTCGCCTGGCAGTCCCGCCCCCGCGACGACGCCACCCTGCTGCCCCTCGGCGCCGACACCGGATCCGCCTTCGCCGCCCTGGCCGCGATCCGGGTCAAGGCCGACGATTATTTCACCCGCTGCCGCCTGGCCGAGTTCGACCCACGGGCCGCGGAATTGATGAACGGCGCACCGGAAGAGATCCGCGCCGTCGGCGCCCGGAGCCTGACGGCGGACGACGCCGTCCTGGCGGCCCTGCCGATCGCCTACGTCCAGGCCGGCGGTGCGCTGCCGCTGGAGTCCGGCATCAATCCGGCCTGGACGGCGGCAGTAGCGGCCCTGCGCAACCAGGTGGTCCAGCCCCTGCTGGGAGACCGGGAAAGCCTGGGCGCCGGCGAGTGGGAGAACCTGAAGGACCGCTTTGCCGCCTACCAGGCCTGGCAGGCGGCCCGTCCGGAAACACCCCTGGCCAAGCTCGAGACCTCCCGCCTGCAAGCCTTCCTCGCACCCGGCATCCGCGCCGCCATCGACCAGCTCCTGTCGCGCGACCTGGCCCTGGCCCCGGAAGCGGACCTCATCGCCGAGGTGGAACGCCTGGTGCGGTATGTGCGCGACCTGGAACAGCTGGCCAATAACTTCGTCTCCTTCCGCAACTTCTATAGTAGCGACGACAAGGCCATGTTCCAGGCCGGCACCCTGTTCCTGGACGGCCGCAGCTGCGAGCTCTGCATCAAGGTGCTGGACCCGGCGCGCCACGGCGTGCTGGCCAGCCTGTCCGGGGTCTACCTGGCGTATTGCGACTGTGTGCGCGCCGGCCAGAAGATGACGATCGCCGCCGCGTTCACGGCCGGCGATTCGGACCAGCTCATGGTCGGTCGCAACGGCATCTTCTATGACCGCGAGGGCAAGGACTGGGATGCCACCATCACCAAGATCGTGGATCACCCGATCAGCATCCGCCAGGCTTTCTGGGCGCCCTACCGCAAGGCCACCCGCCTGATCAGCGAGCAGATGGAGAAATTTGCCGCCACCCGGGCCAAGGGCGTGGACGACATGACGTCCAAGCTGGTCACCGAGGCCGGCAGCAAGGTCGAATCCGGCGCCAGGCCCGGACCTGCCCCCACGCCTTTCGACGCGGCGCGCTTCGCCGGCATCTTCGCCGCCCTCGGGCTCGCGATCGGCGCCATCGGCACCGCCCTGGCCTCGGTGGTCACGGGCTTCCTTGGCCTCAAGGGCTGGCAGATGCCGCTCGCGATGGTGGGCCTGTTCCTGGCGATCTCGGGCCCTTCCGTGGCGATGGCCTTCTTCAAGCTGAGGAACCGCAACCTGGGTCCCATCCTGGACGCGAACGGCTGGGCCGTGAACGCCCGCGCCCGCATCAACATCCCCTTCGGCACGGCGCTGACCCGCATGGCCAGGCTGCCGGAAGGGGCGGAGCGCAGCCTGCGGGACCCCTACGTCGCCCAAGGTAGATCCTGGAAGCTCTACCTGGTGCTCGGGATGCTGGCCGCGGCTGCGCTGACCTGGCTTGGCTTCAACACCGACCTGGGCGGCTTCAAGCTGTTCTGAACCACGCCGGCTAGCCGTTCGCCCAGCCCTTCGCATGCTCCACAGCCCGGCCCCAGCGCGCCATCAGCTCGGCGCGCCGGCCGGCCTCCATCGCCGGTTCGAAACGCCGCTCGACCTGCCACTGGCGGGCGATCTCGTCGACCCCCTCCCAGTAGCCGACCGCCAGTCCGGCCAGGTAGGCCGCGCCCAGCGCCGTGGTTTCAAGCACGCGCGGCCGCACGACGGGGATGCCGAGCAGGTCGGCCTGGAACTGCATCAAGAGGTCGTTGCGGGCGGCGCCGCCGTCGGCGCGCATTTCAAGGACGGCACACGATGCATCCTTCTGCATCGCCGCCAGCAGTTCCGCGCTCTGGTAGGCGATCGCCTCGACCGCGGCGCGGGCGATGTGGCCGGCCGTGGTCCCGCGCGTCATGCCGACGATGGTGCCGCGCGCATACTGGTCCCAGTGCGGGGCGCCCAGGCCGGTGAAGGCCGGCACCAGCATCACGCCGCCGCTGTCCGGCACGCTCAGGGCCAGCGCCTCGACCTCACCGGATTGCCTGATGATGCCGAGGCCGTCGCGCAGCCACTGCACGGTGGCGCCGCCCATGAAGACGCTGCCTTCCAATAGATAGTCGGTGGCGCCGCCAATGGTCCAGCCGACGGTGGACAGCAGGCGATTGTACGAGACCGGCGGCGTGGCGCCGGCATGCATCAGCATGAAGCAGCCGGTGCCGTAGGTATTCTTGACCAGTCCCTGGCGGTGACAGGCCTGGCCGAAGGTGGCGGCCTGCTGGTCGCCGGCGATGCCGGCGATCGGCACCGCGGCGCCGAAGCATTCTTCGGCCGCCAGACCGACGACCTCCGAACTGGCGACGAGGTCCGGCAGCACGCCGGCCGGGATGTCGAACAGGGCCAGCAGTTCCTCGTCCCAGCGCAGCGTGTGGATATTGAAGAGCATGGTGCGCGCGGCGTTGCCGGCGTCGGTGACGTGGCGCCCGCACAGGCGGTACACCAGCCAGCTGTCGACCGTGCCGAAGGCCAGTTCGCCGCGCTCGGCGCGGGTCCTG
Organism: Massilia sp. LC238; assembly: GCF_000735635.1. NCBI lineage: Bacteria > Pseudomonadati > Pseudomonadota > Betaproteobacteria > Burkholderiales > Oxalobacteraceae > Massilia > Massilia sp. LC238. The sequence continues at coordinate 253,184 of NZ_JNNN01000038.1, read as the reverse complement.
GCGCCCGGCACGTGCTCGAGCAGCCATTGCAGCTTGGTGGCGGAAAAATAAGCGTCGACTTCGAGGCCGGTGCGCTGCCGGATGTCCTCCGCCCTGCCCTGTTCGCGCAGGCGGTCGCACGTGGCGGCGGTGCGGCGGTCCTGCCAGACGATGGCGCGCGCGACCGGTTCGCCGGTGGCGCGGTCCCACAGCACCGTGGTTTCACGCTGGTTGGCGATGCCAACGGCGGCGAGCTGCCGTCCGTCGATGCCGGCCTGGCGCAGCGCCTCGCGCGCGCAGGCGAGCTGGCTGTGCCAGATGTCGAGGGCGTCGTGCTCGACCCAACCGGGTTCGGGGAAATGCTGGGGATATTCGTGCTGGCTGCTCGCTACGGCCAAGCCGGCGCGATCGCAGACGATGGCGCGCGAGCTGGTGGTGCCCTGGTCGAGGGCAAGGATGTATTGATGCATCGATGACTCCACCAAGGACTACCGGAATTCATGTAAAGCAGGCCGATAGGCCGGATTCTGTGTAGTGGTCTCCCTTGCGGGACGCCCCTATGACAGCCATTCCTCTAGGCGCTGGATTACTCCAGCGCTCAAGCTTCCTACCCGCACGCTCCGCGAGCAACATCAACGCGTGCCTATTTGGAATTGCTCCAGGTGGAGGTTACCGCGTTTCACCGTAACTTAATACGCTCGTCTCTGTGGCCCTATTCCTCGCCTTATACCTTGCGGCTTTCAGCGGACGGCCGTTAACCGTCACCCTGCTCTGTGGAGTCCGGACCTTCCTCCCGCCATCACCCGAAGATGACGGCCAGCGGCTGTCTGGCCTGCTTCACGGAGGGCATTGTAACCGATTGGGCTTGCGCAACCTATCGCCAAGTGACCACGTTTTCTGAAATTTCGTGTCGCCATTTCAAAATCCTTCCCCACCTCATCCACATAGAATGCTTGGATAGCAAAATCATCAAGGACGAGACCCAACCATGACCCACCCTTCCCGCACCGGCGGCCAGATCCTGGTCGATGCGCTCCATACCCATGGCGTGGACACCGCCTTCGGCGTGCCCGGCGAAAGCTACCTGGACGTGCTGGACGCACTGCACGATTCGGATATCCGCTTCGTGATCAACCGGCAGGAAGGTGGCGCGGCGTTCATGGCGGAGGCCTACGGCAAGATGACCGGTAAACCAGGCATCTGCTTTGTCACCCGCGGCCCTGGCGCCACCAACGCCTCGATCGGCGTGCACACCGCCTTCCAGGACTCGACCCCGATGATCCTGTTCATCGGCCAGGTCGGCAGCGACTTCATCGACCGCGAAGCCTTCCAGGAAATCGACTACCGCCGCATGTTCGGCCAGATGGCCAAATGGGTCACCCAGATCGACCGCGCCGACCGCATCCCCGAATACATCGCGCGCGCCTTCCAGGTCGCCACCAGCGGCCGCCCCGGCCCGGTGGTGCTGGCCCTGCCGGAAGACATGCTGGTCAACAAAGCGGAAGTGCCTGATGCGCGCCGCTACCAGCCGGTGCAGGCAGCACCATCGACCGAACAGGTCGCCCAGCTGCGTGCCATGCTGGCCGAAAGCCAGCGCCCGATCGTGCTGCTCGGCGGCGGCTCCTGGTCCGACCAGGCCTGCGCCGACCTGGCCCGCTTCGCCGAAGCCAACCGGCTGCCGGTCGGTTGCACCTTCCGCTTCCAGGACCTGATGGACAACGCGCATCCGAACTACGTGGGCGACGTCGGCATCGGCATCAACCCGAAACTGGCGGCGCGCGTGAAGGAAGCCGATCTGGTGATCGCCATCGGCCCGCGCCTGGGCGAGATGACCACCAGCGGCTATTCGCTGCTGTCCTCCCCGGTCCCGCGCCAGCGCCTGGTCCACATCCACGCGGATCCGGAAGAGCTGGGCAGCGTCTACCAGGCCGATCTGATGATCGCCAGCGGCGCTCCGCAGGTGTGCGCGATGCTGGCCGCGATGGAGCCGGTGGATTCCTCGGCCTGGGCTAACACAGTGGAAGAAGCCAGGGCCGACCTGACCGCCTGGCAGGCGCAGCCGCCGATCTTCCGCGACGGCGCTGCGCCGCTCGACCTGTGGCAAGTGGTGCAGGAACTCATGCGCCAAAGCCCGCGCGACACCATCATCACCAACGGCGCCGGCAACTACGCGACCTGGGCGCACCGCTTCTACCGCTACGGCGGCAAGCGCACCCAATTGGCGCCGACCAATGGCGCCATGGGCTATGCGGTGCCGGCCGGCGTGGCGGCCAAGATCATCGATCCGCAGCGCACGGTGGTCACCTTCGCCGGTGACGGTGAATTCATGATGACGGGCCAGGAACTGGCCACCGCGGTGCAGTACGGCGCCGGCGTGATCATCCTGGTGTTCAACAACAGCATGTTCGGAACCATCCGCATGCACCAGGAGCGCGACTACCCGGGCCGCGTGTCGGGTACCAGCCTGCACAATCCGGATTTCGCCGCACTGGCGCGCGCCTATGGCGGCCACGGCGAGGTGGTCGAGAAGACCGAGGAATTCGCGCCCGCCCTGCAGCGCGCGCTGGCGCATGCGAACGAACGCAAGCTGCCGGCGGTGATCGAGCTGCGCTACGACGGCAATCTGATTACGCCGAACGCGACGCTCGAGACGATCCGCAAGACGGCGGAAGCGGCCAAGGCTGGCCGTTGATGTCGTACGGTGGTCGGCCTGCCGACCACCGCCCTACTGCCCCAAGCCCAGCTCGGCCGGCAGCGGAATCGGCTTGTCGAAGATACTGACCGGCTCACCCGACGGGTTGGTCAGGAACAATGCGACGAGGGCGATAAACGCCCACACGATAATGTTGCGCATGTTCGCGGCGCTGCCATCCGTGGCGTTGTCGCCATAGATGAGGCGCTTCAGAAAATTGGTAATTTTCACGGTGTGCCCCGTTGTATTTTGTGGTTTTCTCTCTCTGTTCAATTTAACGCAAGTCGCTGTCGTTTTCCAGACGCGCACTGTTGAGTAACCAGTCGGTTTCATCAATAACACAACAAAGAGTTCCTTCCACGCATCTTCTAGCGTCGATACCTGGCATTCCGGGTGGCGTCTTGCTGCTCTGGTAAAATATTCGCTACTTTTCTCATCGCCGGCGCCAGCCGGCAGCGTGCGCAGGAATCGCCCCCATTTATGTTTAGTTTCTTCAAGAGAAAGAAGCCTGAAACCGAGGTCTCGGCGCCGGACCAGGCCGCGCCCGCAGCGGCGCCGATGTTCGTGCCGGGTGCGCTGGACGCACCGGTCAGCCCGCCGCCGCCGGCACCAGTCGCCGCGCCCGCTATCGCGCCGGCTGCGCCGGCCGCCCCGCCCGTCGCAGCGGATATCGGCGAACTGTTCCCGGAAACCGCGGAACGCCCGACCAGCGCCGCGGAACAGAAGACATCCTGGATGGCGCGCCTGAAGGCTGGCCTGTCCAAGACCTCGAGCAACCTGTCGCTGCTGTTCGTCGGTGCGCGCATCGACGAAGACCTATACGAGGAGCTCGAAGCGGCGCTGCTGATGTCCGATGCCGGCATGGACGCCACCGAGCACCTGCTGGGCGCCCTGCGCCGCAAGGTCAAGGAAGACAAGCTGCTCGACGCCGCCCAGGTCAAGGCCGCGCTCAAGGAACTCATGATCGAGCTGCTGGCGCCGCTGCAGAAGCCCCTCGAACTGGGCCGCCACGAACCGCTGGTGATGATGATCTCGGGCGTGAACGGCGCCGGCAAGACCACCACCATCGGCAAGCTGGCCAAGCACATGCAGCGCTTCGACCAGTCGGTGCTGCTGGCCGCGGGCGACACCTTCCGCGCCGCCGCGCGCGAGCAGCTGATGGTCTGGGGCCAGCGCAACAACGTCACCGTGATCTCGCAGGCCTCGGGCGACCCGGCCGCCGTCGCTTTCGACGCGGTCCAGTCGGGCAAGGCGCGCGGCACCGACGTGGTCATGGTCGACACCGCCGGCCGCCTGCCGACCCAGCTGCACCTGATGGAAGAACTCAAGAAGATCAAGCGCGTCATCGGCAAGGGCATGGACGGCGCCCCGCACGAGACCCTCTTGGTCATCGACGGCAACACCGGCCAGAACGCGCTGGCCCAGGTGAAGGCTTTCGACGACGCCCTGCAGCTGACCGGCCTGGTGATCACCAAGCTGGACGGCACCGCCAAGGGCGGCGTGCTGGCCGCGATCGCGCGTACCCGCCCGGTGCCGGTGTACTTCATCGGCGTGGGCGAAAAGCTGGACGACCTGCAGCCGTTCAACGCCGAAGAATTCGTCGAAGCGCTGCTGGGTTGAAGGAACGGACCATCGATGATCGAATTCCAGTCCGTCTCCAAACAATATTCCCCTGACGCTTACGCGCTGCGCGACGTCTCCCTCAATATCGGCAAGGGCGAGCTGGTCTACCTGGCCGGCCCGTCCGGCGCGGGCAAGTCGACCCTGATGAAGATGGTGGCCGCCGTCGAGCGGCCCAGCAGCGGCGTGGTCACCGTCAACGGCCAGGACATCGGCCGCCTCAAGCGGGCCGGCATTCCTTTCCTGCGCCGTAACCTGGGCCTGATCTTCCAGCACCAGCGCCTGCTCAACGACCGCAACATCCTCGGCAACGTCATGCTGCCCCTGCTCGTCACCGGCGCCCCCAAGGCACAGGCCGAGCAGCGCGCCCGGGCCGCCCTCGACAAGGTGGGCTTGCTCGAGCGCGCCAGGGCAATGCCGCTGGAACTCTCCGGCGGCGAGCAGCAGCGCGTGGCGGTGGCGCGCGCCATCGTCAACCGCCCGCAGATCATCCTGGCGGACGAGCCGACCGCCAACCTCGACCGCGTGGCGGCCGACAAGGTGCTCGACGCGCTGCGCGCCTTCAACGCCGTCGGAGTGACCTGCGTGATCTCGACCCACGACGACCAGGTGCTCGACAGTGCGGCGGCGCGCGTGATCCGTCTCGAGCATGGCCAGCTGGTGGGAGACGCCGCATGAGCCCCTGGATCCGCCAGCACCGCTTCGCCCTGGGAGCGGCCCTGTCCACGGTGCGCAAATCGCCGGGCAGCTTCCTGTTCAACGTGCTCGTCGTCGCCTTCGCCCTGATGCTGCCGATCGCCGGCATCACCCTGCTCGACAACGTGCGCCCGCTGTCCGAGCAGCTCTCGGTCGACCCGGAGATCAGCGTCTTCATGAAGCTCGAGGCGACACGCGAGGAAGCGACCGCCCTGCAGCCGCGCATTCGCGCGATCGCAGCCGGCGGCGGCAAGGCCGACGTCGACTTCATCCCGCGCGAGCAAGCGCTGGCCGCGATGAAGGCCGGGAGCGGCCTGGGTGACGTGATCGACACGCTGGGCGAAAACCCGCTGCCGGACAGTTTCAAGCTGCGCCTGGACGGCAGCAGCGCAGCAAGCCAGGTCGACGCGATCACCGAACAGCTGCGCACCCTGCCCGGCGTGGACGTGGTGCAGGTCGATTCGGCCTGGGTGAAGCGCCTGGCCGCCATGCTGGCCATCCTGCGTCTGGCCCTGCTGCTGCTGGCGGTCACGCTCGGCATCGTGGTGATCGCGGTGGTGTTCAACACCATCCGCCTGCAGGTGCTGACGCAGAAGGAGGAAATCAACGTGTCGAAGCTGCTGGGCGCCACGGACAACTTCATCCACCGCCCCTTCTACTACACCGGCGGCCTGCTCGGCCTGTGCGCGGGCGCGGTGGCGCTCGGCGCCGTGGTGCTGGCCCTGCAGCCGCTGAACGGCGTGATTGCGGACTTTGCAAGATTGTATGCGTCGGAATTCCAGCTGGCGCCGCTCGGCGCACTGGAAACCGCCGGCGTCCTCGCGATCAGCGCGGGCCTCGGCCTGATCGGCGCGATGCTGTCGGTGCAGCGGCACCTGGCGCGCGTGCAATAAGGCAGACTCCACTGGGCGCGCGGGCCGCTTGGGCCGGGCGCGCGCCCAATCTTGCCCCTCTTCTTCAAACTGCTGACCCGCCCCACCCTACGTTCACACGAGCGCTATTCCTACAGGCCGGCTTTGACGAATGTGCGCCATCCAACAGAAGGCCGCTCCTCAGGCCTTTAACCTGTCTCTAACACGTTTTCCAGCGGGTTTTTGCTCACTTTTGAGCTAAATCAACTGAATTGGGGTCGCCTGCACTACAGTTAAAGCGGCGCGATTTTGATTCCCAAGAGCAATACTTTAGCCAAACTTAATCGATTTCGATAAATCGATGGCCTGCCTAGCACTCACACATGGAGAGTGCTAATATATGTCTTGAATACAGCGAAATCAAGGAAAGCATCCAGGTAACAAGCAGTAACGCTGGTGTCACGCGGCATGGGTCGGTGGCACATTGGGATGCAGTAAGTCTACTACGAGGAAATTGAAAATGTCCGCACAATCCGCATTGGTTCCGGCCGGCAGTCGTGCTCTGGGACTGGGTTTCTCTGGCAATCTGGGCAACATCGATGCCTACATTTCTGCCGTCAACCGCCTGCCGATGCTGACTCACGAGGAAGAGGTATCGCTGGCGAAGTCGCTCCGGGAAAAGAATGACCTGGACGCTGCACAGAAGCTGGTGCTGTCGCACCTGCGCCTGGTCGTGTCGATCGCGCGCGGCTACCTCGGCTATGGCCTGCCGCACGCCGACCTGATCCAGGAAGGCAATATCGGCCTCATGAAAGCGGTCAAGCGCTTCGACCCGAACCAGGGCGTGCGTCTGGTCTCGTACGCGATGCACTGGATCAAGGCCGAGATGCACGAATACATCCTGAAGAACTGGCGTCTGGTGAAGGTCGCCACGACCAAGGCCCAGCGCAAGCTGTTCTTCAACCTGCGCAGCAACAAGCAGGGTCTGGACACCATGACCCCGAGCCAGGTCGACGAGCTGGCGAAGATGCTCGACGTCAAGCGTGAAGAAGTGATCGAGATGGAAACCCGCCTGTCGGGCCGCGACATCGCCCTCGAATCGCCAACCGACGACGAAGACGACAAGTTCGCCCCGATCGCCTATCTGTCGTCGGAGCAGCAGGAGCCGACCCGCGTGCTGGAGGCCGAGCAACACGACCGCCTGCAGTCGGAAGGCCTGGAGACCGCGTTGTCGAAGCTGGACCCGCGTTCGCGCCGCATCGTCGAAGCGCGCTGGCTGGCCAACGACGACGGTTCGGGCGCCACGCTGCACACGCTGGCCGAAGAGTTTGGCGTGTCGGCCGAGCGCATCCGCCAGATCGAATCGGCTGCGCTGAAGAAGATGAAAGGCGCGCTGGCGGCTTACATCTAAGCCCTGCCCGCCCTGACCGAAACCCCGCCCCGGCGGGGTTTTCTTTTTTTTAAGTCGGGGTCAGGTCTGACATTCAGACACGGACTGAGCAATACAACATCGGAGTAACGCTCGAGCTCGTGTCCGAATGTCAGACCTGACCCTCATGCTTTCTCATGGTTTGGGCAGGTCCGGCATGCCGCGGCTAGAATGGCTACTTTGACCAGATGCCCAAGGAGCGCCCGATGACCGACCAGTACGTCCCACCCACAGTCTGGACCCCGCCCGCTTCCAGCGGCGGCACCTTCGCCAACATCAACCGCCCGGTCGCCGGCCCGACCCACGAGGCCGCACTGCCGGTCGGCAAGCACCCGCTGCAGCTGTACTCGCTGGCCACGCCCAACGGCGTGAAGGTGACCATCATGCTGGAAGAGCTGCTGGCCCTCGGCCACAGCGGCGCCGAGTACGACGCCTGGCTCATCAAGATCAACGAGGGCGCCCAGTTCTCGAGCGGCTTCGTCGAGATCAACCCGAATTCCAAGATCCCGGCCCTGGTCGACCGCAGCGCCGAACAGCCGGTGCGCGTGTTCGAATCCGGCTCGATCCTGGTCTACCTGGCCGAGAAGTTCGGCGCCTTCTTGCCAACAGATGGTCCGGCGCGCGCCGAGACCATGAACTGGCTGTTCTGGCAGATGGGTTCGGCGCCTTTCGTGGGCGGCGGCTTCGGCCACTTCTATGCCTACGCGCCGGAAAAACTGCAGTATCCGATCGACCGCTATGCGATGGAAACCAAGCGCCAGCTCGACGTGCTCGAGCGCGAGCTGGCCAACAAGCAGTTTGTGGCCGGCAGCGAGTACACGATCGCCGACATGGCGATCTGGCCGTGGTACGGCGGCATGGTGCGCGGCGAGCTGTACGAGGCCGGCGAATTCCTCTCCGTGCACGAGTACCGGCACGTGCGCCGCTGGGCCGACGAGATCGCGGCGCGCCCGGCCGTCGTCCGCGGCCGCAAGGTCAACCGGGTTCGTGGCAATCCGGAGGAGCAGGTTCCCGAGCGTCACGACGCTTCCGACCTAGACTGATCTTTCGTAAGGGAGACCGTGGCAAGCGAGGAAGGCGCGCGATTGCGTTATGCTGGCGCGCGACATTCCGAACGATGTGCCTACGATGGGAGACATGCCATGGTCAGCAAGAACACGATTTGCCTCTGGTTCAACGGAACCGCGCTGGAAGCGGCGCAGTTCTACGCGGCGACCATTCCCGACAGCGCGCTCGGCGAGGTCTTCCGCGCACCGAGTGACTATCCGGCCGGCAAGCAAGGCGACGTACTGACCGTCGCCTTCACCGTGGCCGGCATCCCCTGCATCGGCCTGAACGGCGGCCCGGTCTTCCCCCATACCGAAGCCTTTTCCTTCCAGATCGCCACCGATGACCAGGAAGAAACCGACCGCCTGTGGAACGCCATCGTCGGCAACGGCGGCCAGGAAAGCGCCTGCGGCTGGTGCAAGGACAAGTGGGGCCTGTCCTGGCAGATCACGCCACGCATGCTCAGTGAAGGCATTGCCGACCCCGACCCGGCCGTGGCGAAGCGCGTGTTCGAGGCGATGATGACGATGCGCAAGATCGACGTGGCGGCGATCGAGGCTGCGCGGCGCGGCTGAACGGGAACGGACAGCGGCCTGCGGGCTGCGCGCACTTGCCATTCAGGCGGCGGACGCATGCGCTCCTGCACTATACTCTTGCCTTCCCGCCAGGAACCATGAGAAGCACGATGAAAGAACCCATGCAAGCTGAACCGGTCTTCAAGAAATTGCGCGGCATGGTCCGCTCCCTGCCGCCTGGCGGCATCACTCTGAGCGAACTGATCCGCCGCGTCGGCAACGAAGGCCTGCTGATCCTGACCGCCCTGCTCACCCTTGTCTTCCTGATTCCGGTGTCGATTCCGGGGGTGAGCACCGTGTTCGGCGCCGCGATCCTCCTGATCGGCGTCAGCCGCCTGTTCGGCCGCGAACTCTGGGTCCCGGCAAAGCTGAAGCACCGGACGATTTCCACCAGCAAGCTGCGCCCGGCGCTGCGCAAGGCGCTGCCCTGGCTGTACCGGATCGAACGCGTGTGCAAGCCGAATCGTATCCAGTGGCTAGTGGCGAATGGCTCGATCCAGCATCTCAACAACGCCGGCCTGATCCTGGGCGCCGTGCTGCTGATGATGCCTTTCGGCCTGATCCCGTTCAGCAACACCTTCCCCGCGGTCGCCCTGCTGTTCCTGGCGATCGGCCTGCTGCAGCGCGACGGCGTCAGCGTACTGCTGGGTCACGTCAGCAACGTCGTCACCATCCTGTATTTCAGTCTGCTCATCGGTGGCGGCGGCCTGGCCGTGCGCGAGCTGTTCAACCGCATGCTTGGCTGAGCAAGGCTATCCGCTTGCAAATCATGCAAAGCAGCACTAACTTCAGTCTCAATAGTGCGCAATACCAAACCAGCAATTTTTGCTGTTTAGCCACTAAAACATAAACTTAATGCAAAGTCTTAAGAATTTACTTTAAGTGCATTTACAGCTCTGCTAGCATCCTTCGCTCGCATGGAGGAACGCATGGCAGAGCAGAGCAGGAACGATGCACGCAGTGACCTGGTGACGGCTGGCCAGGTCGACGAGGGCCTGAAATTATGCGCACGCTACGGCGTCCATCCCGCCCTGCTGTTCATGGAACAGGTCGGGGTGCCGCGCCGGGTGGCCCTGCGCGTGCTGTGCTCTCCCGAACACTTCCGCCAGCGCGACCGCCGCCGGCAACCCCGTCCCGTACGCTGACGGCGACACCGGCGCCTAGGGCAGCCAGGCCGCCACCGCGTACAGCGCCATCTTCACGAACACGATCACCACGCCCGACACCAGCGCGGCGGATGCCAGGGCCGCGGCCAGTCCGGCCAGGATCCAGTAGCCGTCGCGTTCGAGAATGCCGAGCGCCAGCAGGCTGATCGAAAAGGCCGGCAGCATGTTCCCCATCGGGATCGGCAGCAGCACGACCACGGCCAGCACCAGGCACACCGCGCCCACCAGGTATTCCATCGGCGGCAGCGCCAGTGCGCTAGCCCGTGGGCGCAGCAGGCGCTCGGCGCGCTGCAGCCAGGGGTGCATGCGCCCTACCAGCGCGCGGAAGGCCGGGCGCGGTATCGAACGCGCCGCGATGAAGCGCGGCAGCCAGGGCCGGCGCCCGAACGCCAGCTGCGCCGCCAGGAACACCAGCGGCAGGCCGAGGATGGCCGAGGTGCCGGGCAGCGCCGGCAGCGCGTTGGGAAAGGCGAACACGAACATCAGGGCGCCGAGCGCGCGGTCGCCCAGTGCCGCGAGCAGGTCGCCGATCGAGATCCGCTCGCCCTCCTCCTCGGCCAGGCGCTGCAGCACCGCCGACAGCGCGCTCCCCGCGGCGGGGCCGGTCATTGCGCCTGCAATGCCGCGATGCGCGCCTCGATCGGCGGGTGGCTGGAAAACAACGACAGCGCGCCCTTGCCGGAAATGCCGAACGCCGCCATGTTCTTCGGCAGCTCCCCTTCGGCCAGGCCGCCCAGGCGGCGCAGCGCCGCGATCATCGGCTGCGGGCGGCCCAGGATCTGTGCAGCCCCGCGGTCGGCGCGGAATTCGCGCTGGCGCGAGAAGTACATCACGATGATGCTGGCCAGGATGCCGAACAGGATCTCGCACACCACCACCGTGACCATGTAGCCGATGCCCGGCCCCGACTGTTCGCTGTCGTTCCGGCGCAGCATCTGGTCGACCGCGTAGCCGACCACCCGCGCCAGGAACACCACGAAGGTGTTGACCACGCCCTGGACCAGGGTCAGCGTGACCATGTCGCCGTTGGCGATGTGCGCCACCTCGTGCGCCAGCACGGCTTCGACCTCCTCCTGCGACATCGAGGCCAGGAGGCCCGTGGACACCGCGACCAGCGAGCCGTTGCGGGTGGCGCCGGTGGCGAAGGCGTTCGGCTCGCCCTCGTACACGGCCACTTCCGGCATCTTGATGCCGGCCTTGCGCGCCTGCTCTCCCACGGTATTCAGCAGCCAGGCCTCGGTGGCATTGGCCGGCTGGGAGATGACGCGCGCCTTGGTCGACCATTTGGCGATCGGCTTGGACAGCCACAGCGAGATGAAGGCGCCGCCGAAGCCCATCAGCGCGGCGAAGGCCAGCAGCATGGGGAGATTCAGGCCGTTGGCAGTGAGGAAGCGGTTGACGCCGAGCAGGCTGGCGCTCAGGCTCAGGACCAGCACGACGGCCAGGTTGGTGGCGAGGAACAGGAGAATGCGTTTCATGGGTTTTCCTTCGATGACAAATGAGATAAAGAGTCAGCCCGCGGCGTCCTGCGCCTGCAGGTCCGGGCGCGTGATCGCGACGCGCAGGATGCGCCGGTCTTCCACCGCCAGGATCTCGAAGCGCAGCCCGTCGGCCTCGATCGCCTGGCCGGCGACCGGCAGGGTTTCGAAACGCGCCAGCAGGTAGCCGGCCAGCGAGCTGTAGTCGGCGTCCGGGTCGACCAGGCGATCGGACTCCAGCACCTGCTCGAGCAGGTGCAGGTCGGCGCCGCCGTCGGCCTCCCAGCGGCCCGCTCCCTGCGCGCGGATCGCCGGCTGCTCGTCCTCGTCCGGGAACTCGCCGGCGATCGCTTCCAGCAGGTCGATCGGCGTCAACAGGCCCTGGACCACGCCGTACTCGTCGGCCACCAGCACCAGCTGGCCGCGGGCGCGCTTGAGCGTGTCCATGGCGCGCAGCACGCCGGCGGTGTCGGGCAGGTAGATCGGCTTGCGCAGCAGCGCCGGGTCGGCCTCGTCGATGCGCTCGTGGAGCAGCAGCGCCCCGATCAGGTCCTTGGTCCGGGCCACGCCCACCACCCGGTCGACGTCGCCGCGGCAGACCGGCAGCTGGTTGTGCGGGGTTTCCTGCAGCTGCTGCAGGATGGTGGCCGCGTCCTGTTCCAGGTTCACCCAGGACATCTCGGCGCGCGGCGTCATGATCGAGCGGATCGAGCGGTCGGCCAGGGTCAGCACGCCGCTGACCATGTTGCGCTCCTCGACGGCGAAGCTGTCGTCCGGCTCGCGCGCTTCTTCCGGCGCCTCCTCCAGGGCATGGCGAGGCTTGCCGAGCAGGCGCAGGACCGAGTCGGCGGTGCGCTCGCGGAACGGCAGGCGCGCCTCGTTCTTCAGGAAGTTACGGCGCGCGAACTGGTTGAAGGTCTCGATCAGCACCGAGAAGCCGATCGCCGCGTACAGGTAGCCCTTCGGGATGTGGAAGCCCAGTCCCTCGGCGATCAGGCTCAGGCCGATCATCAACAGGAAGCTCAGGCACAGCACCACCACGGTCGGGTGGGCGTTGACGAAGCGGGTCAGCGGCTTCGAGGCCAGGATCATGACGCCGATCGAGATGACGACGGCCGCCATCATGACCCACAGTTCGTCGACCATGCCCACCGCCGTGATCACCGCGTCCAGCGAGAACACCGCGTCGAGCACGACGATCTGGGCCACCACGGCGGCGAAGCCGGCATACACCTTGTTGCCGGACTGGACGTGGACCACGCCCTCGATGCGCTCGTGCAGCTCGACCGTGGCCTTGAACAGCAGGAACAGGCCGCCGATAAGAAGAATCAGGTCACGCCCGGAGAAACTGAAGGACCCGAGCGAGAACAGCGGCGTGGTCAGGGTGACCAGCCAGGAGACGATCGTCAGCAGGCCGAGGCGCATGGCCATGGCCAGGGACAGGCCCAGCAGGCGCGCCTTGTCGCGCTGGTGCGGCGGCAGCTTGTCCGCCAGGATCGCGATAAAAATCAGGTTGTCGATGCCCAGGACGATTTCCAGGAACACCAGGGTCAGCAAACCCACCCATATCGAGGGGTCCATTAGCCATTCCATCTTGCTTGCCTTAATAAACGTGAAGAAGCGGGGTCCACCGACGATGGTCGGCGGAAGAAGTCCGGAGGCAGGCAGGCGCGCGCGGGCGCGCCGTCCAGGGCGAACCGGACGGACGACAGGGGGGAGCCACGCTCCCGCGTCAGGCGCGGCGGGGTGGCTTGTCGGGAGGCGGCAGGGAGAGGCGGTAAGACGGCGCGGCGTGCTGCGGCACCGCGGCGGCGCGCAGGCCGGCCAGGTTCAGGCGGGTGTCCTGGTGCACGAGGTCATGCAGGTCGGCCACCGAGGGCGGCTCGTCGGGATCGATGTCGGCGTTGGCGTTGCCCTGGAAGGCATCGATGCCGGTCATGCTCGCATGCGTGTGCGCGCCATCGGGCTGCGCCGTCGACACGGAAATCGACAAGGCCAGGACGTTCAGCGGGAACAGCAGGATCAGGAAAATGACGAGGAGTCGTCTCATACGATGGGGACAAGCATGACGATGCGAGTATATCATGCGTTTGATGAACACGATCCCAGCCTCTCCCGCCGCACCGGCACTCAACATCAAGGCAGCCGATGTCGATACCTACGATGCCATCGTGATCGGCTCGGGCATCAGCGGCGGTTTCGCGGCGAAGGAGTTGTGCGAACTGGGCTTGCGCACCCTGGTCCTCGAGCGCGGCCGGACGGTGGAACACATCGCGGACTATCCGACCGCGCTGAGCGCGCCGTGGGAGCTGCCCAACCGGAATCAGCTGAGCCGCAAGATGCGGGAAGACAATCCGATCGCCAGCCGCCATGCCTCCTTCCAGGAAGCGACCGAGCACTTCTTCGTCAAGGACAAGGAACACCCGTATGTGCAAACCCGCCCTTACGACTGGATCCGCGGCTACCAGCTGGGTGGGCGCTCGCTGACCTGGGGGCGCTGGACCCAGCGCTGGAGCGAGCAGGATTTCGAAGCCAATGCCAGGGAAGGCATTGCCGTCGACTGGCCAATCCGCTATCGCGACCTCGCCCCCTGGTACAGCCACGTGGAGCGGTTCGTGGGTGTCAGCGGCACGCGCGATGGCTTGTCCCAGGTGCCGGACGGCGAATTCCTGCCGCCACTGCAGATGACACCGGCCGAGGAGCACTTCAAGCGCCAGCTCGCCAGGCATTATGGAGACCGCCACCTGATCGTCGCGCGCATGGCCAACCTGTCGGTGCCGCACCTCGGCCGCGGCAGCTGCCAGAACCGCAACCTGTGCGTGCGCGGTTGTCCATTCGGCGGCTACTTCAGCAGCAATAGCGCCACCCTGCCGGCGGCGGCCCGGACCGGCCTGCTGACCATCCGCCCGCACGCGGTGGTGGAATCCATCATCCACGATCCCGCCAGCGGCAAGGCCCGGGGTGTGCGCGTCATCGACGCGAACACCAGGGCGAGCACCGAGTATTTTGCGAAGCTCGTGTTCGTCAATGCGTCGACCCTGAACACGACGCTGATCCTGCTGAACTCCACCTCCAGCCGCTTCCCGCGGGGCATGGGCAATGACAGCGGCGAGCTGGGACACAACCTGATGGACCATAACTGCAATGCCACGATCGGCGCCGAGATTCCGATGTTCCAGGACCAGTACTACCAGGGGCGCCGTCCCGGCGGCGTCTACCTGCCGCGCTTTCGCAATCTCGGGGCCGACCGCAGCAGCGCCTTCCTGCGCGGCTTCGCCTACCAGGGCAGCAGCACGCGCACGCCACGTGCTACGCCCCCGGGCCTGGGGCCGGAACTCAAGAGCGCCTTGCGCGATCCCGGTCCATGGCAGATCAGCATGCGCGGCATCGGTGAATGCCTGCCTTACCACAGCAACAAGGTCAGCCTGAGCCCGAGCCTGCGCGATGCCTGGGGCATGCCCTTGCTCGAGGTCGACGCCGCTTTCGGCGACAACGAGCATGCGATGACCCGCGACATGCTGGCCGCGGGCAGCGAGATGTTCGAACGTGCGGGCTTCACCAACATCACCGCGCACGAGGCGCACGACAACATGGGCCTGCGCAACCACGAAATGGGCACGGCCCGCATGGGCCGCGATGCGCGCACCTCGGTGCTCAATGGCCACAACCAGGTATGGGGTGCGCCGAACGTCTTCGTCACCGATGGCGCCTGCATGACCTCGAGCGGAACGGCGAATCCTTCGCTCACTTATATGGCGCTCACTGCCAGGGCCGCGCATTTCGCCGTGGACCAGCTCAAGAAAGGAAACCTGTGAGTGCGCCGCCGGATAGCCGGCGCCGCCGCGTGCTGCTGTCCATGGCGCTGGGCGGCGTCGGCCTTGCCGGCGGCTGCAGCCTGCCTGCCCTGCGACGCGACGCCCAGCGCAGCGCGCTCGGTGCGCGCGACGTGCTGCTGCTCGACGACTTGGGCGAGACCATCGTGCCGGCAACGCCCGGCCTGGGCGGCGCGCGCGCGGCGGCGATCGGCCTGTACATGCTCGCCACGGTGAATACCTGCTGGCCGCTGGACGAGGCGCAAGCCTTCGTGCGCGGGCTCGATGCGCTGGAGGCAGCCTGCACCCAGGAACATGGCAAGGGTTTCGGCGCGCTGAGCGAGGCGCAGAAGCTGGCTTTCCTGACCCGCTGGAGCCTCGAGCCGGCCGGGGCGAGCATGGTCGCCATGCTCAAGCGCCTGACCGTGCACGGCTACCTGACGTCGGAAATCGGGGCCACCCAGGCCCTGCGCTACGATCCGGTGCCGGGCACGTATCGCCGGATCCGGTATGCCAAGGGCGACAGGCGCTGGGCGACCTAACCTGGAGCCTTACTGCGACAGGTGTTCGATCAGGATGGTCGTGCCGACCAGCACCAGCACCACGCCGCCGATGCGCTCCGCATTGCGTCCCACCGCCGCGCCCAGGCGCCGCCCGAGCAGCACGCCGATGGTGACCATCACGGTGGTGGCGATGCCGATCGCCACCGCCGCATGCACGATCGAGACGTCCACGAAAGCCAGTCCGACCCCGACCGCCATCGCATCGATGCTGGTGGCCACCGCGGTCAGCACCAGCACCAGGAAGTTCTGCGAGCCGGCGCGCTCCTCTTCTTCTTCCTCGTCGCCGAAGGACAGCCACAGCATGCGCCCGCCCAGGCCCAGCAGCAGGAAGAAGGCGATCCAGTGGTCCCATTGGCGGATGGCGTCGGCGGCCAGCGAACCCAGGGCCCAGCCGATCAGCGGGGTGATGGTCTCGATGCAGCCGAACAGCAGGCCGATCCGCAGCGCCTGCGGCAGGCCGGGATTGCGCAGGGCGGCGCCCTTGGCGATCGCCGCGGCAAAGGCGTCGGTCGACATGGCGAGGGCGAGGAATACGAGGGCGGTGAAGGTCATGCTGGGGTTCCGGTCGGACAAAAACACAAAGGCGCACCCGCACGCCCGACAATGGCGCGGATGGGCCGATGGTCTCGCCAACCGCTAGGTCGCCCGCGCCACGCTTCAGCATCAGAAACTGAGTGAAGCGAGTATGTTGACACGGGCCCTCCCGCATTGCGCAGGAGGAGGCTACTCCCCACAGGGTGTGGGCATTCTAGAAGGAAACAACCTCCGGCGCAAGCGAACCGGGCGCCAACAGGAAGCGCCGCCCCATCATCTGCAACATCTCGCCGGCCGGCACCGGGCGCGCGATGTAATAGCCCTGCACCTCGTTGCAATCCAGACCGCGCAGGATCTCGAGCTGCTCCTCGGTCTCGACCCCTTCGGCCACCACGGACATGCCGAGCGCGTGGGCCATCGACACGATCGCCTGGAAGAACACCCTGCCCTCCTTCGAGTTGCCCAGTTCCGTGGTGAAGGCGCGGTCCACCTTCAGCACGTCCATCTTCAGGCGCTGCAGCTGCGACAGCGAGGAGTAGCCGGTGCCGAAATCGTCCACGTGCAGCTTCACGCCAAGGGCGCGCAGCGCGGCCAGTTCGGCCAGGATCTCGTCGTGGTCGCCCATCATGGCCGACTCGGTGATCTCGATCTCGATCAGGCTGGCCGGCACGCGGTGGCGCGCCATCGCGCCACTCAGATGGCGCTGCACGCCGCCGCGCAGGAACTGCTTGGGCGAGACGTTGATCGAGACCGGGACCAGGTCGGCTCCCGCCTCGCGCCAGGCGGCCAGCTGGGCGCAGGCCTTGTCGATCACGATCTCGCCGATGTTGCGAATCAGGCCGGTGCTTTCCGCCAGCGGGATGAACTCGCCCGGCGCCACCACGCCCAGTTCCGGATGGCGCCAGCGCACCAGCGCCTCCATGCTCAGCAGCTCGCCGCTGCGGGCGTCCACGCGCGGCTGGTAGTGCAGCAGGAACTGGTCGTGCTCGATCGCTTCGAGCATGCGCTGCTTCAGGCGGGCGCGCGCGTTCAGGCCGTTCGACAGCGCCGGGTCGAAGAAGCGGTACTGGCCCTTGCCCTCGTTCTTCCCGGCGTACATGGCGATGTCGCTGTGGCGCACCAGGGTCTCGGCGTCCTGGCCGTCGCGCGGGAACATGCTGATGCCGATCGAGGCGCCCACCGCGTGCAGCTCGTCGCCGATCAGGAAAGGCACGCCGAAGGCCTCGACGATGCGCGCCGCCACCGAGGCGGCCTGGCGCTCGCCCTCGCAGGGATGCAGCAGCACCAGGAACTCGTCGCCGCCGAAGCGCGCCACCCGGTCCGTCGGGCGCAGCAGCGACAGCAGGCGCCCCGCCGCGCTCTTGAGCAGCAGGTCGCCGGTGGCGTGGCCGTGGGTATCGTTGACCTGCTTGAACTCGTCGAGGTCGATGAACAGCAAGGCCAGGCCGGCCTCGCTGCCGCGCGCCTGCGCCAGGATCGCCGGCATCGCGGCCAGGAAAGCGTGGCGCGTGGCCAGGCCGGTCAGCACGTCCTCGTTGGCCAGGCGCTCCAGCTGGGTCTCGTGGGCCTTGCGCTCGCTGATGTCCTGCAGCGTCACCGCCAGCCCGTTCCCGACCCGCACCAGGCGCCGGCGGCCCCAGCTGATGTTCAGGCGGTTGTCCAGGGGCATCTTGCGGTCGTCCTCGTAAAAGCCGCTGTCCATCGCCTTGCGGTAGGTGTCGAGCAGGGCTTCGCCGAACAGGGCGCTGTCGACCTGCGACAGGCTGCTGCCCACCAGGGTGGCGCGCGTCAGCCCGTAGAAGAAGGCGCCGCGCTCGTTGCAGTCGACGATGCGAAAGTCGAGGATGTCGCCATCGCGGTCGCGCACGGCGGCGGCCATGTAGAAGCCGTCGTTGCCGCTTTCGGTGGCGGTGCGGTAGGCGCGCTGCACTTCTTCCTGCTCGCGCTCGCGCAGCACGGCGCGCCGCGCCAGCACCGAACCGACTGCACCCAGCAGCAGCAGGCAGGCGCCGATGGCGATGGCGCGGTCGCGGCTGTCGATCCAGGCCGCCTGCGCGGCGTCCAGGGCATTGGCGTGCGACAGGCCGACCAGGGCCACCAGCGGATAGGCGCTCGAGTGGCGCCAGCCGAGCACGCGCGCCTGGCCGTCGGCGAAACCATCCTGCCCCTGCACCAGGCGCACGCCGTGGTCGCCCGCCCACAGCTCCGCGCGCGCCGGCAGCAGCCTGGGGCCGCCGTCGCGGAAGGCGCTGCCGTCGCTGTGCTGCTCGGCGCGCAGGCGCCCTTCGCTGCCGGCCAGCGCCGCCACGCCGCCCGCACCTAGCGTGGCCGGGCTGACGAAGGAGGTGAAGTAGCGCGCATCGACCGCCATCAGGACGATGCCGTCGAATTCGTCGTCGCGGGTGTCGAGGCGGCGGGTGAACAGCACCAGTTCGCCGCCCTCGCCTTCCTTGACGAAGCGTGGCGGCGCGGCGCCGACGCGCAAGGCGGTCGAGATGTGGTTGCGGTGCTGGACGAAATAAGGCCCGGCGGACAGGTCGCTGCCGAGCAGCGCGGGCCGGGTCGAGGCCTGCACCATGCCGTCGCGGTCGACGATCGCGACCACGCCGAAGGCGGCGTCGGTGAACATGCCGTCGCGGCGCAGTTCGTCGAGCAGGCCAAGGTCTTTCCGATGCGCGCGTCCCTTCTCCCAGCTGAACTTCAGCTGCATCGTGACCTGGTCCATCTGGCCGACCGAGCGCGTGATGTACTGCTCGTAGGCCTCGGCATAGGCGCCGGCGTCCTTGCGCGCCTGGGTGTCGGCGCGCGCGCGCTCGGCCTCGGCGCGCAGCACGGTGGCGATCCACAGCGCCGCGCACAGGAGCAGCGCGAGGAGCGGCCAGATGAAAACGAGATACCGGTTGGTGCGGGAAGCGGTGCGGACGGCGGCGTGGATGCTCATGCAGGCTGGGTCAAGGACGCAAAGTTGCCGCAAGTCTACTTAGCAAACATGTCATCCCGATGACAAGGTCTGCCTCAGGCCGCGGACAGCATGTAGCCGGCCCCGCGCACGGTCTTGAGCAGGGACTTGGCGCGTCCCAGCGCCTTGCGCAGGCGCAGCACGTGGACGTCCACGGTGCGCTGGTCGAGCCGGTCGTGCGAGGTCCATAGCTGCTCGAGCAGCTGGGCGCGCGAGAACACCTGGCCCGGGTGGCACAGCAGGAAGCGCAGCAGCCGGTATTCGGCGTGGCGCACCTCGACCTTGTGGTTGCCGACGCGCACGGTGCAGCTGAGCGGATCGAGCACCAGGCGCCCCAGGCACAGCAGGCGCTCGTCCGGCGCCTCGTCCGGCGGCGGCTGGGGGATGAATTCGGCGAGCGGGGGCGGCGCCGTGCGTTCGCCGTCCGTGGATTCGGCAGCGAGCAGGATCACCGGTTTCTCGCGCAGGCGGCGATCGCCGCGCAGGCGCGCCAGCAGGCGCAGGCCGCCTTCCTGGCGCAGCATCGATTCCTGCAGCAGCAGTTCGGGGCGTTCGCGCCCGATGAAATCCCAGGCCTGCGCCAGGCTCGGCACGCTGTGCCAGACCCACTCGTCTTCGTGCAGCGAATACTTGAGCAGCTCGGCGATGGCCGGCTTGTCGTCGACGACCAGGACGATCGTGTTAGCCGTTGTCATCATGGGGTCCAAAGAAAATCCGGCAGCCCAGCTGCCGGAATCGTGACGGAGTCAGGGGATCAGTAGATCGCCTTGCCCGATGCATCCTTCAGGTTGGCTTTCCAGTTGGCCTGCACCAGCTTGACGACCGATGCCGGCATCGGCACGTAGTCCAGCTCGGCGGCAGCCGGGGCGCCGTTCTTGAAGGCCCAGTCGAAGAACTTCACGACTTCCAGGCCCTTGGCGGCATTGGCCTGGGTCTTGTGCATCAGGATGTAGGACACGCCCGTGATCGGCCAGCTCTGCTTGCCGGCCGCGTCGGTCAGCACCACGCCGAAGCCCGGGGCCTTGGTCCATTCGGCGCCGGCGGCGGCGGCCTTGAAGGCCTCGTCGTCCGGCTGCAGGAAGGCGCCGTCCTTGTTCTTCAGCTGGGTGTGCGCCAGCTTGTTCTTCTTGGCGTAGGCCCACTCGACGTAGCCGATCGCGCCCTTGATGCGCTGCACGTTGGCGGCCACGCCTTCGTTGCCCTTGCCGCCCACGCCCACCGCCCACTTCACGGTGGTGCCGGCGCCGATGCTGTTCTTCCAGTCGGGGCTGGTCTTGGCCAGGTAGTCGGTGAACAGGAAGGAGGTGCCCGAGGAATCGGCGCGGTGCACGACGGTGATGTCTGCGCTAGGGAGCTTCACGCCCGGGTTCAGCGCGGCGATTGCTTGTGCGTCCCACTTGGTGATCTTGCCCATGTAGATGTCGGCCAGCACCGGGCCGGTCAGCTTGAGCTGGCCCGGCTGCACGCCTTCGACGTTGACCACGGCGACCACGCCGCCCATGATGGCCGGGAACTGCATCAGGCCGGCTTCGTCCAGGTCTTCGGCTTTCAGCGGCATGTCCGACGCGCCGAAGTCCACGGTCTTGGCCTTGATCTGCTTGATGCCGGCGCCCGAACCGACCGACTGGTAGTTCAAGCCATTGCCGGTGGCAGCCTTGTACGACTCGGCCCACTTGGCGTAGATCGGGTACGGGAAGGTCGCGCCGGCGCCGGTCATGTCTGCGGCGTGGGAGGTCGACATCGCGAACACGGCGGCAGTGGTGGCTGCGGCGGCGAGGATCTTCTTGAACATTGGCTTCTTATTCCTATTCCTGGTTGATGGAGGTGTGTTTTGGACCACGCGGCAAAGTCTAGTCCGCCGATATGACCGGAATATGACGGCAATGTGACCGCTCCATGACCGCATGTGCGCGACCGCGGCGGGCAGGTTTGCTATGATGAGGATTCCAAAAAAACAACCCGGTGGACATCGCATGCATCACCTGCTCCGTGTTCTCTCCTTCGGCTGCGCCGCCTCGCTGCTGCTCGGCTGCGCCACCCCCGAACGCCTGCCCGAAGCGCGCTACACCCTGACCGAGCGCCAGGTGCTGCCGCTGGACGAAGGCCTGACCATCACCTACGAAGGCGCGGAAGACAGCCGCTGCCCCGATAACGCGCGCTGCATCTGGCCGGGCCAGCTGGCCTACCGCTTCACGATGCGCATCGGCAACGTGGCGCAGGGCTTCTACCTGGTGCCGGGCCGGCCGGGCTACATGTCGCCGGCGCTGCGCGGCTCGCTCATCCAGCTCGATCACCTGACCCCGCAGCCGCCGCGCGGCATCGCGGGGGCCGCGCCGGTGTCGTATCCGGTGACCTTCAACATGTACGCCTACTAGGCGCTCGAAGGAAGACCCCATGAAGGCGACCCTGCTCGCTTGCGGGCTGACTTTGTCCATCGTCCTGCACCCGGCCGCGGCCACGGCGAAGACGCCGGTAGCCACCGGCACCGGCGGCGCGGTCGCCACCATCAGCGAGCAGGCCTCGCAGTCGGCCATGGCGATCCTGAACAAGGGCGGCAATGCGGTCGACGCGGCGGTCGCGGCCGCGGCCACGCTGGGCGTCACCGATCCGTTCAGCTGCGGCATCGGCGGCGGCGGCTTCATGGTGATCTACCTGGCCAAGGACAAGCGCGCCATCACCATCGACCACCGCGAGACGGCTCCGGCCAGCTTCACGCCCCAGGCTTTCCTCGAGAACGGCAAGCCGGTCGACTTCGACACGGCGGTGGCGAGCGGCGCCTCGGTCGGCGTGCCCGGTACCGTGCGCGGCTGGCACGAAGCGCTCGAGCGCTACGGTACGATGCGCTTCAGCCAGGTGCTGGCGCCGGCGATCGAGGTCGCCGACAAGGGCTATACGGTGACTGAAATATTCAGTCATTTAACGGCTCAAAATGAAAGAAAATTTCAGCTATACGCGCCGACCAGTGCGCTCTACCTGCGCAACGGCAAGGCCGTGCAGCCGGGCACCCTGATCCGCAATCCGGGCATGGCCAAGGCCTACCGCGAGATCGCCGAGGGCGGCGTCAAGGCCTTCTACGAAGGGCCGCTCGCGCGCGCCATCATCGATGCGGTCAACAAGCCGCCGCTGGCCCCGGGCAAGAGCGCGCGCCCGGGCAAGATGACGATGGCCGACCTGGCCAACTACGAGGCGCGCATCCGCCAGCCGCTGCGCAGCACCTACCGCGGCTACGAGATTGTCGGCATGCCGCTGCCCAGCAGCGGCGGCGCCACGGTGGCCGAAGCGCTCAACATCCTGGAAGGCTACGACCTGAAAAAGCTGCCGCGCGCCCAGGCCGAGCACCTGTACATCGAGGCCAGCCGCCTGGCCTTCGCCGACCGCAACGCCTACCTGGCCGACACCGAATACATCGACGCGCCGGTGGCCGGCATCCTGTCCAAGGAATACGCGGCCCAGCGGCGCAAGCTGATCGGGGCGCAGGCTGCGCGCAATGCGGCAGCGGGCGACCCCTACGGCTACCAGCGCGACCTGAGCGTGCCGCTGCGCCGGGAGGCCGTATCCCCCCAGTCCGCCAAACTGCAGCTGGAAAACGCCCACACCACCCACCTGACGGTCTCGGACAAGGACGGCAACGTGGTGTCCTATACCTTCACCATCGAATCCTGGGGCGGCAGTGGCATCGTGGTGCCGGGCTACGGCTTCCTGCTGAATAACGAGCTGACCGACTTCGATTTCAGCGGCCCGCACCCGAACGTGCCCGAAGCCGGCAAGCGCCCGCGTTCCAGCATGGCGCCCACCATCGCGCTCAAGGACGGCAAGCCGGCCTTCACCATCGGCAGCCCGGGCGGCTCGACCATCATCACGACGGTGCTGCAGACCATCGTCAACTACATCGACCTCGGCATGCCGATGGACCAGGCCGTGAACGCGCCGCGCATCTCGGAGCGCAACGGCGAGGCCACCTCGATCGAGCCGGGCTTTGCCGACAGCGAACAAGCGCGCGCGCTCGAGCGCCTTGGCCACCGCTGGGAGGCCGAGCCGGAGGAAATCGGCGCCGCGAATGCCCTGGTGTTCAACCCGGACGGCACCGTCACCGCGGTCAGCGAAAGCAAGCGCCACGGGGTCGGCACGGCCCTGGTGCAGCGCCGCGGTCATTAGAGAAACATTCCCTGGCGTTGGGCGTTTCGCACATGTTCAATATCTTTCGTGGTTAAAACACTAATTTCATGTAGGAATGGTCTTACATTGGGATAACATACGAGCATCAGCAATGTTCATATTGTCATGTCCACCTCCTACGTCGTGCCCACCCCGCCGATCCGCCGGAGTGCCCTCACCCTGGTCCTCGCGCTCGTGCTCATCACGGCGATGAGCATCTTTTTCGTCCGCGAGGTCGTCGACCTGCGCGACGCGATGGGCCAGCTCAAGCAGAACGACGTGGCGCGCATCCAGGTCCGCAACGTCCTGATGAACCTGCTCAATGCCGAGACCGGGCAGCGCGGATTCCTGCTCACCGGCGACCCGGCCTACCTCGAGCCCTACCAGCTCGGACGCGGCAGCGTGCGCGACAGTCTGGCGCAGGCCGAGCAGTCCGGCTACCACGACGCGCAATTCCTCGCCAACGTGCGTAAGCTGGCCCTGGTCACGGAGAGCAAGCTCGACGAGATCGAGCGCACCGTGCAGCTCAAGAAGCGCGGCGACGATGCCGCCGCCCTGGCCATCGTGCGCGAGGGCTTCGGCCGCAGCAAGATGCGCGAAGCGCGCCGGCTGATCCAGGACGAGGTGACGCGGCTGCGGGTGGTCCGCGAAGCGCTCATCGACGACTTCAACCGCCGCCTGCTGCGCGCCGCCATGATCCTGGTGCTGATGCTGTCGACCGTGGTCGCCATGACGGTGCACGCCTGGCGCTCGCTGTCGGCGGCCGCGCGCCGCAACAACGAGCTGGCCAAGCGCCTGGCGATGGAAGCCTCGCACGACGTCCTCACCGGCCTGCCGAACCGGCGCTACTTCGACCGCTGGGCGCGCCGCCTGGTGGCCAGGAGCCAGCGCAGCGGCAAGCCCTTTACCATGCTGGCCATCGACCTGGACCGCTTCAAGGAGGTCAACGACACCCACGGCCACGCGGCCGGCGACGAGGTGCTGAAGGAAGTGGCGCGGCGCTTCCAGTCGGTCCTGCGCAGCGGCGAATTCCTGGCGCGCGTGGGCGGCGACGAATTCGTGGTGCTGATGGACGGCGAGTTCTCGCGCAACGAAGTCACCAGCGTCGGCCGGCGCCTGATCGACTGCCTCTACCCCTCCCTGCGTCCGGGCCTGGCCGACAACGCGGTCGGTGCCAGCATCGGCGCCGCGGGCTTCCCGCTGAACGGCGCCGACCTGGAGGGCGTGATGCAGGCCGCCGACGACGCGCTCTACGCGTCCAAGCACGGCGGCCGCGGCATGCTGTCGTTCGCGCGCGCCGAACCCGGCCCTGCGCCGAATGTGCACGGCGCTGCCAGTCGCACCGCCCCCATGACGGGGGCTGTTTTCTAGCGCAGCACGGGGCTAGAGTGCGTACCGGACAATCCCACACCACGGACCGGTATGACTCAGCGACGCTTTTCCCCTGCCCTGCTGGCAATGCTCTGCGCCACCCTCGTCGCGGCGCAGCCGGCAGCGGCCAGCGATTTCCTCAACAACCTGGCCAGGCAAGTGGTGGGCGACACCGTGCAGGCGGTATCCAGGGCCGCGGCGGCGAAGGTCGCGACGGCGGCTGCTCCGGCCGTTCCGGCCGCCGCCGCGCCCAGGGTGCGCGCCGTCGCCAGGGAGCAGCGCATGCGCCTGGAGAACGGCGAACCCTTCCACGCCGACTACATCATCGACTACTGGAGCCGGCCGGACGCTCCGACCCGCGGCAGCACGCCCGAGCTCGACGCGCCGGGCTGGATCATGCCCATACCCTCGAAGTTCGGCGCCAGCAAGAAGGGGGCGGACTACGCCCTGCTGCAGCGCAGGCTCGAACGGATCATCGCGCGGGTGATGGCGCATCCGGCCCTGGTCGGCATCCGCGGCGCGAGCCTGACCTGGAGCGCCGATTTCGGCTACGACGGCGGCAAGCGGCCTCTGGTAGCCAGTCTGTCGATGATTGCTCGTCCGATCAGCCTGGACGATCCGAAGACGGTGCGCCACCCGGACGGCAGCTTCCACACGCCAGGAGAAGGCCCGGTGCTCAAGATCACCGTGAACAATCCGGAAGAGATCGGTTCTCGCCGCTCGTCCGGCAGCTACAAGGGCATGACCGTGCTACGCCACGGCTACATGTTCGTGATCCCGAATACCGACCGCCCGCTGCTCGTCGGTCCGGCCGACGACACGCAGGTGAACCCCGACCTGCTCGACGATGCGCGGCCGCGCTCGGACATCCAGTTCATGACCGTCTACGTCGGCGCCTTCATCCCCAGCGAGCTGCACCTCGTGCAGAAGCGCATCGACCCGGTCGGCAACGCCGGGCGGCTGATCGGCGTGCTGTACAACATCGACTGGCCTGCCGTGCTGAAGGAAGCAAGCGCGATTCAGTAGTCACCCCGTCTCCATGCGTGCGATTCCCGTCACGCCTTCGTGCGGCGCGCCGTCTGCATCCGGTGCCGCCGCATTTTTTTGTCTGTACAGCTCAGCAAGGTACTACACTGTCAGGACGGCCGCCGAGCCTGCGCGACCGAATAACGATAACGACGGAGACAACGCATGAGCAACTTCATTACCCTGTTGCCCACCCTCCTGATCGGCGCGCTGGCGCTGATCATGTTCGGGCTGGGCCTGTCCCTCACCCTCGCCGACTTCCGCCGCCTCATCAAGCACCCGAAGGCCGTGGTGCTGGCCCTGGTCCTGCAGGCCATGGTGCTGCCGGCGATCTGCTACGGCCTGATCGTCGGGCTGGGCGTGGCGCCGGTGTACGCGGTCGGCCTGATGCTGCTGGCGGCATCGCCAGGCGGCGTCTCGGCCAACCTGTTCAGCCACCTGTTCGGCGGCAACGTGGCGATGAACATCTCGCTCACCGCGATCAACACCGTGCTGTCGATCGTCAGCCTGCCCCTGATCGCCAACTTCGCCATCGCCACCTTCGCGAAAAGCGGGCAGGTGGTGCCGATGCAGACCGCCAAGGTGATCGAGGTGATCGTCATCGTGCTGATCCCGGTGGCGATCGGCATGTTCGTGAAAAGCCGCGCCCCAGGCTTTGCCGCGCGCATGGACAAGCCGATGAAGCGCTTCTCGATGGCCGTGCTGGCCCTGCTCGCCATCATCGCCATCGCCAAGGAATGGACGGCCATCACGAGCTCCTTCGCCTCGATCGGCCTGGCCGTCATCCTCTTCAACATCCTGAGCCTGGGCCTGGGCTACTACGTGCCGCGCATGCTGGGCCTGGACAAGCCGAACGCCATCGCGATCGGCTACGAGATCGGCATCCACAACTCCACCCTGGCGATTTTCGTGGCGGTGTCGGTGCTGGGCGACTTCCAGCTGATGCTGCCGGCGGCGATCTACTCGGTCAGCATGTACGTGTTCGCCACCGCCTTCGGCTTCCTGATCCTGGGTCGCAAGCAAACGGCCGGCGCCGCGGCGCCGGCGTCCAGCTGAGGGATTGTCAATCCATGCGCCCTGCCGGGAAGGCGAAGGGCCCGCGCCGCATCGTGCGCAGTCCGCGCATGACGACGACCACCGTCAGGCCGATGCTGGCCAGGGCGGCTACCGGCAGCGCCGGGATGCCGGCCATGGAACTGAGCGCAAGGCCGAGGATGACGCCTTCCACGATCGACACCAGGAGCAGCGTTGCCGCCGCGCCGGCTGCATTTCCCGTTCGGCTGGCGTGCTTGCGCAGCGGCACCGCCACCACAGGCAGGACGATGCAGGCGACGCAGAGCACCCGCAACAGCGCCTCCGGTCCCGCACCGCCGAGCGCCGCCAGCAGCAGTGCGGCGCCGGTGGCCAGCGCCCAGCCTGCCAGCGCCTGCAGCAGCAAGCTGCGGCCGAGCTGGGCGTTGAAGGCCGCCGCCCTGCCCGGCATGGCGGGAGCCAGCAGCACCAGCCCCTGTTCGGCGGCGAGGTCCGCCGGCAGCTGGGCCAGGCGCACGCTGTGCAGGAGAGGAACGACCAGCAGCGTGCAGGCGAACAGCCAGCCGATGCCCGCCGTGACCTCACGATCGGCGCGCCAGGTGGCGAGGATGCCGGTACAGATCACGACCACGGCCAGGATGGCCAGCACGGCCACGGTTTCGGCCAGGTGGTGGGTGGGCCCGAGCGCATGCAGCGCCAGGCGCCGGCCATCGCGCCTCGCACTGTCGCGGCGCAGCGTCTTGCCGTACCAGCCTCTGGTCTGCTTGCTCGCCATCTGCTCGACCAGCGGATCCGGCTGGCCGGACGAGGCGACCCAGCGCAGGCGCTTGGCCATCATCTCCCAGTGGCGCTCGCCTCCTCGCGGGAACATGGCGCATACCGCCACCACGATGACGCCTGCATAGATGGGCAACGCCAGGACCACGGCCACAGGATGGGACAGGAGCGCGGTCAGGTCTTGCGGCAGCCACTCCACCAGCAACCAGCTGAAACACAGCGTCGTGATGATCGGTTCGGCCGCCCGGTGTCCCGCCGCGCCCAGGCCGATACCCACGACGAAGATCACCAGCCACAACAACCAGAACCCGAGCGCACTGGTATCGGCATGGGGCGCACTGGCGAAGCCGGCGATGCCGGCCAGGCACACCAGGCAGGACAGCTCGACCAGGCGCCGGCGCATTTGCGGAACCAGCCAGGCATTCACCGGCGTATTGAGCTTCATGGCGCCCGGCATGAAGCACCATGCCCAGTTCAGCAGGAGAAGCACGGAGGCAGCGGTCCACAACGTGGCCAGGCCTTCGCGCGGCCCCTCGTTCACCGCCTGCGCGGCGGCGAAGACGATCGCGGTGATGATCGCGCCCCAACGGATCACGCCCGACATGCGCGGGTTGGCATGCGTCACCGCGGCACGCCACAGCATCCGGTAGTCGCGCAGGCGCGCGTTCATCGTCGCATTCATTGGGTCACCTCGATGAACAGGTCTTCCAGGCTGAGCGGCTCGGCGCGGCGGCCTTCGGTCGTGCTGCGCGCCCCTTCCAGCAGTTCGTCGAGCGGCCCCTGCAGCGCAATACGGCCGCCCTTCAGGAAGGCGACGTCGAGCGCCACCCGTTCCAGGTCGGTCAGGATGTGGGTCGAGAACACCACCGTGGTGCCGCGTTCGATCACGTCGTCCACCAGCTCGGAGAGAAAAGCGCGGCGCCCGGCCGGATCCAGCGCCGACACCGGCTCGTCCAGCACCAGCAGTTCCGGGTCGTGCGCCAGCGCGCGGATGATCGACAGGCGCTGCTGCTCGCCGCCGGACAGGCGGCCGATCGGCTTGTGGAGCAGGATGTCGCCGAAGCCCCAGCGTTCCAGCAACGCATCGACCTTGACCCCGTTCCAGCGCGGATACATGGCCTTGAAATAATCCAGCATCTGCAGCGGCGTCATCCACTCGAACAGGCCGTGCTTCTGCGGCACGTAACCGATCCGGGCGCGGGTCGCATCCGACAGCGCGGCAACGTCTTCGCCGAACAGGCGGATGCTGCCGGCATCCTGCTCGCGCAGGCCGAGCAGGCATTCCATCAGCGTCGACTTGCCGGCGCCGTTGCGGCCCAGCAGGCCGATGACCTGGCCCTGCCCGACTTCCCAGTTCAGGCTACTCAGGACGCTGGCACTGCCGTAGTACTTGGCCACGTCGCGCATCTGGATGATGGGTGCAGTCACGATTCTTCCTTCAGGATGTGGGTGAAAAGGGAAAGGACGGTGTCGGAGTCGAGTTCGAGTTCGCGTGCCTCGCGCGCGGCGCGCTCCAGGGTCGGGCGCAGCAGCGCGATCCGCTCGGCCCTGCCCTGCGCGGCGCGCGGACGCTCGGCCACCAGCATTCCGAGGCCGCGCCGGCGCACCAGCAGGCCCTCGGCCTCGAGCAGGCAGTAGGCCTTGGACACGGTCATCGGATTGACGGCAAGCGTTTGCGCTACCTCGCGCACCGAGGGCAGTTCGTCGCCGGGCGCCATCTGGCCGCCGGCCACCAGGCGGCGCACCTGCTCGACGAGCTGCCGGTAGATCGGTTCGGTCGAGCCGGGCGTAATCGAAAACAGCTGGGGTGGATGGATCGGCATGGGCGGGGTTCGTTGACGCTGCGTATATGTGTATTAATTGAGTAATACACTATCCGCGCCAGTTTTTCCTGTCAAGCGACTGGCGCAAGTTATGCCCTATGTATATTTCCCGTCTTAAACAAATCTATGACATGATGCGCACGCCGAGGCCGCGTGGATGCCGCTTCCATGCACCGAAAAGAGACGAACAAGGAACCATGTCCCCCACTGCAGAAACAGGCGCCGGCGCCGCATCCCAGGCCTATCCCGAAGTCCGCTTCCGGGAACTGTTCGAGCAGGCGCCCGTCAGCTTGCAGATCCTCGACCCGCAGGGCTACACGATGCGGGTGAACCGGGCCTGGGAAGCGCTCTGGCACATCCACGAAGGCAGCGCGCTGAAGCGCCACGTGATGAGCCGCGACTACAACCTGCTGCGTGACCCCCAGCTGGTCGCCACCGGCGTCGCCGCCTGCCTGGCGCGCGCGGTGGCCGGCGAATCGGTCGAGATCCCCGCGATCCATTACGACACCGCCGCGCTCGGGCAATCCGGCCGGGCGCGCTGGGTCACCGCGCGCGCCCATCCCATCAAGGATGAACAGGGCCGGGTGGTCGAGGTCATGCTGATGCACGAGGACATCACCGAACGGATCCAGGCCGAAACCATCCTGCGCGAACGCGAGGAACGCTTCCGCACCCTGGCGATGGCGACCTCGCAGATCGTCTGGAGCAGCACCGCCAATGGACAGATCCTCGAGGATTCGCCGTCGTGGCGCGCCTTCACCGGCCAGCGCTATGAAGAGTGGCGTGGCTACGGCTGGCTCGATGCCGTCCACCCCGACGATCGCGAGCGTACGCGCCAGGCCTGGGACGCTTCCATCGCCAGCCACGCCGCCTACGAAACCGAATACCGCCTGCGCCGTGCCGACGGCAGCTACCGCTGGACGGCGGTCAAGGGCATTCCCCTCCTCTCGCTTGACGGCAGCGTGCGCGAATGGGTCGGCGCCAACCGCGACATCCACGACAGCGTGACCCAGCAGGAAGGACTGCTGCAGCGGCTGGACAGCGAGCGGCGCCAGTCGGCCCTGCTGGCCAAGGTGGCGAGCGCCGCGCGCACCCTGCACACGGCGCTGTCCAGCGAAGACATCGCCGATGCCTTGAGCCAGGAAGTGCGCGCCATCCTCGGCGCGGCCGAGGTCGACGTCGCGCTGGATGGCGATACCGGCGACGCCTCCGCGGCCGCGCCGGGCGCAGCGCCCGGCGCCAGCCTGGCGCTGCCCCTGCTCGACCGCAAGGGACGGCGGATCGGCCACATCCGGGTTGCCGGCAAGGCTGGCGGCTTCGACGAGCAGGACGAAGCCATCCTGGCGCAGCTGGCCGCGCTGGCGGCCACCGGTTTCGCCAACGCCCGGCTGTATCGCTCCTTGCGCGAGCAGGACCGGCGCAAGGACGAGTTCCTCGCGATGCTGTCCCACGAGCTGCGCAACCCGCTGGCGCCGATCGCCGCCGCCGCCGAGGTGCTGAGAATCGCCGCCGATCCCGGGCGCGTCCGCGTTGCGAGCGAGGTGATCGCGCGCCAGGTGCGGCACATGACGTCGCTGGTGAACGACCTGCTCGATGTGTCGCGCGTGACGCGCGGGCTGATCAAGCTGGACAAGACCCTGGTCGGCATCGGGACGGTGGTGGCCAGCGCGGTCGAGCAGTCGCGCCCGCTGGTCGAAGCGCGCGGTCATGCATTGACGCTCGAGATGGCGCCGGACCTGGGCGCGGCCCGGGTGCATGGCGATGCACCCACCTGGTGCAGGTGATCGCCAACCTGCTGGGCAATGCCGCCAAGTACACCCCGGACGGCGGCAGGATCGCCCTCGGCGCCGCCCGTGACGGCATGCGCGTGCGGCTGTGCGTGGAGGACAACGGCATCGGCATCGATGGCGGGCTGCTGCCGCAGGTCTTCGACCTGTTCACCCAGGCCGAGCGCACGCCCGACCGTTCGCAGGGCGGCCTGGGCATCGGCCTGGCCTTGGTGCGGACCATGGTGGCGCTGCACGGCGGCGAGGTGCAGGCGCACAGCGATGGACCGGGCAATGGCTGCAGGTTCACTGTCTGGCTGCCTTTGGCCTGATCGGCTCAAAAAAGCCACCCAAGCGACTCTTTGTGTAACTTATCGGTTTCTTTTTGTCCATCTTGTGTTACAGTGCTCCATATCAACAAATAAAGGAGACACTGTCATGAAAACCGCCGTTCACGATCACCAGGACGAGCTCGTCGCATTTTCGCGCCGCCAGTTGTGGTTTGCGCTGGGAGCCGTACTCGTGCTCGCCGCCGCCGCTGTCGGCCTGCTGGCATTTCCCGGTGCAGAAGCGCCGGCGCGCCTGTTCTCCCTCCTGCCGATCGCGATCGTGCTTGCCCTGGCCGCCCTGAAGACGGGCGGCGGGCGCGGCGCCCCGACCAGCGCCGAGGTCCGCGCGCTGGTGGACGACGAGCTGCGCCAGGCAAGCCAGCAGAAGGCCAGCCGCAATGGCTTCCTCGCCGTGCTGGCGGCGCAGGTCGTGCTGGCGCCCGGCCTGGCCTGGCTGTCCACGCCCTACCCGGTCGCGCTGATGGCGGTCCTGACGATCGCGACCGGTCTCACCGTGTTCCTCGGCAGCTTGCTGTATCACGACCGCTGAACCATGACGGAACACTTGAAGACGACGATGAAAGTGCAGCGCGCCAGGCTCGACCTGACCCAGGCCGGGCTGGCAGATCGGGCGGGCGTCACGCGCAAATCCATCAACGCCATCGAGACCGGGGCCATGGTGCCCTCGACGATCCTGGCGCTGAAGCTGGCGCGGGCACTCGGCGTCAGCGTCGAAGAACTGTTCTCGCTGGAGGAAGCCCCGGACTGAGCCCACCTCATAGGGGTCAGGTCTGACATTCGGACACGAGCTCGAGCATTAGCGTGCTGTACTGCTCAGTCCGTGTCTAAATGTCAGACCTGACCCCGGTAAGAAGAAGCGGCGTAAACGAAAAGAGCCGGGCAAGCCCGGCTCTCCAATACATCAAGCGATGATCACAGGTGCGGCGTGATCAGCGGCATCAGGTCGTCGAAGGTACGGCCCGAGCCGTTTTCGCCGATCGCATGCATCTTCCACTCGCCGTTGTGGCGGTACAGCTTGGCCATGATCTGGGCCGTGTGCGAGCCCTGCACCGACAGGTTGAAGCGCGCCACTTCCTGGTTGTTGCCGGCGTTGAGCAGGCGGCAGTAGGCGTTTTCCACGGTCGAGAAGTTCTGGCCGGTGAAGCTGTTCACGGTGAACACCAGCGACTTCACGCTGGCGGGCACGCGCGACAGGTCGACCTGGATCTGCTCGTCGTCGCCATCGCCGGCGCCGGTGCGGTTGTCACCGGTGTGGGTGATGCTGCCGTCCTTGCTCTTGAGCTGGCGGAACCAGACCACGTCGATCGGACGGTTCGATTCGTCGAACATCACGACCGATGCGTCCAGGTCGACCGGCTGGCCGGCGCCGCCGCCGAAGCCGAAGAAACCCTTCGACTTGGCCACGTCCCAGCCCAGGCCCATCGTCACGCGGCTCAGTGCTCCGCCGGCTTCCTTGTCCAGCGAGATTTTCTGGCCCTTGCTCAGATTTACTGACATATCGTTCTCCCTAATTTAAACTTCAGCGCGCCGGCGTCTGCATCCAGGCCTTGAATGCCATCCGGTTGCGCGAACATACATACACCCGACCCTTGCCCGAGAAGCGCAATACCATGCCCTCGCCGCTGGTCTGGCTGTTGATCAGGTTGCCCAGGAAGCCGCCACTCTGGCCGGTCGTGATCGAGATCTCGTAGCGCAGCCCGCTGTCCCAGCAGACCACGTGCGAGTTGTCGATGATCGCGTCCTTGCCCGGTTCCACCTCCAGCATCGACATCGAACCGAAGCCCGACACCACCACTTGGCCGCTGCCGGTCGTCTCGGTGACGAAGAAGCCGCCGCTCTGCGCGAACAGGGCGTTGCCGAGACTCTGGGTGCGCACCTTCAGGTCCACGCCCGAGGTGGCGGCGACAAACGCGCCGTCGCTGATGATGTACTGGTTCGGACCGCAGTCGATGGTCTGCATCGCGCCCGGCAGGGTCGGCGACAGCAGGCAGTCGCCGTCGCCGCGGGTCGCCTCGATGTGCTGCTGGAAGAAGGACTCGCCGTTGGCGAAGGTGCGCATCAGCGCGCTGCCCAGGCCGCCCTTCATCTTGCCTTTCAGGTCGAGCGTCGACTCCATCATCACCATCGCATCCGATTCGCAATAGATGGTTTCGCCGCGCCGCATCGAGACATGCAGGAAGGGATCGACGTCCCCGGTCACGGTAAATACTGGCATGTGGACTTCCTTTCGTAAGCGGCCCGCACCTGGCGCGGGCCGCGAGCATGGTAATTAAACGTTGACGCCGTAGTTCTTGGCGAGAGGCCCCAGGCCGCCCGCGAAGCCCTGGCCGATCGCGCGGAACTTCCAGTCGGCGCCGTTACGATACACCTCGCCGAAGATCATCGCCGCTTCGGTGGAGCTGTCTTCCGACAGGTCGTAGCGCGCGATCTCGCTGTTGTTGGCGGCGTTGATGCAGCGGATGAAGGCCTTGCCGACCATGCCGAAATTCTGGCGGCGCGCTTCGGCGTCGTGGATGGTCACGGCCAGCACGACCTTGTCGACGTCGGCCGGCACCTTGCTCAGGTCGATCGACACGGTTTCGTCGTCGCCCTCGCCTGCGCCGGTGGTGTTGTCGCCCGAGTGGACCACCGAGCCGTCGGCCGACTTCAGGTTGTTGTAGAAGATGAAGTCGCCATCCGAACGCACCTTGCCCGACGAGTTCAGCAGGAACACCGCGCCGTCGAGGTCGAACGCTGCGCCGTCGGTGGCGCGGGTGTCCCAACCGAGGCCGACCTTCAGCTGGGTCAGGCCGGGAGCTTCTTTCGACAGGTTGACGTTGCCGCCTTTTTGCAGACTGATTGCCATGATTGTGACTCTCCTAAAAATGACTTCTTGAACACCGGGGGTATGAGCACAGCGAGCTGGTGTTCTGCCACTTGCCGTGCGGTTCTTGCAGGGCAGGCCAGGCCTGCCCTTGTTTATGCTTCGATTGCCGCGTGCTTCTTCTTGTGCTGGATCGAGCTCCACAGCGAGGCCAGGATGAAGGCCAGACCAACGCCGCCGGTGATCAGCTCCGGCACGTGCATGTGCATGCTGACCAGCATAATCACGGCCAGGATACCGATCGCATAGTGCGCGCCGTGCTCCAGGTAGACGAACTCGTCGAGCGTGCCCTGGCGCACCAGGTAGACCGTCATCGAACGCACGAACATCGCGCCGATCGCCAGGCCCAGCATGATGATCACGACGTCGCTGGTGATCGCGAAAGCGCCGATCACGCCGTCAAAACTGAACGATGCATCCAGCACTTCGAGGTACAGGAAGCCGCCGATACCGCCGCGCTTGACCATCTCGCCCACGTCGCTGCTTGCGTCCGACTCGCTCTTTTCGAGCAGGCCGGAAATCATGTCGACACCGATGTACACCAGGATGCCCCACAGGCCGGCGATCAGGACGATCATCTTCTGCCCTTCGGCGATCCAGCTGGTCGAGTACATCAGCGCAGCCAGCGCCACCAGCACCGAGATCGAGGACACCTTGCCGAGCGAGCCGATCTTGCGCTCGATGTTGCCGAGCCAGTGCACTTCCTTCTCGTCATCCAGCATGAAGTTCAGGAACACCAGCAGCAGGAACATGCCGCCGAAGGCCGCCACTTCCGCATGGTGCTCGGTCAGGTGACCCGAAAACTCCTTCGGATTCGTCAAGGCCAGGTTCCAGACCTCCATCATGCCCAGGTCGGCCGCCACGGCGACGATCACCAGCGGGAATACCAGGCGCATGCCGAACACGGCGATGATCATGCCCAGGCCCAGGAACAGCTTGAGCCAGAACTCGTCCCAGCCTTTCAGCACCGAGGCGTTCACCACCGCGTTGTCGAAAGACAGTGAGACTTCCATGACCGAGAGGATGGCCGTCACGCCCAGCGCCGTTATCATGCCGGCGACGCCGCCATGGTCGTAACCCCACCAGCCTGCCAATGCCATACAGACTGCGGTCACGATGAATGACCACGTAAAGTGCTTCATGTTGTCGTTTCCCCTTATTTTTCAGTTAAGTTTTTGAATATGCGATGAGTTGTTGTGTCAGTATCATTTTTCGTCCAGAAGACCCACGCAGTATGAGGCCTGGCCGAATATTGAAAAAGCGAAGATAATCGAAGAGTTACTTCGCAAAAACAGAAGATATGAACCATACGCCTCCGAATTTCCGCCACCTGTACTACTTCTGGGTCGTCGCCAAGGAAGGCAGCATCACGCGTGCCGCCGAACGCCTGGGCCTGGCGATCCAGACCGTCAGTACCCAGCTGGCACAGCTCGAACTGTCCCTCGGCAAGTCCCTGTTCACCCAGCAGGGCCGGAGACTGACTTTAACCGAGGCCGGGCGCCTGGCCTTGTCCTACGCCGACCAGATCTTCCTTCTGGGAGAGCAGATGCAGGAAGCGCTGGCCGAGTCCGACAGCGCGCGCACCCGCCTGACGGTCGGCATTTCCGATTCGTTGCCCAAGCTGACCGCCTACCGGCTGCTGGAAATCGCCACCCAGCTGCCGCGCCCGGTGCGCCTGGTCTGCTACGAAGGCGAGTTCGACGAGCTGCTGGCCGACCTGGCCCTGCACAAGCTCGACGTGGTGCTGACCGACCGCGCGGTGCGCTCGGGCACGACGCTGCGCGTGTTCAGCCATCTGCTGAGCGACAGCGAGACCATCGTGGTCGGCGCGCCCGGCCTGGTGAAGGACTGGGGCGCGGACTTCCCGCGCTCGCTGAACGGCGCGCCCTTCCTGCTACCGACCCGCAATAATGCCTTGCGCGGCAAGATCGACGAATGGTTCGAGCTGCAGGGCGTGCGCCCCGACATCGTCGGCGAGTTCATGGACAATGCCCTGCTCAACACCTTCGGCCGGCGCGGACTGGGGCTGTTCTTCGCTCCGGCCGCCCTGGTGCACGACCTCGAGGAGCAGTTCAACGCGCTGCTGGTGGGGCGGGTGCCGCAGGTGCGCGAGCACTTCTATGCGATCTCGAACGAGCGCAAGATCAAGCATCCGGCCGTCGAAGCCATCCTGTCGGCGGTCCATAAGGGCGTGCTCGCGGGTACATAGCGGTACAATGATGTCGGCTATTGCCATTTTTTAACTAAATCTCTTCAATGGAAAACTTTCTGTTCGTCGTTCTCGCCCTGTTCCTGGTGGCGCTGAACGGCTTCTACGTGGCGGCTGAATTCAGCATCGTCACGTTGCGCAAGACCCGCGTCCATGCCATCGCCAAGACCACCGGCCTGCGCGGACGCATCCTCGGCAAGGTCCACGGCCAGCTCGACGCCTACCTCTCGGCCTGCCAGCTCGGCATCACCCTGGCTTCGCTGGGCCTGGGCTGGGTCGGCGAACCGGCCTTTGCCAGCCTGCTCGAACCGGTGTTCGCCATGCTGGGCGTCACCTCGCCCGAGCTGATCCACGGCGTCTCCTTCGTGGTGGCCTTCTCGGTCATCTCCTTCCTGCACATCGTGGTGGGCGAACTGGCGCCCAAGTCGCTCGCGATCCGCCTGCCGGAAGCGGTGGCGCTGTGGTGCGCCATCCCGCTGTACGCCTTCTACTGGGCGATGTATCCGGCGATCGCCCTGCTCAACGCCAGCGCCAACATGGTGCTGCGCGTGGCAGGCCTGGCCGGCGCCGGCAGCCACGACACCCATTACTCGACCGACGAGCTGAAGATGATCCTGCGCTCCAACACCAGCGCGCCGGGCGAGAAATTCACCAACGACGAACGCAACATCCTGGCGCAGTCGCTCGACTTCAGCCAGCTGGCCGTGTCCGACCTGATGCGGCCGATCAACGAGGTCAGCGCGCTGTACGCCAGCCGCTCGCTCGAGGAAAACATGGAGACGGTGCGCCGCAACCGCTTCTCGCGCTACCCCTACTTCGACGAGGAAGGCGAGGAAGTGCTGGGCGTGATCCACCTGAAGGACCTGTTCTTCGCCCAGCAGGCCGGGCGCACCATCACCGACCTGACCCAGCACCTGCGCCCGGTCGAGACCATCTCGGCGCGCACCAAGGCGCAGGACATCTTCCGGCGCTTCAAGAGCGGCGCCCCGCACTTCGCCCTGATCGGCGAAAAGGGCAAGCGCCCGGTCGGCTTCATCACGCTCGACAACCTGCTGGGCGCCATGGTGGGCGAGATCCGCGACGAGTTCCGCATGAACGAGAACGACTGGATGTCCCAGCCCGACGGCACCTGGATCGGCAAGGCCAGCCTGCCGATCTTCTCGCTCGAGCGCCTGCTCGGGATCGACATCGACAACGAGGAGATGGGCCTGGACGACGTCGAATCGGTGGGCGGCCTGCTGATGGCCAAGCTGGGCGACATCCCCAAGCAGGGGCAGCGCATCGGCTTCCCGCAGTTCGACGTGGTGGTCAAGAAGATGAACGGTCCGCGCATCCTCCTGGTGAAGGTCTTTCCAAAGGGAGAGCGCGAGGACGGACACGACGAACGCGACTGAAGGATTGAAACCTTTCCAGCATTGAAATATACAAAGTTGTTGCGCTTGCAATACTCCTGACGCATACTCGTGGACGACGGGATTCCCGGCGGTAGCGACCACGAGGAGCCATGATGTCCCTGCAAGTCCGCAACAACGTGCATGTTTCCGGCCAGGGCGGGGCCACCATGCTGTTTTCCCACGGCTTCGGCTGCGACCAGACCATGTGGCGCTATCTGGCGCCCGCCTACGAAGACCACTTTCGCGTCATCACCTACGACCTGGTCGGCAGCGGCCGCTCCGACCTCTCCGCCTATGACCTAACCCGCTACGCCAGCCTGCACGGCTATGCCGGCGACCTGCTGGAGATCCTCGACGAATTCGCGACCGGGCCGGTAATCCTGGTCGGCCACTCGGTGAGCGCCATGATCGGCATGCTCGCCGCCATCGAGGATCCGGGCCGCTTCGTGGCCCAGGTGATGGTGGCGCCCTCGGCCTGCTATATCAATGACCTGAGCAAGCATCCCGGCTATGTCGGCGGCTTCGAGCGCGAGGACATCGCCGAACTGCTCGAGACCATGGAAGCGAACTACATGGGCTGGTCGAGCAGCCTGGCGCCCGCCATCATGGGCGCGCCCAACCGCCCTGCCCTGCGCCAGGAACTCACCGACAGCTTCTGCCGCAACGATCCCGACATCGCCAAGCACTTCGCGCGCGTCACCTTCCTGTCCGACCACCGCGCCGACCTGCCCCGCTCCGCGACGCCGGCTTTGATCCTGCAGTGCAGCGACGACCTGATCGCCCCGCGCAGCGCCGGCGAGTACCTGGCGCGGCACCTGCCCCGCTCCCAGCTGCATGTGATCGACAACATCGGGCATTGCCCGCACATAAGCGCGCCGACCGCCAGCTCGCGCGCGATCGACGCCTTCCTGGCCGCCACCCTGGACTGAAGCCATGGACAGCGCCGCCACTTCCCTTGACGCGCTGTACGACGACGCCCCCTGCGGCCTGCTGCTGGCCGACGCCGACGGCCTGCTGCTGCACGCCAACGCGACCGCCTGCGCCTGGCTGGGCTTCACGCTGCCGGAGCTGGCCGGGATCGTGCGCATCCAGGACCTGATGACCGTCGGCGCGCGCCTGTTCCACCACACGCACTGCGAGCCGGTGCTGCAAGCGCGCGATTCGGTGGCGGAACTGCAGATCGACCTGCGCCACCGCGACGGCACCCGTCTGCCGATGCTGGTCAACATCGTGCGGCGGCGCGAAGCCGGCCCGATGGGCGATGCCGTCCGCGACCAGTGGGCCCTGTTCATGGCCACCGAGCGCCAGTCCTACGAGCGCGAGCTGCGCAACGCGCGCCGCGCCGCCGAGGAAGCGCTGGAAGCGCGCCGCGGCGCCGAACTGCAGCTGCAGGCCCTGAACGCCGCGCTGTCCGAGGCCGACCGGCGCAAGGACGAATTCCTGGCCACGCTCTCGCACGAGCTGCGCAACCCGCTGGCGCCGCTGCGCAGCGCCCTCGAGGTGATGCGCCATTCCGCGATGGCGGAGGACACCAGCGCGCGCCTGCTGCCGGTGTTCGACCGCCAGCTGCACCACCTGACCCACCTGGTCGACGACCTGATGGAAGTCTCGCGCATCACCCAGGACAAGATGGAACTGCGGCGCGAGACCGTGGACCTCGCCCTGCTGGCGCGCGCCGCCGTATGCGACACCGCCGGCCTGATGGAGCAGGCCGGGCACCGCCTGTCGGTCGAGTTGCCGCCGCATCCGGTCACGGTCGACGCCGACCCCACGCGCATCAACCAGGTGGTCGTCAACCTGCTCACCAACGCCGCCAAGTACACCCCCGACGGCGGGCGTATCGCGCTCTCGCTCGCGGTCGACGAGGGCACGGCGCTGCTGTCCGTGCGCGACAACGGCATCGGCCTGCCGCGCCACGCGCTGGCGACCGTGTTCGACATGTTCTCGCAGCTGGAACCGGCGCTGCAGCGTTCGCGCGGCGGCCTGGGGATCGGGCTGTCGCTGGTGCGCGGCATCGTGGACCTGCATGGCGGCAGCATCGCCGCCGAGAGCGAGGGCGAAGGCCGGGGCAGCTGCTTCACGGTACGCCTGCCGCTGGCCCAGCTTGCCGCACTGCCGGAACCGGCGGCGGCGCCCGCGCCGGCGCCGGCGCGCATCCTGGTAGTGGACGACAATGCCGACGCCGCCGAGATGCTCCTGATGGCGCTGGAAACCTTCGGCTGCGAGGTGCGCGCGGCCCACAGCGCCAGTGCGGCGCTGGCCATGGCCCAGGAATTCGCGCCGGAAGTCGCCTTACTCGACATCGGCCTGCCGGACCTGAACGGCTACGAGCTGGCGCGGCGCCTGCGCGCTACCGATACGGGCCGGCACATGCGCCTGATCGCCGCCACCGGCTGGGGCCAGGAAAAGGACCGCCAGCGCGCCTTCGACGCCGGCTTCGACCACCATCTCACCAAGCCGATCGACTTCGACCGGCTGCGCAGCGTGCTGGGGTCGAACCAGCATGGCCAGAACCTGTCCGGCTGATTCCGGCCGGCGCTCGGATCGTATGCGAGGCACGCGAACAGTAGCAGTGACAATGTGCAAATTTTGGCCTGCCTCCACGGTGCTATGCTCAGCGCTTCTGCGTTGACATGGATTTCCCGAGGCTCCCTTGAAAATTTTTGCGCTTTCCTTACGCGTCCAGCTGGCCTTCTACGCCTTCGCCCTCACACTGCCGACAGCAGGAATCTGGGGTTTTTCCCTGGCGAGCGGCATTTCGGTTCCGGGCGGCTTTTACTTCCTTGGCGCCGTCGTCAGCGTCCTCGTCTTCTGGACCTTTTTCGTCTTCATGTGGAACGTGATGTCCTGGGACCGTGAGTTAACATAACGAAGGCCTGGCCGGACCTTGTCCGTCGGGCGCCGATCGACTTCGACGGAGCAAGCAAATGGAATACGATCCCAACAACCCCTTTGCCCGCATCCTGCGCGGCGAACTCCCCTGCATCAAGGTCTACGAAGACGAGCACACCCTCGCCATCATGGACATCATGCCGCAGGCCCCCGGCCATGTGCTGGTGCTGCCGAAAGAGGCGGCCGTCGAGCTGTTCGGCCTGTCCGACGACGCGGCCGCGGCCTGCATCCGCAGCACCAAGAAGGTGGCGGCCGCAGTCAAGGCCGCGATGGGCGCGCCGGGCATCATGGTTGCCCAGTTCAACGGCAGCGCGGCGGGCCAGACCGTCCCGCACGTGCACTTCCATATCGTGCCGCGCGAGCAGGCGGCGGCGCTGCGGCCGCACGCCGCGGTACCGGCGGATACCGGGCAGCTGCAACAGATCGCCGCCCGTATCGTGGCCGCCCTGCACGCCTGATCGGGTGTCGCCGCGGCTGTGCTCTGCATAATGCCGGAGGCTGCTACCATGGCCTTTTTCACAATGGAGCGGCCATGGAACTGCTAGCGGACCCGAACGTCTGGATCGCCTTCCTCATGCTGAGCGCCCTCGAGATCGTGCTCGGGGTCGACAACATCATCTTCATTTCGATCCTGGTCGGCCGCTTGCCGCCCGATATGCGCGACAAGGCAAGGCGCCTGGGCCTGGGCTTTGCCATGGTCTCGCGCCTGCTGCTGCTGTTCTCGCTGAGCTGGGTAATGGGGCTCACCGCGGACCTGTTCAATGTATTCAATCAGGGCATTAGCGGGCGCGACCTGGTGCTGCTGTTCGGCGGCCTGTTCCTGCTCTACAAGGCCTCGCACGAGATCTTCGTCGAGGTGGAAGCCAAGGACCAGGCCGGGCCGCAGGACGTGGCCGGCACCGCCGCCGCCGCGGCGGCGACCAACAAGCTGTTCTGGAGCATCATCGGCCAGATCGCCGTGATCGACATCGTGTTCTCGCTCGACTCGGTCATCACCGCGGTCGGCATGGTGGACCAGATCAGCGTGATGGTGGCGGCCGTGATCTTCTCGGTGCTGGTGATGCTGGTGGCGGCCAAGCCGATCGGCGACTTCGTCGACCGCCACCCTTCCGTCAAGGTGCTGGCGCTGGCCTTCCTGGTGATGGTCGGCATGGCGCTGACGGCGGAAGCCTTCGAAGCGGACATTCCGAAGGGCTATATCTACGCCGCGATGGCGTTCTCGCTGGTGGTGGAAGCGCTGAACATCCGGGCCCGCGCCAAGCGCAAGGCCCTGCCGCCGAGGATCTAGAGCATCGTCTCGCCGGGGCGCAGGGTCAAGACCCGCACGCCCTGGCGCGTGACCGCGACGGTGTGCTCGAACTGCGCCGACAGCTGGCCGTCGCAAGTGACGACGGTCCAGCCGTCGTCTTCGGTACGCACGGCATGCCGGCCCTGGTTGAGCATCGGTTCGATGGTGAAGGTCATGCCTTCGCGCAGTACCAGCCCGGTCTGCGGCCGTCCCCAGTGCAGCACCTGGGGCGGCTCGTGCATCTCGCGCCCGATGCCGTGGCCGCAGTAGTCGCGCACCACCGTATAGCCATGCTTGCGCGCGTGGCGCTCGATGGCGTGGCCGACGTCGCCCAGGCGCGCGCCGGGACGCACGGCCCGGATGCCCTTCCACATGGCCTCATAAGTCACCTTCACCAGCCGCCTGGCGGCGGGCGACACTTCGCCCACCAGATAGGTCTTGCTGGAGTCGGCGATGTAGCCGTTCTTCTCGAGCGTGATGTCGAGGTTGACGATGTCGCCGCTCTGCAGGATCTCGGTGTGCGAGGGCATGCCGTGGCAGACCACGTTGTTGCGGGAGGAATTCAGCGCATAGGCATAGCCGTACTGGCCCTTGCTGGCCGGACGTGCGCCCAGCGCATCGACGATGAAGCGCTCGACCAGGTCATTGACCTGCATGGTCGACATGCCGATCAGGTTCAGGCTGTCCAGGTGGGCGAACACGCCCGCCAGCAGCCGGCCCGATTCGGCCATCAGCACAATTTCTTCAGGCCGCTTGGTCATGCCGCCGCTGCCTTGACGGCGTCCGGCGGTCCTCCCGCTACCCGCACGCTTTCCGGCGCCACCCCGGCGGCCTTCAGTTCGCGCGCGACGATCTCATTGAAGCTCATCGTCGGGTTCATCTCGCACAGCATGCCGATCTTGATCCAGAAGGCCGCCTGCGCGTTGATCGAGCGGCAGGACACACTGCTCGCCTTGCGGATCTGGTCATGTACTTCGTCGTCGATGTTTACGATGCCCACCATATTCTCCATATACGTTCCATATATGTATTATATACACATCAGGTACGAGCGCAAGTGACGCCGGTCAATCCTTACTTGCCCTTGGGCGTGTAAGCCAGCCCGAAACGCTTGGCGTAGTCGGCCAGCGGCTCCAGGCCGATGCTGCGCCGGCGCTCGTCGACACGGGCTTCGTCCTCGATCGGGTCGAAGCGCAGCGGATCGCCGCTCAGCTGGCTGCCGTACAGCTGGGGCTTGCCCTCCCTGATGCGAACGCGGTCCTCGAGCATTGCCAAGTGACTGCCGAGTGCGTCGCTGCGCCCGACCGCATCGCGCAGCAGCGGCAGGTATGTGCGCTGGCTGGCCGGATCGGCGTGCTGCAGCACGGCGAACGCGGTCTGCGAGGCCGCGCCGGCAAAGCGCAGGCCGGGCCAGCCGAAGCTGTCGATGATCTCGGCCAACCGCTTCATGTTGGCCACGTCGATGGCCGTCTGCTGCTTCCATTCGTCCGCACTGAGCTGGCCGGTCAGCGAACGGCCGCGGTACAGCTGGTCGGAGGCCGCCATCGCTTCGAGGTCGCGCACGGCGCGATGCCGTTCGGCGCTGATCGCTTCGCTGCTGAACACCAGTTCGTCGCCGAACAGGATCACCTCCCCGGCCGGGACCGTGATCCGGCCCTGCACGTTGCCTGCATAGCGGACCTGCCTGTCGTCCGTGTCGATAAGGTTGGCCACGGCCGAGGTCTTGACCTTGGCGCCGATCGGGAAGATCAGCCCGCCGACCGGTTTGCCGCCGGCATGGACGGAGATCGTGGTCTGGGTCAGTCCATCATCCGCTTGGGCCATCTGGGCCATTTGGGC
The DNA here is from genome assembly GCF_000735635.1 of Massilia sp. LC238. Classification (NCBI taxonomy): domain Bacteria; kingdom Pseudomonadati; phylum Pseudomonadota; class Betaproteobacteria; order Burkholderiales; family Oxalobacteraceae; genus Massilia; species Massilia sp. LC238. The sequence goes on along the minus strand of NZ_JNNN01000038.1, from coordinate 208,998 downwards.
GATGCAGGCAAGGATGGCCAGGTGCAGGCAATGCGCGCGCAGTCTCATTCGAAGCTTCTCCAGCTAAAGTACGGGCGAGGAGTCTAGCAGCTGCGAATGACGGGAAATCTCACGCAATGCCACGGCTTGCACGGGCAGGGTTCAGGTGCCGGCATCCTGGCGGATCACCCGGTCCGGCGTACCGGTCCAGTCAGTCATCAGGGAGTAGCCGACCGCCAGCAGGGTCGGCCCGATGAACATGCCGACGAAGCCGAAGGCGATCACCCCGCCCAGCACGCCCAGCAGGGTGAGCAGGAAAGGCAGGCTGCTGCCGCGGCTGATCAGCATGGGGCGCACGACGTTGTCGACGCCGCTGATCAGGAAAGTGCCCCAGATCACCATGAAGATCGCCCAGCCGGTCTCGTGATGCATGAACAGCCAGAAAGCCGCGCCGCCCCAGATGAGCGGCGGGCCGACCGGGATCAGGGACGAGATGAAGACCATCACCGACAGCAGCGGCACCGCCGGCACGCCCGCGATGGTGAAACCGATCGCCGCCACCACCGCCTGCGCCAGCGCGGTGCCGAGCAGGCCGTACATGACGCCGCGCACCGTCTGGCTCACCGTGTTGGCGACCGATTCGGCGCCCTCGCCCATCACGCGCCGCATGGTCACGGCGATCACCTCGAGCAGGGCCTTGCCGTCGCGGTAGAAGAAGAAGCTGACGAAAGCGGCCAGGCTGAGCTGGATCACGCCGGTGCCCAGCATCAGGCCACCGGCGATCAGGTAGCGCCGCGCCGGCTCCAGCATGCGCTGGGCCAGTGCGATCATCTGCTCGCGGCTGGCGACGAGCTCGCGCAGGTAGTTGTCGATCGTTGCGCCCACCAGCGGCAGTTCGCGTATCCAGGACGGCGGAATCAGTTCACGGTGCTCGACCGCCGTGCGCAGTTCGCTGAAGCCCCTGGCGACGTCGTCGGCCAGGTTGTAGGCGACCATCGACAGCGGGATGATGACGAGCAGGGTGAGCGACAGCGTCATGGTCAGCGCCGCCAGGGTGCGGTGCCCGCGCATCGCGTACTGCAGGCGCAGGTAGAGCGGCCAGGAGGAGATCACGACGCAGGCCGCGAACAGGATCGCGGCCAGGAAAGGCTTGAGGACGTAGAGGCAGCCCAGCGTCAGCAGGACGACAATGGCGATGCGGGTGTAGTTCCTGCCCTGGCGTTGTTCCATGCCGTCCCTGTCGAGTAGTCTTTACCTCATCATAACAGCAGACTTGTTAAGGATGGCTTAGAGGAACGGACGCTTACAGGAGCTGGCGCAGGTCCGATGCGATTGCACCCGGCTCGGCCTCGTGACGCACCAGCAGGCGCACCCTGCCCTCGCGGTCGAACACATAGCTGCCGGTCATGTGGTCCACTGTGTAGTTCTTGGGATCGTCGCCGGACGGGGTCTTGGCGTAGAACACCTTGAATTCCTTGGCCGTGCGTGCGGTGGCCTCGGCGTCGCCGCGCAAGCCGATAAAGCTCGGGTGGAAGGCCGGCACGTAGGCATTCAGCAGTTCCTGGGTGTCGCGCTCCGGGTCGAGCGTGATGAACAGCACTTGCACGTCCTTGCTTGCCGGGCCGAGTTCCTTCATCACGGTGGCCATCTTGGCCATCGTGGTCGGGCACACGTCCGGGCACTGGGTATAGCCGAAGAACACCACGACCAGCTTGCCGCGGAAGTCCTGCAGCGTGCGCGGCTTGCCGGTATGGTCGGTCAGCGAGAAGCCCTTGGCGTAATCGAGGCCGGTGATGTCGGTATTGACGAAGGCCGGGGTCTTGTTCGACAGCTTGTCACAGCCGGCGGCCAGCACCGCCGCGGACAGCATCAGGGCGGTCAGCAGTTTTTTCATGGTCAGAACTTGAAGTAATGGTCGACCAGCAGCGCGGCGAACAGCAGCGACAGGTAGACGATGGACCAGGTAAAGGCATTACGCGCAGCCATGTCGCTGTAATGCTTGTGCACGCGCCACGAGTGGCGCAGGAAGACCGCGTTCAGCACGACGGCCGCGGCCAGGTAGATCAGGCCGCTCATGCCGACCGCGAACGGCAGCAAGGTGGTCGCCGCCAGCGCGATGGTGTACAGCCACACCTGCAGGCCGGTGTACTGCATGCCGTGGGTAATCGGCAGCATCGGCAGGCCGGAGCGGGCGTAGTCCTCACGGCGGTACATGGCCAGCACCCAGAAGTGCGGCGGGGTCCAGACGAAGATGATGAGCACCAGCAGCCAGGCTTCCATCGGCACTTCATTGGCGACGGCGGCCCAGCCCAGGGCCGGCGGCATGGCGCCCGACAGGCCGCCGATGACGATGTTCTGCGGCGTGGCCGGCTTGAGCAGCATGGTGTAGATGAAGGCATAACCGACGAAGGTGACGAAGGTCAGCCACATGGTGAGCGGATTGACGAGGAAATACAGCACGCCCATGCCCAGGCCGCCGATGATCGTCGAGAAGATGATCGTCTGGGTGCTGGTGAGCTCGCCCATGGCGGTGGCGCGGCGCGCCGGGCGCGCCATGCGCGCGTCGATCTCGGCCTCCACCAGGCAGTTCACGGCGAAGGCGGCGCCCGCCAGCAGCCAGATGCCGGCGGTGCCGGCAACCAGCACCTGCCAGCCCGGGAAACCGTCGGTGGCAAGGAACATCCCGATCACCGCGCAGAACACGGCCAGCTGCGTGACCCGTGGTTTGGTCAGGGCCCAGTACTGGGCAACGCGGCTCGGGGGTTTATGGAGGGCTGTCTGGGTCGTCATCGATGGGGTGCGTGGGGACTCGAACCGCGGCAAGGCCGGGGTCGCGGTGGCGCCGGCCAGGTCGCGGCTCTCGTCGAGGCTCAATTCGCTGCTCATCCGGCGCGGTTCACTTCAAGTTGCTGTCTCACCCGATAGTTTAACATGGTCACCAGCAGGACCAGCAGGGCCGCCCCCGCGTTATGCATTACGGCAATGGCGAGCGGGAAGTCGAAGTAGACCGTGGCCACCCCGGTCAGCAGCTGGACGACCAGCACCCCGGCCAGCCATTTGGCGTGTTTTGCCAGATAGGCATGGCGCAAGGCGCGCCACACCAGCAAGCCGACGACGGCGACCACCAGGATGGCGAAGTTGCGGTGCACCCAGTGGATCGCCACCAGGGCCGAGAACGGCAGGTAGTGGCCGGCCGCCGTCTTGCCCAGCTCGCGCCACAGGTGGAAGCCGTGCTCGAAATCCATGTCCGGCACCACTCGGCCGTCGCACAGCGGGAACTCATCGCAGGCCAGGGTCGCGTAGTTAGTGCTCACCCACCCGCCCAGCGCGATCTGCACGGTGATGACGACCGCCGCCAGCAGCGCCAGCGTGCGGATGTTGCGCAGCGCGGCGTCGTCGCCGGCGCGTGGCGGCTTGTGCATGAGGTAGTCTTCACGCCCGCCGAGCCAGGTCAGCAGGGCCAGCAGGCCCATGCCCAGCAGCAGGTGGATGGTCACGATCACCGGCTGCAGCTTCAGGGTGACGGTCCAGGCACCGAAGGCGCCCTGGATGCACACGAAGATGAACAGCGCCAGCGGGATGCCCGGCTTGAAGGCCTGCATCTTCGTTTTGCGCCACTGCACGGTGGCGGTGATGAGCAGGGCCATGATGATCACGCCGATGCCCATCGCCAGGTAGCGGTGGATCATCTCGATCCAGGCCTTGACCACGGTGACCGGCCCGGTCGGCATGGCCGCCTCGGCCGCCGAGATCTGCTCGTGCGCCAGGAAGGGGTTGGCCATGCCGTAGCAGCCCGGCCAGTCCGGGCAGCCCAGGCCCGAGTCGGTCAGGCGGGTAAAGCCGCCGAAGACGATCAGGTCGAAGGTCAGGAAGACGGCGACCCATACCAGCTTGCGGAACTTGTTGGGGTCCGAGGACATCCAGACCATCGACAGTGGCAGGATGGCCACGAGCACGCCCATCAGGGCCAGTTGGATCAGGGAAGAAGCTTGCATTATCTATCAGGGTGTCGCGGGCCATGCGCATGGCCCTGGATGGGATCGGGCCTGGTCAGCCGATCGCGGAAGCCTTGAGCAGCTTGGCGATATCCTTGTGTACCTTGCTCGGATCCGGATTGACGGGGAAGCGCATCATCAGGTTGCCGAGCGGGTCGATCAGGTAGATGTGGTCGGACGGCTGCGTGCCCTTGTCGGACGGCAGCCACTTGTCGACGGCCTCCTTCGGCGCGCGCAGCAGGTGCATGCCGTCGTATTGGCGGATCGTCATCGTGTCGAGCGGCTGATTGTCGGTGACGAGCCAGACGCGTTCGACGCGGTCCATGTTCTTGCCCTGCATGGTGCGCCACTGGCGCATCGCGAACAGCTGCTTCTGGCAGGCTTCCAGGCATTCGCCGCCGCCGACCTTCAACATGATCCACTTGCCCGCGTACTGCTCCAGCGTTTCGGGGCGGCCGTCGAGCGTGGTACTGGCCATGGCCGGGATCGGCCTGCTGCGCGGGTCGATCAGGGTGCCGTAGTTGGTGCGCCCGGTCGGCTTGATGACGTAATAGGTGAGATAGGACAGGATCATCGGCGCCGCGCAGACCAGCAGCACGGCGAACAGTTTCCAGCGGCCCGTGCGGCGGGCCTTCACCGGATCCTTGGCGGGATCAATTGCCTGCATCACTGGTTTCTGCTTCAGGTTTTCCTGCATCGGCTTGTTTTGCTCCACTCTTTGCTCCACTTCGGAACCCTGTTATCACAAAAAATAGGATGGCCATGACCGCCAGCGCATACCACTGGAAGGCGTAGCCGCGGTGCTTGTCGATGCCGCTCGAGGGCGAGGGCCAGACCCGCAGCAGCATGTCGTCCAGCTCGCCCGGCTGGTCCGGCCCGGTCTGCTGCACAAAGAAGGGCTGCAGCACCAGTCCGGTGGCCTTGGCCACCAGCGCCGGATCGATGTTCTGGACGATCGCCTTCGGCGCCAACGGCGCGGCGTCGCCCAGGTCCATCACGTGCCCGGCCGAGGCCACGACGATGCCTTCGACCGTGACCGTGCCCGAGGGCGTGGTGAAGGCCGGCAGCTTGCCGTATTCCGCTTCGCGTGGCAACCAGCCGCGCATTACGAGCACATGTGTGTTCGATCCCGCGATTTTAAACGGCATCACGAGGTAGTAGCCAGGACGGCCGGCCATCGGGCGGTTGGCCAGGAACAGCGGCCAGCCGGCGACGAACTCGCCGCTGACGCTGACATGCCGGTATTCGAGTTGGGCGGCGGGCGTGAGGGCGCTGCCGAGCGCCATGGGTGCTTCGGTGGCGAGGGTGGCCAGCTTTTCCTGCACGGCCAGCTTGTATGCGGCCCTGCCCTGCTGCCAGTTACCCAGCGCAATACCTACCAGGGCAACAAGCAGTGCGGCGATGAAGGGAATGAGGCGAAAATGGAAGGGGAAGCGCATTACAATGATGCCTCAACCTTGACTGGGCCAACCATGAAACTGCTTGTTGCGATTGCCTTCATCCTAATCCTAGCCAGCCTTGCGTCGGCCCTTTTCTTCCTGATGCGCGACAAAGGCCAGAGCAACCGGACGGTGCATGCGCTGGCGCTGCGGGTCGGGCTGTCGATTACCCTGTTCCTGTGCCTGCTCGGCGCCTACAAGATGGGGTGGATTGCCCCGACCGGGATTCGCTGAACGCCATCCGAAATACCACACAAAACGTAGCGTGGGCGGGTTCCCCGCCCACGCGGTCAACGGACGGGAAATAATTGCAACGCCAGCCCGCCAACGTTATTTGACCGCGTGGGCGGGAGACCCGCCCACCCTACCTGTTACCTTGAAGCTGCGGTTACAGCCAGTACACGACGACGTACAGGCCCAGCCACACCACGTCGACGAAGTGCCAGTACCAGGCCGCGCCTTCGAAGCCGAAGTGGTTGTCCGCCGTGAAGTGGCCCTTGAGCACACGGTACAGGATCACCGACAGCATGATCGCGCCCATGGTCACGTGGAAGCCATGGAAGCCGGTCAGCATGAAGAAGGTCGAGCCGTAGATGCCCGAGGTCAGCTTCAGGTTCAGGTCCGCGTAGGCGTGCATGTATTCATAGACCTGGAAGCCCATGAAGATCGCGCCCAGCAGGATGGTGGCGAACAGCCAGAACGCCGTCTTGGAACGGTGGCCGGCGCGCAGGGCGTGGTGCGAAATCGTCAGGGTGACGCCCGACAGCAGCAGCAGCGCGGTGTTGATGGTCGGGATCGGGAACGGACCCATGGTCTGGAACTGGTCCACCACGCCGGCCGGGCCGGTGTTGCCCCAGGTCGGAGCGAAGTCCGGCCAGATGATCTTGTGGTCGAGGTCGGAGAGCCAGGGCATGGTGACCGCGCGCGCGTAGAACAGCGCGCCGAAGAAGGCGCCGAAGAACATCACTTCCGAGAAGATGAACCAGCTCATCGACCACCGGTAGGACAGGTCGATGCGCCTGCCGTACATGCCCGACTCGGATTCCTTGATGGCGTCGCCGAACCAGAAGTACAGCACCACCAGGGTGGCGGCGATGCCGCCCAGGCACACTGCCGGGCCCCAGGGGGCGCTGTTGACCCAGCCGGACGCGCCGGCCATGGTGACCAGCATCGAAATGCCGGCGCACATCGGCCAGCGCGACGGGCCTGGCACGAAATAGTAGGGCGCGGTTTGTGGCGAACTCATTTTCATCTCCTCATCTACTCTTTGTGTTATCGGGTGATTCTTTTGTGTCGCTAAGAGCGCCAACAATTCCCCCGATGGCTTGCCTCGGGGTTTTGTTAGGCGCTCCACTCCTGTTCTACTGCGCTTGCTTATTGTGCCACCGCCGCTTTCGCCGACGCCGTCTGCACCGCGCCGCCGATCTCGAAGAAGGTATACGACAGGGTGATGTTCTTCACCTCGCGCGGCAGCGCCGGGTCGATGAAGAAGACCACCGGCATCTGGCGCGCTTCGTTGGCGGCAAGCGTCTGTTCCTGGAAGCAGAAGCATTCCACTTTCTTGAAGTGCGGCGCGACGACCTGGGGTGCGTAGCTCGGGATCGCCTGCGCCTTGACCGCCCTCGCCTGCGTGTTGACCACCTCGTAGGTGACGGTGGTCAGCTCGCCGGGATGCACTTCGATGCTGCGCTGGACCGGGCGGAAGCGCCACGGTCCCTGCGCATTGCCATCCAGCTCGACGACGATCTTGCGGCTCTTGTCGATCTGGGTATTCTTGGGCGCTTCCACGAACTCGCCCTGGGTCAGCACGTTGATGCCGAGTACCTCGCAGATCTGGCGGTACACCGGCACCAGCGCGTAACCGAAGCCGAACATCACCACCGCCACCACCACCAACTTCATCAAGGTGGTGCGGTTCAGTTGCAGCAGCCGTTTGCTCGCGCTCATCTCGACGCTACCTTCAGCTCAGCCAGGTGAACTTGACGAACACGCTGGCGAAGAAGAACAGCGCGATCCCGCCCAGGATCAGGGCGGTGCGCAGGTTGCTGGGCTTGCGTGGTTCCTGGACCATGATCACTTCACCAGCGGCGGGGTTTCGAAGGTGTGGAACGGCGCCGGGCTCGGCACGGTCCACTCCAGGCCTTCCGCACCTTCCCACGGCTTGGCCGGGGCCTTGGCGCCGCCGCGGATGGTCGGCAGCACGACCGCGAACAGGAAGTAGACCTGCGACAGGCCGAAGCCGAAGGCGCCGATCGAGACGATCATGTTGAAGTCGGTGAACTGGGTGGCGTAGTCCGCATAGCGGCGCGGCATGCCGGCCAGGCCCAGGAAGTGCATCGGGAAGAAGGTGACGTTGAACGTAATCAAGGAAAGCCAGAAGTGCACCTTGCCGCGGAATTCCGGATACATGTGGCCGGTCCACTTCGGCGCCCAGTAGTAGAAACCGGCGAACAGGGCGAACAGCGAGCCCGCCACCAGCACGTAGTGGAAGTGCGCCACCACGTAGTAAGTGTCGTGCACCTGGATGTCGATCGGGGTCACCGCCAGGATCAGGCCGGTGAAGCCGCCCATGGTGAACACGAAGATGAAGCCCACCGCGAACAGCATCGGGGTTTCGAAGGTCATCGAGCCCTTCCACATGGTGGCGACCCAGTTGAACACCTTCACGCCGGTCGGCACCGCGATCAGCATGGTGGCGTACATGAAGAACAGCTGCGAGGTCACCGGCATGCCGGTGGTGAACATGTGGTGCGCCCACACGATGAAGGACAGGATCGCGATCGAGGCGGTCGCGTAGACCATCGAGGCGTAGCCGAACAGGGGCTTGCGTGCGAAGGCCGGGATGATCTGCGAGACGATGCCGAAGGCCGGCAGGATCATGATGTAGACCTCGGGGTGGCCGAAGAACCAGAAGATGTGCTGGTACATCACCGGGTCGCCGCCGCCGGCCGCGTTGAAGAACGAGGTGCCGAAGTGGCGGTCGGTCAGGGTCATGGTGATGGCGCCTGCCAGCACCGGCATCACGGCGATGAGCAGGTAGGCGGTGATCAGCCAGGTCCAGCAGAACATCGGCATCTTCATCAGGGTCATGCCCGGTGCGCGCATGTTCAGGATGGTGACAATGATGTTGATCGAGCCCATGATCGACGAAGCGCCCATGATGTGCATGGCGAAGATCGCCATGTCCATGCCCGGGCCCATCTGGGTCGACAGCGGTGCGTACAGGGTCCAGCCGGCCGCGGTGGCGCCGCCCGGCGACAGGAAGGACGCGGCCAGCAGGATTGCCGCCGGCGGCAGCAGCCAGAACGAGAAATTGTTCATGCGGGCGAAGGCCATGTCCGAGGCGCCCACCTGCAGCGGCAGCATCCAGTTGGCGAAGCCCACGAAGGCCGGCATGATCGCGCCGAACACCATCACCAGGCCGTGCATGGTGGTCAGCTGGTTGAAGAACTCGGGGCGGAAGAACTGCAGGCCCGGCTCGAACAGTTCGGTGCGGATCATCAGCGCCAGCACGCCGCCCGAGAGCAGCATGATGAAGGAGAACCACAGGTACAGGGTACCGATGTCCTTGTGGTTGGTGGCGAACAGCCAGCGGCGCCAGCCGTGTGGGTGGTCGTGCGCGTGGTCGTGGCCGTGGTCGTGTGCGTGATCGATGGTGCTGGTAGTCATGTCGATTCCCTGAAGCTTAGATAGCTAACACAGTGCTACGTTATTTGCTGCGGGCAGCCAGCACTTCCGCCGGTTGCACGATGTTTTCCGCAGCCTTGTTCGACCAGGTGTTGCGGGTATAGGTGATCACGGCGGCGATCTCGGTGTCCGACAGCTGCTTCCAGGCCGGCATCGCCGACGGGTAGGCCGGGGTGTCCTGGCCGTTGAGCAGGATGTCGATCTGGTGCGCCTTGGCGCCCAGCACGTTCGGCGAGCCGTCCAGCGGGGCAAAGGCGTTCGGCACGCCCTTGCCGTTGGCCTGGTGGCAGGCCACGCAGTTGGCGGCGTAGACCTGCTCGCCGCGGGTCTTCAGTTCGTCGATGGTCCAGACCTTGTTCGGGTCGTCGGCCAGGGCGGCCATGCGCTTCTTCTCGCCGGCGACCCAGGCGGTGTAGTCCTCGGCGGACACCACGCGCACCACGATCGGCATGAAGGCGTGGTCCTTGCCGCACAGTTCGACGCAATTGCCGCGGTAGACGCCGATCTTGTCGGCCTTGAACCAGCCGTCGCGCACGAAGCCCGGAATCGCGTCCTGCTTGATGGCGAAGGCCGGGATGGTCCAGGCGTGGATCACGTCGTTGGCGGTGAACACCATGCGGATCTTCTTGCCGACCGGGACGACCATCTCGTTGTCCACTTCGAGCAGGTAGTTCTCGCCCTTTTTCTCGGTGGCAGCCTGGCCCGGCAGGCCGATCTGGGCGCGCGGGGTGGCCAGGTTGGACAGGAAGGAAATGCCCTCGCCTTCGCCGTTCAGGTAGTCATAGCCCCATTTCCACTGCATGCCGGTGGCCTTGATGGTGATGTCGGCGTTCGAGGTGTCCTTCAGGGCGACCACGGTCTTGGTGGCCGGCAGGGCCATGCCGATGACGATCAGGAAGGGAACGATGGTCCAGGCGATCTCGACGGCGGTCGATTCGTGGAAGGTGGCGGGCTTGTGGCCGAGCGACTTGCGGTGCTTGAACACCGAATAGAACATGACACCGAACACGCCGACGAAGATCACCAGGCAGACGATCATCATCCAGTTGTGCAGGTCGTAGATATCGGCGCCGACGCCGGTCACGGGGGGCTGCATGTTCAACTGGTGTTCCACCGGCCGGCCCGTGATTTCCGGAGCCGCCCATGCTGGGATGCCGGCCGTTGCTGCGAGGCCGAACATCCAGGCCCCAAGTCGCGATGCGTATGTCATGTTGTCCCCAACCACCCAAAATAAAAATATTTTTTAACGGTCGACAGCTCCATGAACGAACTGGCGCCGCTCCGAAACGTAATTCGCAGAACGGTTATACCAGTACCGCGAAATTGCGCTGCGGAATCGGTGGGAACCTACACGCTGGGGGCCGGTCGCTTTGCGCTACCCGCCATCAGCGGCTCTGCTGATGCTGCAATTCATTTCTCGTTGTATTTCTATTTTTGCGCCTGGCTTGCTGCTTTTTTCAGCGTTTTCCTCGTCCAGACGACAAAAATAGCTACTGATTATAATCAAATCAGTAATTTTTATTCAAGGAAAATCGGGCGTCGTTGTTGCCGGCAGTTATTGAGACTTGCGTGGCTGGAAACGCACGATCGCCTCCCCTGCCGCGGTGGTGCGCGGCGCCGGACGGAAGGCGTGACCATAGATGACCTCGAAGCTGAGGCCGAGCTTGCCGTCGGGGCGGCGCTGGGCCTCGAAGGCATCGAGCATGCGCCGCCACGCCGCGCGCCCGACCAGGCCGCGCCGGCGCGTATCGAGCGGGTTGCCGCCGAAGGCGCGCACGTCGCGCAGCAGGCTCTCTGCAGTGTCGTAGGTGACGGTGATGCGCTCCATGTCCATGACCGGGGTGGAAAACCCCGCCTCCACCAATTGGTCGCCGAAGTCGTGCATGTCGACGAAAGGCAGCGTGTGCGGCGTTTCATCCATGGCGGCAAAGGCGCTGCGCAGCTCGGAGAAGGTGTCCGGGCCGAAGTTCGAGAACATCAGGAGGCCGTCCACCCGCAAGACCCGCCGCCATTCCGCGAACACGCGGTCCGGCTGCGGATGCCAGTGCAGCGCCAGGTTCGACCACAACAAGTCGAGCGAGTTCGTCCCGAAAGGCAGCTTGCCGAAGTCGCCGCACACGATGTCCACGCCGGCCTTCGCCGGCAGCAAACGGCTGAGCATCTGGTTCAGCGAGCGGGTGGCCGGCGCCGGCGCTTTCGCGGCCGTGGCCATGGCGGGGATGGCGTCGATGCCGAGGATCTGGGCGGCCGGATAGGTCTTCTGCAGCAGCGCCAGGTCGGCGCCCGTGCCGCAGCCGGCATCGAGCACCTGCTTCGGCGCGATCTTCACGAGCTGCAGGCGCTCGTGCATGCGCTGGGCGATCTCGCGGCGCAGGAAATCGGAGGCCTGGATGCGGCCGGGCTGGGCGAACAGGGTACGGACGCGCTCGAGGTCGATCGGCGCGCTCATGCGGGAAGGTTGCGGTGAAGCCATGGTGGTGAAGCGCTCAGTGCGATAACTTGGTGAGATAATGGCGGAGTGTACATGCTCCCGTGGATTCGAGTAGATGCCCCTGCTTTTCCACTCCATGCTGCCGCGTGTTCTTCATGTGCTGTTGCCATCCAGCTGCGTGTTGTGCGGCAGCCTGGGAGAGCAAGCGGTCTGCCCGGCCTGCACGCAGGCGCATGCGCGGGACCTGCACACGCGCTGCCCCTGCTGCGCCAACCCGGTCGGCACCGCCGACGGCGCCCGCCGCTGCGGCGCCTGCCTGGCCGATGCGCCGGCTTTCGATGCCACCGTGGCGGCCTGCGACTATGGCGCGCCGGTCGACCGGCTGGTGCTGCAGCTGAAATTCGCCAGCCGGCTGGCGCTGGCGCCGTGGATGGCGGGCCGCTTGCGCGAGGCCGTTCAGGCGCGCGACGCGGACTTGCCGGAGCTGCTGTGCCCGGTGCCGCTCGGGCCGCGCCGCCTGGTCGAGCGCGGCTATAACCAGGCGCTCGAGCTGGCCCGGCCGCTGTCCAGCGCGCTCGGCGTTCCGCTGGCGCCGCGTCTGCTGGAGCGGCAGGTGGAAACGGCTGCGCAGTCGGGCGTGGCGCCGGGCGAGCGCCGCCGCAACGTGCGCGGCGCCTTCGTCCTGGCCGAAGGGCATCCGGCCCTGGAAGGCGTGCACGTCGGCGTGGTCGACGACGTCATGACCAGCGGCCACACACTCGATGAACTGGCCGGCGTGCTCAAGCGCGCCGGCGCGGCACGCGTCACCAACCTGGTGTTCGCGCGTACGCCGCCCACCTATAGAAATTGAAGGAGAACATGTTGTTCCACGTCGTCCTGGTCGAACCGGAAATCCCGCCGAATACCGGCAACGTCATTCGCCTGTGCGCCAACACCGGCGTCCAGCTGCACCTGATCGAGCCGCTCGGCTTCCCGCTCGACGATGCCAAGATGCGCCGCGCCGGCCTGGACTACCACGACTACGCCACCATGAAGGTGCACAAGAACTGGGACGCCTTCCTGCTTGACGTGAAACCGGATCCTTCGCGCATGTTCGCGCTGACCACCCACGGCTCCTCGCCCTTCGCCGACGCCGGTTTCCGGCCTGATGACGTGTTCGTGTTCGGCGCCGAATCGCGCGGCCTCGACCCAGCCCTGCGCGAGACCTTCCCACCGGCCCAGCGCATCCGCCTGCCGATGATGCCGGACAACCGCAGCCTCAACCTGTCCAACACGGTGGCGGTGGTGGTCTATGAGGCCTGGCGCCAGAACGGCTACGCCGGCGGAGTCTAGGAACGAGCTTCAAGCATTCCTATCGGCAATGTTACTTATTGTCGCGAAGTTACGACACAATGTAGAAATATCTACAATTTAACGCGACAGTATCTGGCGAACAGGAGTACGCTGGCCACGTGGCGTTGTCGATCGGCGCCCCCTGTTTTTGCTTGAGGTTTCAAATGAAGAAGTTACTTTCCACCGGCGCCCTGCTCCTGTGCTGCACTGCCGCCCATGCGGCCCCCGGCGACACCATTTCCTGGGGCTTTTCCTTCAACGGTTTCTACGACAGCGTGTCGGACAGCTTCCTGCCCGAGGAAGTCATCTCCGGCTCGTTCAAGGGCCATGATCTGAACAGCAATGGCCTGCTGGAAAAGGACGAGCTGCTGGCCCTGGTCGTCGGCGAACTCGACTACATCGCCTGCGCCGCCACCAGCAACGCCTTCTACCAGTGCGGCGCCACCAGTTTTTCCTTTTCCCAGGATGCCGGCCTGCATTTCAGCGTCGGCAGCTACGGCCAGGATCCCGAAGGCTGGGTCGGCGGCGGGCGCCTGATCACCACCGGCGACCAGCACTACGCCTACGAATTCAATCCAAGCATGACCCAGGAGCGCCACCTGTACTGGACCAGCGACACCCGGCTGACCATGATGTCGCAGGCCCCGGAACCGTCGACCTGGGCGATGCTGGCGGCCGGCCTGGCCGGGCTGACCTGGCGCGCACGGCGCCGCCGATAGCGGCATGGCCGCAGTTTTGCGGCGTCGCTCCCGCTCCATGTGTTAGGGTTCGGGTGATTCAAGGCAACGAGTGCCGCCGACAAGCGGCCAGGCCTCACGATACCATGGACTTTCGAACCCTTAGCGCCCTGCCGCGCGCATCGACACGGATGCGCGCATGAAAACACTCATCCATCCCGCACGGGCCGTCGCCCTGGGCTTCCTGCTGGCCATCGTGGCCGGCACGCTGCTGCTCATGCTGCCGGCGGCGCGCGCCGACGGCCTGCCGGCGCCGCCCCTGGTCGCGCTGTTCACCTCGGTCTCGGCGGTATGCGTGACCGGCATGGCCATCGTCGACACGGGCAGCTACTGGTCCGGCTTCGGGCAGGCCGTCATCATGTTCCTGTTCCAGCTCGGCGGCTTCGGCCTGATGACCGCCGCCACCCTGCTCGGCCTGATGGTCAACCGTTCGCCCAGGCTGCGCACCCGCATGATGACGCAGACCGAGACGCGCCTGCTCGGGCTGGGCGACATCACGAGCGTGGCAAAGATCGTGTTCAAGGTCGCCCTGATCTGCCAGCTGCTGCTGTTCGCGGTCCTCACGCTCAGGCTGCACCTCGGCCATGGCCTGGATTGGGGCGATGCCGCCTGGAGCGGGCTGTTCCATGCCGCCTCGGCCTTCAACAATGCAGGCTTCTCGACCCATGCGGACAGCCTGGTGCGCTACGCTGGCGACGCCCTGGTGCTGGGGCCGATCATGATCGCCATCGTCATCGGCGGCATCGGCTTCCCCGTGCTGCACGACCTGCGCCACCGCTGGCGCGACCCGCGCCACTGGTCGCTGCACACCAAGCTGACGCTGACCGGCTCGCTCATCCTGGTGCTGGGAGGCTTCCTGGCGATCGTTATATTGGAATGGAACAATGTGCGGACCATCGGGCCATTTTCCCTGTTCGACAAGCTATCGAACAGCATGTTCATGTCGGTTGCGGCGCGCACCGCCGGTTTCAATACGGTGGACATCGGCGCCCTCACCCCGGAAACCTGGGCCGTGCACTACTTCCTGATGTTCATCGGCGGCGGCAGCGGCGGCACCGCGGGCGGCGTCAAGGTCGGCACCATCGCCATCCTGGCCCTGCTGGTGATCGCCGAAGCAAAAGGACATACCGATACCGAAGCTTTCGGGCGCCGCGTCGGCGCCTCGGCCCAGCGCCAGGCCATCACGGTGCTGGTCCTGGGCTCCATCATCGTCGCGGTAGGCACGGTGATCCTGCTGCGCATCACCCACTTCCCGACCGACCAGATCATCTTCGAGGTGATCGCCGCCTTCGGCAGCGCGGGACTGTCGACCGGCATCACCCACCAGCTGCCGCCGAGCGGCCAGCTGCTGCTCGCCGTGCTGATGTTCATCGGCCGGGTCGGCACCATCACGCTCGCCACCTCGCTCGTCCTGGGCGAACGGCGCATGCCTTATCGTTATCCGGAGGAACATCCAATTGTTGGGTAGGATTTTTACAGAGCAGTTCGCCTTTTCGGCGAGCGACAGCGTCGTCGTCATCGGCTTGGGGCGCTTCGGCGGCGCCGTCGCCCAGTCCCTGATGCGCCTGGGTCACGACGTGATGGGCATCGACAACCGTGAAGACCTGGTCCAGTTCTGGGGCGACCGCCTCACCCACGCGGTGCAGGCCGATTCCACCAACGAGAGCATCATGCTCCAGCTGGGGGTGGCCGACTTTTCCCATGCCATCGTGGCGATCGGCTCGAACCTGTCCGCCAGCCTGATGACGCTGATGGTCCTGACCGAGCTCGGCATCAAGGACATCTGGGTCAAGGCCCAGACGCCGGAGCACGGCCAGATCGCCCAGCGCATCGGCGCCCACCACGTGATCTTCCCGGAAGCGGACATGGGCGCGCGCGTGGCGCACCTGATCACCGGGCGCATGATGGACTTCATCGAGTTCGAGGACGGCTTCGCCATCGCCAAGATCCATGCGCCGCTCGACACCCACCACCAGACCCTGGCCGAGTCGCATGTGCGCTCGCGCCACGGCGTCACGGTGGTCGGCGTCAAGCGCGCCAACGAGGACTTCCAGCATGCGCAGCCGGAAACCCGCATCCTGCCGAACGACCTCCTGATCGTCTCCGGCCCGACCAAGAAGATCGAGGTGTTCGCCAGCAGCGGGCGCAAGCGCAAGTAAGCTTATTTGCCTACGACCTTGATCTGCTTGACCTCGAAGCTGGATTCGCCGAAGGTCTCCTTGTCGAATTCGCCGCTCAGCTCGACCACGGTGTTCTGGTCGATGCTCACGCCCGCCGGAAAGTGTTCGGGCTCGATCTCGACCGTGATCTTGCCGCTCTGGTCGGCGAACTCGTAGTCGTCCCCGCCCTTGTGGCTGAGCAGCTTGCCCTGCAGGCGCGCGTGCTGGTCGTCCTTGCCCTTGTCGAGCAGCTCCTTGGCGGTCGTCAAGGGAACGCTCGACGGCCCCGTGTAGCCAGAAGTCGCGGCCGGCTTGGCGGACGGCCCGGTATAGCCGGCCGGCTGGCCGATGGCGAAGGCCGATGCGGCCAGCAGGGTGGTAATAGCGGAAATCTGGACAATGCGTTTCATGTTGGCTCCTGGTGTGAATGATGGGACACAGGCGCATTACACCGGCCGGACATTAAACCGATCTTAAGATTGCGTCGCAGGCCAGTCGAGCGTCACGCCCAGCCCACGCCCACCCAGGCCCGGCCCGAAGGCGAGCTTGACCCCATGCAGGTCGGCGATGCGCTGGACGATCGACAGGCCAAGCCCGCTGCCGCCCTCCTCCTGCCCCAGCACCCGGAAGAAGCGTTCGGTCAGGCGCGCCCTGCTGGCGGCGTCGACGCCCGGGCCGTTGTCGCGCACGGCGATCCGGTCGCGACCCGCATGGCGCAGGGCCTCGACCTCGACCCGGCTGCCGGCCGGGCAATAGCGCAGCGCATTCCCAACCAGGTTGCGCAGCACGATCTCCAGCATCTGCGGGTCGCCCTCGACCTGATCGATCGCGCTGTGCAAGGCGAGGTCGATGCCGCGGCGCGCCGCCTCCGGCGCATAGTCGGCGCGCAGCGCCGCGAACAGGGGCGGCAGCGCCACCGCCTGGCTCACCAGTTGGGTACGCGCCAGCGGGTCCAGGCGCGCCAGCGCCAGCAGGCTGTCTACCAGCGCGGTCAGGCGCCCGATGTCCTGGCGCAGCTTGTGGAAAGACGCCGCCAGGCCGGGATGCTGGCGTTGCAGCAGCTGCACGTGCATGTGCAGGCCCGCCAGCGGCGTGCGCAGTTCGTGGGCCGCATCGGCCGTGAAGCGGCGCTCGGCCTGCAAGGCCTGGTCGAGGCGCCCCAGCACCTCGTTCAGGGCGCCGACGATCGGCAGCAGTTCGCGCGGCTGGCCATCGAGCGCCACCCGCGCCAGGTCGTCCGGGGTCTTGGCGGCGATGCTGGCCGCGGTGCGGCGCAGCGGCGCCAGCACGCGCCCGGTCAGCCACCAGCACACCAGCCCCAGGAGCAGGAGGATGCCGAGCGCCGGCAGCCACAGGGCCTCGGCCAGGTCTTCCAGTATCTCGAAGCGCTTGTCGGCGCGCTGGCCGACCTGCACCTCGAAGCGCCGCACCCCGTCGCGCACCACGAACACGCGCCAGTCGTCGCCTTCCACCCGCAGGTCGGCAAAGCCATGCTCGTCGCCGAAGCCGCCCACGAAAGGATGCGCCGGGGCGCCGGCGCTGCGCTGCACGACGCGGCCGCCGGCCACCACCTGGTATTGCATGTCGACCCGGCGCACCCCGTCCCCCTCCATCGGCGGCAAGGGAGCCAGCAGGCCGCGCGCATCGAGGTCGGTGGTAGCCGCCATCAGCATATAGGCCGATTCTTCGAGCGCATCGTCGAACACCTCGCCGGTCTCCTGCCAGGCGATCGCAGTGAGGGTCCCGAGGCCGGCCAGCCACAGCACGCTGCTGGCGGCGAGGATGGCCGCCAGCAGGCGCCGGCGCAGCGACCACGGCCCGGCAGGCTTATGCATGTTCCTTCAGCCGGTAGCCGAGGCCGCGCACCGTGACGATGCTGTCGCTGCCGAATTTCTTGCGCAGGTTGTGGATGTAGACCTCGATGGCATTGCTCTCGACTTCCTCGCCCCAGCCGTACAGGCTTTCCTCGATCTGGGCACGGGTGACGATGCCGTTCCTGCGCTGCAGAAGCGCGAGCAGCACGTGGTACTCGCGCGCCGTCAGCGCCACCGGCTGGCCATGCAGGCTGGCCTGGCGGGTCTCCAGGTCGAGCGCGATGCCGGCGTGCGCCAGCAGGTTGCTGGCCTGGCTGGCGCCGCGCCGCACCGCCGCCCGGATGCGTGCCGACATCTCTTCCAGCTCGAAGGGCTTGACCAGGTAGTCGTCGGCGCCCAGGTCGAGGCCCTCGACCCGGTCGGACAGCGCATTGAAGGCGGTGATCAGGATCACCGGCACGGTGTCGCCGGCCGCGCGCAGGCTTGCGAGCAAGTCGTCGCCCGACAAGCCCGGCAGCCCGCGGTCGAGCAGCACGCAGTCGTAGCGGTGGGTCGCGAGCGCGGTGCGGGCCGAGTCGCCGCGGCGGACCCAGTCGACCGCGTGCCCGTCGAGCCGCAGCCAGGCCTGGATGGTGTCGCCGAGCGAACTGTCGTCTTCGGCCAGCAGGATGCGCATCGATGCCCTCTATCCATGTCGATATCCGGCATCTTGCCACGGATAAGGGGCGCCATGCGCACGGCGCCCCGAGGACGAGCTGCTTACAGGGCCGGGATCAGGACCTTGTCGACCACGTGGATCACGCCGTTGCTGGCCCTGACGTCGACCGCGGTGATGCGCGCCGGGGCCGCGGTGGTGTCGCGGATGGTCGGCGGCGTGCCGGCGGAGATCACGATGTTCTGGCCGGCGACCGTGGCGACCGGCGTGCCGAAGGGAATCTGCGTCGACAGCACTTGGCCCGACACCACGTGATAGGTCAGGACGGTGCGCAGCTGGGCCGCAGTCAAGCCTTGCGGCGCGGCCGCGAAGGCGGTATCGGTCGGTGCGAACACCGTGAACGGGCCGGCGCCGGCGAGCGTGCCCTGCAGGTTGCTCGCGACCACGGCAGTGACGAGCGAGCTGAAGACAGGATTGGCCTGGGCCATCTGCACGATGTTCAGCACCCCGGGCGGCACCAGCACCTTGTCGACCACGTGGATCACGCCGTTGCTGGCGCCGACGTTGGGGGTGGTGACGGTGGCGCTGGTGAGGGCGGCGTCGGTGATCTTCACGCCGCTGCTGAAGTCGAAGTTCAGGCTGCTCGGCGCGCCGGCATAGGAATAGGCGGTCTGCTGGGTGGCGCCGCCCGCGGCCAGGTCGGACGAGGCCTTGCGGCTGGTCAGCACGTGGTAATTCAGGATGTTCTGCAGCGCGCTGGCCGGCAGGGCATCGACCATCGCCGTCGCGCTGGCGAAGCCGAGCCGGGTCGCCAGGTCGCCGAAGGCGCGGTCGGTCGGCGCAAACACGGTCAGCTGGGCATTGGGGTCGGCCAGCGTGGTGGCGATGCCGGCCTTGCTCGATGCCGCCAGCAGCGCAGTAAAGCCCTGCTCGCGCGCGACGTCGGCAATGTTCTTCTGCACCGGAACCGGCGCCATGTCGTCATCGTCGTCGCTGCTGCCGCATCCGGCCAGGGTGCCTGCGAAGGCAAAGACCACCAGCCCGTATTTGAGGAAACCTTGCAGTGTCATGTCAGTTCTCCGGTGAAGTGATACATCATGGTTGAGTTGTATACGCAAGCGGTTCACTACGGTGTTCTGACATTAAATATAGGTTCAACCACGCGACGCACGTTTAAAATTTCATATGAAACCGGGTCAGCGAAGGGACATTGCTTGTCTATACCGGCTTTTATCGGACAGGCTGCCCGCCTCCCCAGCGGTCCTTCGTTTACAATAAAGCTCATCAATTCCAACAAAAAGAATGCCGTGAAACGACATCGACTGCTCGCGATTGCCTCCGTCCTGATCCTGGCTGCGCTGGCCTGGTGGCTGTTCCACGGCCTGCGCGGGCCGGAACTGGCCGCCTACCAGTTGCGCGAGCGGCCCATGGTGCAGACCGTGGTGGCCACCGGCCGGGTGGCGGCGGTCTCGCGCGCCCAGGTCGGCAGTCCGCTGACGGCGGTGGTGCTGGAGCGGCGCGTGCGCGAAGGCGACGCGGTGCGGCCGGGCGACGTGCTGGCGATCCTGCGCGCCGACGACCTCGAGGCGGCGGTGCGCGAAGCCGAGGCCGAGCTGGCCCAGCTGCAGCAGTCGACCCGGCCGCAGGCCCAGGCCAGCCTGCGCGAAGCCGAAGCGCGGCTGGCCCAGGCCAGCCGCGAAGCGGCGCGCCGGCGCGACCTGTTCGAGCGCCAGATGATCACGCGCGAGGCCATGGAACAGGCGGCACAGGCCGAAACCGTGGCCCGCATCGCGGCCGAGCAGGCACGCCTGGCCGCGCGTGCGCTGGTGCCGGGCAATCCGGGCGAACAGGCGGCCCGCGCGCGGCTCGCCAATGCCAGGGCGCAGCTGGCCAAGACCACCATCCGCGCCGAAGTCGCCGGCACCGTCCTGACCCGCAACGCCGAACCGGGCGACCTGGTGCAGCCGGGCCGCATCCTGTTCGAGATCGCGCGCGCGGGCGCTACCGAGATCCTGGTGCCGGTGGACGAGAAGAACCTCGAGGTGCTGGCCGTCGGCCAGGGCGCGGTCTGCGTCGCCGACGCCTATCCGCTGCAGCCTTTCAAAGCCCGGGTCGATTTCATCGCCCCCGCCGTCGATCCCCAGCGCGGCACCGTGGACCTGCGCCTCGCCGTCGATCCGGCGCCCGCCTTCCTGCGCCAGGACATGACCGTCTCGGTGAACGTGGAAACCGGCCGGCGCGAGCGCGCCATCGTGGTCCCGAACGACGCCCTGCTGGCGGTGCAGGGCAGGCAGGCCGAGACCTGGGTGGTGGCGGCCGGCCGGGCCGAGCGCCGCCGCGTCCAGCTCGGCCTGCGTGGCCTGGTCCAGACCGAGGTCACGGCCGGCCTGCGCGCCGGCGACTGGGTGCTGGCCGATCCGCCCGCCACACTGCGCGCCGGAGACCGGGTACGGCCGGCGCCGGCCGCCATGCCGGCCGACTCGGCCACCCGCAGGGAACTGCCGGCCAGGCTGGACTGACCCATGTGGCTCGAGTGGACCATCGCCACCCGCTTCCTGCGCGAAGGCCGGACGCAGAGCATCCTGATCCTGGTGGGGATCGGCGTCGGCGTCGCCGTCATCGTGTTCCTGACCGCCCTGATCAACGGGCTGCAGGCCAACATCATCGACCGTACCCTGGGAACCCAGGCCCATATCAAGGTCCAGCCCACCGAGGAGCACAACCGGATACTGCCGCCGGCGGCCGGCACCACCCAGCTGGTACTGGAGAGCAAGCGCGCCCAGCGCCTGCGCTCGATCAACAACTGGCAGGAGGTGCGCGACGTGCTCGACACCCTGCCGCGCATCACGGCGGTCTCGCCCCTGATCTTGGGACCGGCCTTCGCGCGGCGCGGCGATGCGCTGGAGTCGGTGGCGCTGGTGGGCATCGATCCGCCGCGCTACCAGCGCATCATCCCGATCCAGCAGGACATCGTGGAAGGCGCCTTTCGCATCGGGGCGGGCGACGCCGTGATCGGCAGGCAGCTGGCCAGGGACCTCGGCATGCGGGTCGGCGACAAGCTGCGGCTCGATGGGGGCCAGGGGCGCGAGAGCGTGGTGAACGTGGCCGGCATCTTCGAGCTGGGCGTGCGCGAGCTGGATGCGCGCTACGTCTACCTGGACATGAAGCAGGCCCAGTCGCTGCTTGACCTGCCGGGCGCCGCCACCGTGATCGACCTGACCGTGGACGACATCTTCGCGGCGCGCGAGATCGCCGCGCGTACCGCCCGCCTGACCGGCCTGAAAGTGGAGAGCTGGATGGAGACCAATGCGCAGCTGATGAACGCGCTGCGCTCGCAAAGCCTGTCGACGCGGATGATCAGCACCTTCGTGGCCCTGAGCGTTGCCCTCGGCATCGCCAGCGTGCTGTCGGTCAGCGTGGTCCAGCGTACCCGCGAGATCGGGATCCTGCGCGCGATGGGCATCACGCGCGGGCGGATGCTGCGCGTGTTCCTGGTGCAGGGCGCCCTCCTCGGGCTGGCCGGTTCGCTGCTGGGCGGCGCCGCCGGCTACGCCCTGGTGGGCGCGTTCAATACCTTCGGGCCGAAGCTGTTCACCATCCCGCTCGATCCCACGCTGCTGGCGGGCGCGGCGGCGCTGGCGACCGTGACCGGGATCGTGTCGGCGGCGGTGCCGGCGCGGCGAGCGGCGGCCCTCGATCCGGTGGAGGCGATTCGCCATGTCTGAACGCGATTCCGGGCGCGACGCCGGCCAGGAAGTGCTGCGCCTGGACGGCCTGCGCAAGAGCTACAACGTCGGCAAGCCGACCGAAGTCGAGGTGCTGCACGGTATCGAC
This sequence comes from Massilia sp. LC238, assembly GCF_000735635.1. Taxonomy (NCBI): domain Bacteria; kingdom Pseudomonadati; phylum Pseudomonadota; class Betaproteobacteria; order Burkholderiales; family Oxalobacteraceae; genus Massilia; species Massilia sp. LC238. Next base: position 186,936 of record NZ_JNNN01000038.1, on the reverse strand, counting down.
CTGCGCCTGGAGCGGCGCGACTTCGCCGCCCTGGTGGGCGCCTCGGGGTCCGGCAAGAGCACGCTGCTCAACCTGATCGGCCTGCTCGACCGGCCCACCGCGGGCGAGCTGTTCCTGCTCGGCGAGCCGACCAGCGCCATGGACGACGCCCGCCGCACTGCCCTGCGCGGCGGCAGCATCGGCTTCGTGTTCCAGTTCCACCACCTGATCCAGGCCTTCACCGCGCTGGAAAACGTGCTGATGCCGCTGATGGCAGTGGGCGGCAAGCCGACCCGCGCGCAGGCCGATCACGCGCGCGCCCTGCTGGAGCAGGTGGGACTGGCGGGCATGGAAGCACGCAAGCCCGACCAGTTGTCGGGCGGCCAGCAACAGCGCGTGGCGGTGGCGCGCGCCCTGGTGACCCGTCCGGCCCTGCTGCTGGCGGACGAACCGACCGGCAACCTCGACAGCAAATCCGCCGCCGAAGTGTTCCAGCTGTTCCGCCGTTTCAACCGCGAGTTCGGTTGCGCGGTACTCTTGGTGACGCACGACCCGCGCCTGTCGGAGCAATGCGACCGCACCATCACCCTGGTGGACGGCCGCATCGAGAGCGACAGGATCGCCTAGGCCTGTTTTTCGGCCAGCATGGCCGCCACCATGGGCTGCGTGCCCGCATCCCAGCGCGCCAGCAAGCGCTGCGGGCAGCGGGCGAAAAACGTCGCCAGGGCGCCGTCTTCCCAGCGGTGCAGCGCGAAGGCCGGCTCGCCCTGCTCCACCAGCGCCCGTCCGTCCGGCTGCCCGGCCGCCATGGGCGAGAAAGCCAGGCTCAGGTCCGAGGACGAGGACGGACAGGTCACGACCTGGCGGCCGCGCCAGGGAAACATGCCGGCCAGGTGAACGTGGCCGGTGCAGATGCCCGCGACCTGCGCGCCCTGCAGCGCGGCGTCGAGGCGGGCGATCCAGTCCTGGCCCGGCCCCGGGTCGATCCAGGGGATGCCGACGTCGACGGGCGGATGGTGCAGGAAGACCAGCAACGGCGCACCCCGGCTGTCCTGCACGGCCTGGCGCAGCCAGGCGGCGCGCGCCTCGCAGAAGGCGCCGCCGTGGCGGCCCTGCTCGAGGCTGTCGAGGACCACGACCTCCAGTCCGCCGAACTCGGCGCGGCCCTGCACGAAACCGTCCGCGTCGTGGCTCTCGCCGAACACGGCGCGGAAATGCCCACGATGGTCGTGGTTGCCCAGCGCGAAACGCAGCGGACGCGGCCAGCGCGCCAACGCCCCCTGCAGGTGCCGGTAGCTCTCGGGCGCGCCGTCGTCGGCCAGGTCGCCGCTCAGGACCAGCAATCCGGGCTGCGGCTGCAGGGACAGGAGGTGATCCAGCACCCTGTTGAAACGCGCCAGGTTTGGATGGCCGGGGTCCGCGTGCAGGTGCAGGTCGGTGACTTGGGCGATCAGCATGCGGACTCCTGTCTGTCTAAGATCCGACAATCTTGCCACGAAATGAAAAACGCCCGGGTCGATGCACCGGGCGCTGGAAGGACAAGCGACGATCGACGCTCAGCGGATCGCCACGCTCACGCTCGCGCTGCCGATGTTGCCGGCGGCATCGCGCACCACCGCCTTGAGCGTGTGGGTTCCCACCGCCAGCTTGCGGGTGTTCCAGGTGTACGACAGGCTGCCGCCGCTGCCCTGCGCCACCACGACATTATTCACCAGCAGTTGCTGGGACAGCGCCGCGGCGCCCAGGTTGTCGCTCGCGCTCACGCTGACCTTGACGTTGCCCGAGACCGCGCCGGCCACCGGATTGAGGATGCTGACCGTCGGCGCGGTGGTATCCGCGCTCGAGGCTGGCACCGTGGTGGCGTTGGCGACGTTGACGGCCACGCTGGCCGAGCGGCCGGCATTGCCGGCGGCGTCGTAGGCGACGGCGACCAGGTTGGCCATCCCGTTCGGCACGCCAGCCGAATTCCAACTGAAGCCGTAGGGCGCGCTGGTGTCGCTGGCCACCGTGGTGCCGTTGACCTGCAGGTCGACGCGCGTCACGCCGACATTGTCGCTGGCGCTGGCATCGACGGCCACCAGGCCGGAGACCGTGCTGCTGCCGAGCGGGGCCTGGATGGCGACGCTGGGCGCGCTGCTGTCCACGACCGGGGCGGCGGCCAGTGCGGCCTGCACCGCGGCGGCGGCATTGACCCGGCCATGGCCGAAGTAGTTGTCGCGGCCGACCGCGCCCAGGTCCACGGCCGTCGAGTAGAGCAGGCTTTCGATGCGGCTGTTGGAGACGGTCGGCGCGGCGGCCATCATCAGCGCGGCCACGCCGGCGGCCACCGGGCTCGCATACGAGGTGCCGTTGACGGCGGCGTAGCTGTTGCCCATGCGGGTGGTCCAGATGCCGCTGCCGGGTGCGGTCAGCGTCACGAAGCTGCCGTAGCTCGACCAGCTGGCGCGGTTGTCGTTGCTGTCGGTGGCGCCGACCACGATCATGGCGCTGTTGGGAGCATAGCCCTGGTCGGTGCCGGTGTTACCGGACGAAACGAAGACCAGGCCGCCCTTCGACTTCATGTAGTTCGCCGCGCTGGTCACCGAGGAGCTGGTGGTCACGCCGCCGTAGCTGACGTTGGCGACGCGGGCGCCGTTGTCGGCGGCGTAGATCAGACCGCTGGCGACGGTGCTGTAGGCGGCATAGCAGCCGCCGTCGGTGGCTTTCTTGTAGGCGACACGCACCGGCATGATGCGCGCGCGCCCGGCGATCCCGGCCACGCCGATGGCATTGTCGTTGACCGCCGCCGCGGCGCCCGCGACCGAGGTACCGTGGCCGCAGACGTCGGCCAGGTTGGTGTTCGCATCGTAGACGTTGTAGCCGCCGACGAGGTTCGGCGCCAGGTCCGGATGGGCGGCGTCGATGCCCGAATCGAGGATCGCGATCGTCACGCCGCTGCCCTGCGCCAGATCCCAGGCGGCGTTGGCGCCGATCTTGCCGACGTGCCAAGCGCTGCCGATGTAGGGGTCGTTCACCGCGAGCGTGCTCAGCACCAGACGATCCTGCTCGGCCGATTTCACGTGCGGATTGTTCTTCAGGCGCGCCAGCACGGCCTTTTCGGAGGCATTGGCCGGCAGGTCGACGATGTAGATGCCGCTCTGGCCGAGCTTGTAGCGCTTGTGGCCGGGCGTCTCGATCATCTTGCCGAGCGCATCGGTCGTGACGCCGTCGCGGACTTCGACCAGCATCCGGCCCTTGACCAGCAGCTCATCGACGGGTTGTGCGGCGACGGCGGAAAAGGCGGCGCTGGCGCCGAGCACGGCAAGCGCCAGGGCGCGCAGTGCGAATGGGGTATGAATGAAGCTCATGGCATTTCCTGTTAAGTGTTCTCAACAGGACTGCCGCATGAACGGCACGCCTCCACACCGGACCGCACGGCGGAGTCCGGGAAGCGTACTTGCGTCTGGCAGTCCTGCCGTCATGGAGCTTGCGCTCGGTAGACCGTGACTTTGCGTCCCGTGCTTTCGCGCGGTTTGCCTTTTTCAGAAACCAAATGTTATTACCCTTGATTCCTAAACGCAACTAAATTTACTACTCTTCGTAAACTTTTCTTTCGAGAAAGGTCAAGCTGATCAGAACTTTCAGAAATATTAAACACTTAACATGTTGATTTCATTTACATAAATTATTTCCATTAAGATATTTTTTTACCGACATGTACATTCATACCAATATTGTCGATGAATTTGACAGTGACGGCCTCCCCGCCATAGTAAATACACACAAGTGTTTGATTTCAATGCGCTTTGTAACTCCTGGTATGAATCATGCATGAACACTACTGCCTCTGAAGAATGATCATTATTAATTACCAACTGAAACTTCAGAGGATGCCAAAACTAATAGAAATTAGTTCTTTAGGGGTTTAAATTTTGGGAAAGCTTCCCTGAAAGGAATTTTATGAAACTCAAGACTTGTCAGTGGCCGCTTGCTGCAGTACTGCTTGGGGTCTTGTCAACACCTAGTCATGCCTCACTTGTTTCAGCCGGCAACGTCACCGATTCCGGGTCCGGGATCGGTAATGTGAACACTGTGTTGACCCTGAAGAACGACAACCGTAAAAACCTGCCTGGCGGGGTCGACAACCCTAACTATGGAAAGTCGTCGGGTTCGGTGTTTCGCGACACCGATGGGACTGACGGCACGACCGGCGACGTCCAGGCCAATGGGAACTCCAACGTGCTCGCCTCGACCTGGTCTTTCAGCCAATTGAACGTCACCCAGACCAGTCAACTGTATTTCATCTTCAACCCTGTCGAACCTGGTGGAGACAGTATCAGGCTCGAGTCACTGGTCCTGACCATCTATTCCGACGGTGGAGCGTCTCTATGGAATTCAGGCGCCTTCGCACCGATCACCTTCGAGGAATCAGTAGAGGGTGAGAATACTGACGCTGGCACGGGCAAGTCGGGCTATGCCTTCAAGCTCGATGCTGCCCAGGCCCTGGCTTCACAGGACTTCTGGGCTTCTTCCAACCGGATCGGCCTCGCAGCATCCTTGTCCAGCGCGAACGGCGGCCACGACACCTTCTTCGTGCAAGTTCTCCCCGATGATGGCGAAGGCGGCGGCAGCGAAGTGCCGGAACCCGGTAGTATCGTACTGCTGGGCCTGGGCATGGCAGGCATGACGGCACTGCGTCGCCGTCAACGCAAGGCCTGAGCCGCTTGTACCCGGGCAGCCAGCCCTGCCCGGATTACTCAGCCTCTGATCTTGGCCACCAGCTTGGTCGTCGAGCGGTCATGCTCGAAATCGACCGCCATCGCCCGCCCGCCATAGGCCAGCACCGCCTGCCCTTCCGGAATCTTCGTCATGTCGTAGTCGCCACCCTTGGCATAGATGTCCGGGCGGCTTTCGAGCACCACCTCGAGCGCGGTGTCCTCGTCGAAGTCCACCACCAGGCTCACCGATTCCAGTGCCGCTAGCACCGCCATGCGGTCCGCCAGGGTGTTGTGCGGGCGGTCGTCGCCCTTGCCGAGGCGCTTGACCGAGGCGTCGGTGTTGGCGGCCACCACCAGCGAGCCCCCCAGTTCGCGCGCCTGTGCCAGGTAGGTCACGTGGCCGCGGTGCAGGATGTCGAATACGCCGTTGGTCAGCACCACCGGCTTCGGCAGTTGGGCGATACGCTGCGCCAGCTCGGCGCGCGTGCAGATCTTGTTCTCGAATGCAGGCATAAGGCTTGTAAAAATCAGGTGGTAGTGGGTGCGTCGTCTTCCGGTTCTTCCTCGATCGCCATGGACAGCTCGGTGGACCTGGCGCCGGCACCAATCGGTCCCTTGCGCTCGCCCGAGAGCTTGATCTGCAGGCGCAGGCCGTTGGCCGAGTCGGCGTTGCGGATCGCTTCATCGTAGCCGATGTAGCCCTTGTTATAGAGTTCGTACAAGGCCTGGTCGAAGGTGCACATGCCGAGTTCGCGCGACTTGTGCATGATCTCCTTGATGTTCTGGAAGTTCCCTTTCAGGATCATCTCGCCGATGGTCGGGGTGTTCAGCAGGATCTCGATGGCCGCCTTGCGGCCCTTGCCGTCCTCCGTGCGGATCAGGCGTTGCGAGACCACCGCGCGCAAATTGGACGACAGGTCCATCAGGAGCTGGTTGCGGCGCTCTTCCGGGAAGAAGTTGATGATGCGGTCCAGGGTCTGGTTGGCATTGTTCGCGTGCAGGGTGCCCAGGCACAGGTGACCGGTCTCGGCGAAGGCGATCGCGTGTTCCATGGTCTCGGTGTCGCGGATCTCGCCGATCAGGATCACGTCCGGCGCTTGGCGCAGCGTGTTCTTCAGGGCGTTGTGCCAGGAATGGGTGTCCACGCCCACCTCGCGGTGCGTGACCAGGCAGTTCTTGTTCTTGTGGACGTACTCCACCGGGTCTTCCACGGTGATGATGTGGCCGGCAGAGTTGCTGTTGCGGTAGTCGATCATCGCCGCCAGCGTGGTGGACTTGCCGGAACCGGTGCCGCCGACCACCAGCACCAGGCCGCGCTTGGTCATGACGACGTCCTTCAGCACGTCCGGCAGGTCGAGCTTCTCGAAGTTCGGGATCTCGGAGGCGATCGTGCGCACCACCATGCCCACGCTCTGCTGCTGCACGAAGACGTTGACGCGGAAGCGGCACACGCCGGGGAGCGAGATCGCGAAGTTGCACTCCATCTCGGCTTCGAATTCAAGACGCTGGCGCTCGTTCATCAGGGACAGGGCCAGCGCGCGCGTGACCTCGCCGGACAGGCGCTGCTGGCTCAGGGGCTTCATCGCGCCCTGGTGCTTCATGCTGGGCGGGAAATCGCTGGAGATGAACAGGTCGGAGCCGCCCTGGTGATGCATGACCGTCAGCAGCTTGTGGATGTAGGCCTGGGCTTCCGCCGGACCGAAGGTGGACGACATGGGTACCTCGCGTAAACGCAGGCGGAAATCCTGCCCGGCAATTATATCGACTATGATGAGGGGGTGATGAAATCCTGGCTGACTAAATGCCAACATTGTGTCAGGATAAACGGCATACCAGCCGTGACATCGTGGAAAAAACCTATGACACTGACCGAGCTGAAATACATCGTCGCCGTGGCGCGCGCCAAACACTTCGGGCATGCCGCCGAAGCCTGCTTCGTCGCCCAACCCACCCTCTCCGTCGCCATCAAGAAACTCGAGGACGAGCTCGGAGTGACGCTGTTCGAGCGCGGTGGTTCCGAAGTCTCCGTCACGCCGCTGGGCGCGCAGATCGTGGCCCAGGCCGAACGCGTGCTGGAGCAGACCGCTGCCATCAAGGAACTGGCGAAACAGAACAAGGATCCGCTGGCCGGGCCGCTGCGCCTGGGCGTGATCTACACCATCGGCCCCTACCTGCTGCCGCCGCTGGTAAAACGCCTGATCGACACCGTGCCGCAAATGCCGCTGGTGCTGCAGGAGAACTACACCCACAAGCTGCTCGAACTGCTGCGCCAGGGCGAGCTCGACGCCGCCATCGTGGCCCTGCCCCTGCCGGAACACGGCATGTCGATGCAGACCCTGTACGACGAGCCCTTCGTGGTGGCGATGCCGCGCTCGCATCCCTGGGCCAAGCGCAAGGAAATCCCGGCCGACGACCTGAAGCTGGAAACCATGCTGCTGCTGGGCGCGGGCCACTGCTTCCGCGACCAAGTGCTGGAAGTGTGCCCGGAGATGGCGCGCTATTCGTCGCCGGGCAACGGCATGCAGCGCACCTTCGAAGGCTCCTCGCTGGAGACCATCCGTCACATGGTGGCGAGCGGCATCGGCCTGACCGTGCTGCCGCGCGCCTCGGTGGCCGACATGCACGACCCCAACGGCCTGCTGACCTACGTGCCCTTCTCCCATCCGGCGCCCTCGCGCCGGGTCGTCATCCTGTGGCGCAAGAGTTTTACCCGCCGCGCGGCGATCGACGCGGTGGCCGCGGCGGTGGGCGAGTGCAAGCTGCCCGGCGTGGACATGGTGGCGCTCGAAGCCGCTGCCTGACCGGCTCGCGCCTTACTGCTGGCCGGTTTTCGGCGCAGGCGCGCGCGAGCGCGCCAGCTGCCGGTCCAGCGCATTCGCAAAATTCCGGCTGTTGGCCTGGCTGAAGGCGGCCGGCCCGCCGGTATCGACGCCGCTGCCGCGCAGCTCTTCCATGAAGGCGCGCATCGTGAGTTGCTGGGCGATCGTGTCCTTGGTGTACCACTCGCCGCGTGGATTGAGCGGCAGCCCGCCCTTCTCCAGCACCTGCGCCGCCAGCGGGATGTCGCCGGTGACGACGATGTCGCCCGCGTTCACGCGCGCGACGATCTCGGCGTCGGCCACGTCCGGTCCGCTTGGCACCTGCAGGGCGCGGATGAAGCGCGAACCGGGCACCCGGATCAACTGGTTGGCCACCAGCGTGACGTCCAGCTGCAGGCGCTCGGCCACGCGAAAAAGAATGTCCTTGATGACGCCCGGGCAGGCGTCGGCATCGACCCAGATATGCATGATGAAGAAGAGCTTGTCGGCAGGAGACCGATTGTACCGGCAAGCCCTTCCCTTCACACCTGGATAAGTGCTCAGTCCTTCCTGCGGCGGCGCGCGGCAGCCAAGCCAGCCATGCACAGCATCGGCAGCACCAGCGCGGCGGTCGAGGGTTCCGGCACGGTGGCGGTGATGCTGAAGCGGTCGCCCGCCTGCAGGCCGGCGGTGTCGAGCAGCCAGTCCTGGCCGGCAGCGCCGAACACGTCGCCGAACTGGAACTCGGCGTACTCCGGCGTGGCGAAGTGGATCACGGCGGTGGTGGCGCCCGCATCGATCGCCCTGATGCTGCCGAAGGCCGGCGTGACGCTGCCGGCGCCGGCGAAGCGGATGCCCTGCAGGTTAAAGCTGAAGCGGCTCAGGTCGGCGCCGGCCAGGTTGCGTACCAGCGCATCGAAGCTGAGCGGCCCCTGCAGGTCCTCCGCTTCCAGCACGAAGTTCAGCGTGCTGCTGCTGAAGTTCCGCAGGTCGAGGTTGAAGGCCACGCTGCCCGCCCCGCTGAAATCCTCGACGGGGTTGGCGCCGGCGCTGCCGGTCAGGAGGGCGGCATTGGCGGCGCCGGACAGCACCAGGGCGCCGGCGAATGCACACAGTTTGGTCAATTTCATGGGGTTCTCCGTTTGGTCTGGAATGCGCTCATAAGGGGCCCAGGGCCCACGGACCGGTAATCGCGAACGTGATGCCCGGGGTCTGGATGTTGACGAACAGGTAGCGGCCGGTCGGGTCGAAGCAGGCGCCGGCGAATTCGTTGCCGCGCTGGTCGCCGGCGAGCGAGGCCAGCTTGCCTGCGCCCGTCAGCTGGGCGGCGCTCAGGTTGATGTTGTTCTTGGCGAAGATATAGGCGTCGCCCGCGCCGGTCAGGCCCATCAGGCGCTGGCCGAAGCCGAATGGGTCGGTGGCGGCGGTCGAGGCATCCTCGCAGATCAGGATGGCGTTGCGCGGGCTGACGGTCAGGTTGTCGCCCATGTTGCCCACCAGGGCGCTCGGGCTCGAGTAGATGCACTTGAGCACCTGCGTGGCCAGGTCGAGTTCCCAGATAGTGCCGCGCGACACGGCGCCGCCCGCGGTGTCCATCACGTAGACCTTGCCCTGCGCGTACCAGATGCCCTCGCCGCGATTCATGCGCGCGGCGCCCTGCACCCAGCCCTGCACGAAAGGACCGGCGGCATTCGTGATGCGCACGCCGCTTGGCCCGGTGGCGTCGCCGCGGTTGGCGTCCGGGTCGGCGATGTTCACCCACTCCAGTTCCACGGTGGCGTCGACCGGCATGGTGGCCAGGTTGACGTTGTTGACGCCCTTGACCTTGGCCATCTGCAGCACGCCGCCCAGGGCCAGGCTGCCGTAGGCGCCGGTCCGGATGTCCGGGACGTAGCGGTAGAAGCCCGACTTGCCCGAGGAATCCTCGGTCTGGTAAACCATGCCGGTGGCCGGATCGACGGCGGCGGCTTCGTGCGCGAAGCGCCCCATGCCCTTGATCGGCTGGCCGGTGGTGAGCGCCGGGTCCGCATGGACTTCGAACACGTAGCCGTGCTTCTTGCCGGCGGCGCTGACATTGTCCGAACCGACTTCCTCGCAGCTGAGCCAGGTGCCCCAGGGAGTGATGCCGCCCGCGCAGTTGGTCTGGGTGCCGCCCAGGCTGGGCGTCATGCTGACCCAGTTCCCGTCGCGGAACAGCAGGTTGGTGGTGCCGCCGCCGAAGCGGTTGCTCACGCCCGTACTGACGGCGCCGCTATCGTAGACACCGACCGCATCCAGGAAGTTGCCGGGGGAAGTGCCGCCGATTTCGTGGTTACGCACCAGCACCAGCTCGGTACTGCGGCCCAGCTTGCGCGACAGGACCACGCCCATGCCGTCATGGCCGCCCGGACAGGTCTTCCCGTCGCTCATCCGGTCGCCGCGCCAGCCGAAGCTTTTATACGTGAAGCCGGCCGGCAGCTGGAGCAGCGGCAGGCCGGTCGCCAGGTCCTTGACCGGGGCGATCGGGCCGTAGGGGCTGTCGACCAGGGTGGTGGCGCCATTGGCCGCCATGGCCTGCTGCGCCTGCAGTGCGGCAAAGGCGCCGATGAAGGGCAACGCTGTCGAGCCGGCCAGGCCCTTGAGCAGGTTGCGCCTCAGCGGCGAATTCGGTGGGGGGAGGTCCTTGTCGGTCATGCTTGCTTCTCCAATGGGTGGTGAACGGCGGGCTGGTGCTCATCCGTGCGTTGCGAGCCAATGCATTAAAACAAACAAAAATGTCGGTTCGATGACAACAAAATGGCAACTTTCAGGATTGGAGACGCGCGCCGGCCGCTTCCGCCAAAAGGCTTTAGAATCCCTGTCTTCTGCTCAACAGTTCTTGCTCGACAAGACGCAACATCATGAACAAGCTGGCGCTCTATTTCCGCCTGATCCGTGCCGACAAGCCGATCGGCATCCTCCTGCTCCTGTGGCCGACCCTGTGGGCCCTGTGGATGGCGTCCGACGGGGTGCCGGACATGACCGTGCTGGCGATCTTCGTCGTCGGCACCGCCTTGATGCGCTCAAGCGGCTGCGCCATCAACGACTATGCCGACCGCGACTTCGACAAGCACGTCAAACGCACCGTCGACCGCCCGCTCACCAGCGGCAAGATCCGCGCCTGGGAAGCGCTGATGGTGGCGGCGGTGCTGGCGCTGCTCTCCTTCCTGCTGATCCTGCCGCTCAACACGCTGACCAAGCAGCTCTCGGTGCTGGCCCTGATCGTGGCCGGCACCTACCCCTACTTCAAGCGCTTCTTCGCGATCCCGCAGGCCTATCTCGGGATCGCGTTCGGCTTCGGCATCCCGATGGCCTGGGCCGCCGTGCAGGACACGGTGCCGGCGGTGGCCTGGTGGCTGCTGGTGGCGAACGTGTTCTGGGCCGTCGCCTACGACACCGAATACGCCATGGTCGACCGCGACGACGACCTCAAGATCGGCATGCGCACCTCGGCCATCACCTTCGGGCGCTTCGACGTGGCCGCGGTCATGCTGTGCTACGGCGCGGCGCTGGCCATCGACCTGGTGTGCGGCTGGTACCTGGGCCTGCGCTGGTGGTTCGTGGGCGGCGTCGTGGTCGCGGCCGGCATGGCGCTCTACCACTACACCCTGATCCGCGATCGCGAACGCATGGCCTGCTTCAAGGCTTTTCGTCACAACAATTGGCTTGGCGCCGCACTGTTCATTGGTGTCGCGCTAGACTATGCATTCAGGTAATATTGCAGAAAAAGCATTCAACCCTTCTTTGACGAGGCCTATCATGATGGAAAAGATCCCTACCCAAACCGGTACCCGCGACCAGCTGCTGTCCGACCTGAAGACCGTGATCCAGGACGCCGAAGCCTGGCTGCGCAACGGTGGCCAGCTGACCGGCGACGAGCTGAAGGCCGCCAAGGCCAAGTTTGAGCAGACCCTGTCGACCGCCAAGGAAAGCCTGGGTGAATACCAGCAGACCGTGGTCGAAAAGACCAAGGAAGCGGCGCGCGTCACCGACGAATACGTGCACGAGAACCCGTGGAAGTCCGTGGGCCTGGGCGCCGCCGTCGGCGTCGTGATCGGCATGCTGATCGCCCGCCGCTAAGATGAGTATCACGGCGGCGGTGAGAAGGATCGGGGCCAATGTGCTCGACCTGGCGCGCACGCGCCTCGAGCTGGCCGCCATCGAGCTGCAGGAAGGCGCCCAGCGCCTGTTCGGCTACCTCGCCTGGGCCGTCGCGGCCGCGGTGCTGGGGCTGTTCGCGCTGGGCCTGGTCATCCTGTTCGTGCTGGTGCTGTTCTGGGACACCCACCGCCTGGCTGCGGTCGGCGGCATGGCCGTGCTGTTTATCCTGGGTACCCTGTTCGCTGTCATGAGGCTGCGCGCCGGCCTGGCCGCGCGTCCGCCGATGCTGCCGGCCACCCTGGCGGAACTGCGCAAGGATGCGGCGGCCTTGAAGGGAGACGACCTCCATGGCGTCTAAATCCCTGCAATTGGCGCAACGCCGCGAGGCCCTGGTTGCCCGCTGCGCCGACCAGCGCGCCCAGGTGGCGCAGGAAGTGGCCATGCTGTCCTCGCCGCAGACGCTGGGTTTGATCCCGGCCTATGCGGCCAGGCACCAGAAGACGGCGCTGATCGTGGCCGGCGTGGCTGCGGGGCTGTTCCTCACCAAGCCGAAATGGGCGGTGGGCACGGTGACGGCGGTCGTTTCGGCCTACAAGTTCGCGCAGAAGCTGCTTCCGGTATTACGCTGGAAGGGCTTCGAGGTCCACTGACCCGTAGGGTGGGCGGGTCTCCCGCCCACGCGGTGATCGTTATCGGCTCCGGTTTCGGGCTCGATGATCTTGCTGATCACTATCACCGCGTGGGCGGACAAGCCGCCCACCCTACGAATCCTTGCCCAGCTCGTCCCCGAGTTCGCGGCCGCGATCCGCCGCCGCCTTCATCGCCGCGACGATCGCGTCCTTCACCCCCGCCGCTTCCATGCTGGTAATCGCCGCATGCGTCGTGCCGCCCTTGGAGGTCACGCGCTGGCGCAGCACCTCGACCGGATCGCCCGACTGCGCCGCCAGCTGCGCCGCGCCGGTAAAGGTGGCCAGCGCCAGCTGCCTGCCCTGCTCCGCGTCCAGTCCCATCTCCAGCGCCGCCTGCTGCATCGCTTCGAGGAAGTAGAAGACATAGGCCGGGCCGCTGCCCGACACCGCCGTCACCGGATCGATCAGGCTCTCGTCCTTCAGCCACACGGTCTGGCCGACCGCGCGCATCACCTTGTCGGCCGCCGAGCGCTGGGCCTCGTCGACTTCGCTGGCGGCCACCATGCCGGTAATGCCCATGGCGATCAGCGCCGGGGTGTTCGGCATCGAGCGCACGATGCGGGTGTAGCCGCCCAGCCAGCGCGACAGGTCGGCGATGCGGATGCCCGCCGCGATCGACAGCACCAGGGGCTGCTTATCTGGAACATTCGCGAGCAGCGGCTTGAGGCTGGCCGCGACTTCGCGCATCTGCTGCGGCTTCACGGCCAGCACGACGACGTCGGCGGCGCCTACCTGCACGTCGATGCCTGCCGCCGTGCTCACGCCGTACTGGCTGGCCAGGCGCTCGAGCGCCTCGGTATTGGGGTCCGCCACGTGCAGGCTGCCGGCGCCGGTGAGTTGTCCGGCCAGGCCGGCGATCAGGGCCGTGGCCATGTTGCCGCCGCCGATGAATGCAATCTTCATGCTGTTCCTTTTTTATTGCTCGTAATGGCGGGCGCCGAAAATGGCGCTGCCGATGCGGACGATGGTCGCGCCTTCCGCGATGGCCGCTTGCAAGTCGCCCGACATGCCCATCGACAGGGTGTCGAGCGCCAGGCCGTCGGCGCGCAGATCCTCGAACAGGCCGCGTAGGCGGGCAAACGCGGCGCGCTGCTGCGCCGGGTCATTGCTCGCTTCGGGAATCGCCATCAGCCCGCGCAGGCGCAGGTTCGGCAAGGCGGCCACCTGGCGCGCCAGCTCCGGCAGTTCCGCTTCGCCGGCGCCGCTCTTGCTGGCTTCCCCGCTGATGTTCACCTGCAGGCAGATGTCGAGCGGGCCCTGTTCCAGCGGGCGCTGTTCGGACAGGCGCTGGGCGATCTTCAGGCGATCGACCGTGTGCACCCAATTGAAATGGGCGGCGATCGGGCGCGTCTTGTTGCTCTGGATCGGACCGATGAAATGCCAGCTGACCGGGGCATCCGGTTGCAGGCGCGCCACTTCCTGCATCTTGTCGAGCGCTTCCTGCAAGTAGTTTTCGCCGAAGGCGCGCTGGCCCACGGCCATCGCTTCGACCACGGCTTCCGCAGGGAAGGTCTTGGAAACGGCCAGCAGCTGGACCTCGTTCCTGCCCCTTCCGGCAGCGCTACAGGCGGCCTGGATTGTCGCTTCGACAGCTTGCAAGTTCCCAGCGATTATGGACATAATGATTTTCTACAGGAAATATTTTGAGTGCTTCGCACACGCCACAGGATTATAAATGGACATCTCGGAACTGCTTGCCTTCTCTGTTAAGAACAAGGCATCTGACCTGCACCTCTCGGCCGGCCTGCCGCCGATGATCCGGGTGCACGGCGACGTGCGCCGCATCAACCTGCCGCCGCTGGAGCACAAGGACGTGCACGACATGATCTATGACATCATGAACGACGGCCAGCGCAAGCAGTACGAGGAAGTGCTGGAGTGCGACTTCTCGTTCGCGATTCCCGGCCTGGCCCGCTTTCGCGTCAACGCCTTCAACCAGGAGCGCGGCGCGTCCGCGGTGCTGCGTACCATTCCATCCAAGATCCTGTCGCTGGAAGAGCTGAACGCGCCGAAGATCTTTAGCGAGCTGGCATTGAAGCCGCGCGGCCTGGTCCTGGTGACCGGCCCCACCGGCTCGGGCAAGTCGACCACGCTGGCGGCGATGGTCAACCACCTCAACGAAAACGAATACGGCCACATCCTCACCATCGAGGACCCGATCGAATTCGTGCACGATTCCAAGAAGTGCCTGATCAACCAGCGCGAAGTCGGCCCGCACACACTGTCCTTCAACAACGCGCTGCGCTCGGCGCTGCGCGAAGACCCGGACTGCATCCTGGTGGGCGAACTGCGCGACCTGGAAACCATCCGCCTGGCGCTGTCGGCGGCGGAGACCGGCCACCTGGTGTTCGGCACCCTGCACACCTCCTCGGCCGCCAAGACCATCGACCGTATCGTCGACGTGTTCCCGGCCGAAGAAAAGGAGATGGTGCGCGCGATGCTGTCGGAGTCGCTGCAGGCCGTGATCTCGCAGACCCTGCTCAAAACCAAGGACGGCTCCGGCCGCGTGGCCGCGCACGAGATCATGATCGGCACCCCGGCGATCCGCAACCTGATCCGCGAAGCCAAGATCGCGCAGATGTACTCGAGCATCCAGACCGGCAGCAGCGTCGGCATGCAGACGCTCGACCAGAACCTGACCGACCTGGTGCGCCGCAACGTGATCTCCAGCGCCGCCGCCCGCGCCGCCGCCAAGATCCCTGAAAATTTCCCGGGTTAAGAAAAAGCGAGGAGCAACGATGGAACGCGACCAGGCATCCAAGTTCATGTTCGACCTGCTGCGCCTGATGACCAGCAAGGGCGGGTCGGACCTGTTCATCACGGCCGGCTTCCCGCCGGCGATCAAGATCGACGGCAAGATGACGCCGGTCTCGAGCCAGGCACTGAGCGGCACCCATACCGCCGACCTGGCGCGCGCCATCATGAACGACAAGCAGGCTGCCGGCTTCGAGCTGACCAAGGAAGCGAACTTCGCGATCAGCCCGGGTGACCTGGGACGCTTCCGCGTCTCGGCCTTCATGCAGATGGGCTGCGTCGGCATGGTGCTGCGCGTGATCACCACCACCATCCCGAAATTCGAGGATCTCGAGCTGCCGGAAACCCTGAAGGACGTGATCATGACCAAGCGCGGCCTGGTCATCATGGTCGGCGCCACCGGTTCGGGCAAATCGACCACGCTGGCGGCGATGGTCGGCTACCGCAACGAGAACAGCTACGGCCACATCATCACCATCGAAGACCCGGTCGAATTCGTCCACCCGCACAAGAACTGCGTGATCACCCAGCGCGAAGTGGGCGTCGACACCGACAGCTTCGAGGCCGCGCTGAAGAATTCGCTGCGCCAGGCGCCGGACGTAATCCAGATCGGCGAGATCCGCGACCGCGAGACCATGGAGCACGCAATCGCGTTTGCCGAGACCGGCCACCTGTGCCTGGCCACCCTGCACGCCAACAGCGCCAACCAGGCGCTGGACCGCATCATCAACTTCTTCCCGGAGGAGCGCCGCCAGCAGCTCCTGATGGACCTGTCGCTCAACCTGAAGGGCCTGATCTCGCAGCGCCTGATCCCGAAGAAAGAAGCCAAGGGCCGCGTGGTGGCGATGGAGATCCTGCTGAACTCCCCGCTCATTTCCGACCTGATCTTCAAGGGCGACGTCCACGAGATCAAGGAGATCATGAAGAAGTCGCGCGAGCTCGGCATGCAGACCTTCGACCAGGCCCTGTTCGACCTGTACGAAGCGGACAAGATCTCGTATGAGGATGCGCTGCGCAATGCGGATTCGGTGAACGACATGCGCCTGAACATCAAGCTCAATTCCAAGCACGCGAAGAACCGCGATTTCTCGACCGGGATGGACCACCTCGGCATCGTCTGAGCGCCAGCACCTCTCCTCGACCAAGAAGGGGCGACACGCGTGTCGCCCCTTTTCACTTCCTCAAAACAGCAACCAATACGATGAATTCATCAAAAATAGGAGTTGTCCTACAGAAATACTGACTAAATTGATGGATAATTCGCATGCGCAATGATTCCCATATGAAACATATGTGTCGTTTTATATAACATTGCTGCAGTTTTTATTGCGAAGCCATAGTATGAATACAGAAAACAAGCCTCTGGAAGCACTCGCCTTCCGCCTGGGTGGGGAAGAGTACGGTGTCGATATCCTGAAAGTCCAGGAAATCCGCGGACACGATCCCCTCACCCGCATCGCCAATGCGCCCGACTTCATCCAGGGAGTCGTCAACCTGCGCGGCAGCCTCGGCCCCACCGACATCCGCCCCGCGCCCGAGATGGGCAGCCGCTTCGGCGCCGACTTCCTGCTCGGCCTCGGCACCATCGACGAACGCATGCTGATCCTGCTCGACATCGAAGCACTGATGTCATCGAGCGAACTCGACATGATTGAGCGCCTCGCGGCCTAACCCTATTTCTACCGAATCCCATGTTCAAGCAAATGAAGGTCGGCACCCGCCTGATCGCAGGCTTCCTGACCCTGTCCATCCTCGGCGCCGTGGTGGCCGCCATCGGCATCTACAACATGTCGCAGATGAATGCGCGCACCGATCGCCTGTACACCCGTGAACTGCTCGGCATCTCCTACGTCAAGGAAGCCAACATCAACCTCGTCGTCATCGGCCGCGCCTTGCGCAACGTGCTGCTGGCCTCGAGCGACAAGGACCGCGACGCGGCCATCGCCAGCATCGCGCAGGCACGCACCGGGCTGCACGCCAACCTGGACAAGGCGCGCGGGCTGTTCTTCTCGGAGCAGGGCAAGCGCAACTTCGCCGAAGTGGACCGCGGCATGCAGGAATACGAAGCGCTGGTGGAAGAGGTCACCCGGCGCGCCCTGGCCGATGGCCTGCAGCAGGAACGCAGCGCCGTCGACTACCTGCTGTTGACCGTCGCGCCCAAGGCCAACGAGCTCGACACCCGCATGAGCAGCCTGACCCGCATCAAGGAACGCAATGCGGAGGAAGCGGCGCAGGATGCGGCCGCGCTTTATGAATCGAGCCGCGCCATGATGCTGATGCTGGTGCTGGGCAGCGCCGTCTTCGGCGTCGGCCTGGGCGTCGTGATCACCCGCAGCCTGACCCGCCAGCTGGGCGGCGAGCCGGCCTATGCCAGCGACATCGCCAGCCGCATCGCTGCGGGCGACCTCAGCGTCGACGTGGCGCTGCGCCAGGGCGACCGCTCGAGCCTGCTGTTCGCCATGAAGAGCATGCGCGATAGCCTGGCGCAGATCGTCGGCGAAGTGCGCAACGGCACCGACGCCATCGCCTCGGCATCGCGCCAGATCGCCAGCGGCAACCTCGACCTGTCCTCGCGCACCGAGGAGCAGGCCAGCTCATTGGAAGAAACCGCCTCCTCGATGGAAGAGCTGACCTCGACCGTCCAGCAGAACGCCGACAATGCGCGCCAGGCCAACGGCTTGGCGACCTCGGCCTCGGAAGTGGCCGGACGCGGCGGCGCCGTGGTGGCGCAGGTGGTCGACACCATGGCCTCGATCAACGACTCCTCGAAGAAAATCGTCGACATCATCGCCGTCATCGACGGCATCGCCTTCCAGACCAACATCCTGGCCCTGAACGCCGCCGTGGAAGCGGCGCGCGCCGGGGAACAGGGCCGCGGCTTCGCGGTGGTGGCCTCCGAAGTGCGTACCCTGGCGCAGCGTTCGGCAAGCGCGGCCAAGGAGATCAAGCTCCTGATCGACGATTCGGTGGAGAAGGTCGACGCCGGCGCCAAGCTGGTGAACCGTGCCGGCGCCACGATGGACGAGATCGTCGACAGCGTGCGTCGCGTGACCGGCATCATGGGCGAGATCTCGTCGGCCAGCCTGGAGCAGACCGAGGGCATCGAGCAGATCAACATGGCGATCAGCCAGATGGACCAGGTGACCCAGCAGAACGCATCGCTGGTGGAAGAAGCGGCGGCAGCGGCCGAGTCGCTGCAGGACCAGGCCGGCAAGCTGGCCGAACTGGTGTCGGTATTCAAGCTCGATGCGCGGGCGCCATCGGTGGCTGCGCCTGCCGCGCAGGCCAGGCCGGCAACGCGCCTGGCGGCGCCTGCCCTGAGGGCGGCCCACCCGGCGCCACGCAAGGCCGCCGTGCGCGAGGAGGAATGGGAAACCTTCTGACGCCGAATCCGATCTTCGACGCCCTGCACCGCGCCGGCCAAGACCTTCAGGCCGGACTTCACGTAGCGCCGGCCCCGTTCAGGCCACGTTCAGCCCCATCTCCCGCACCATCTCGGCCGCCTGGCGCGCCGAGATGGTCGCACCCGCGAACTGCTTCGCATTCGCCAGCTTCAAGCCGCCGATATCGGCTTCGCGCAGGTCCGCGCCCTCGAAGCGCGTGTCCCTGATGTGGGCGTCGCGCAGGCTGCCGCCTTCGAACACCGCTTCGCGGAAGTCGCAGCCCGCTAGGTCTGCATCCGCGAAATCCAGCCCCACCAGTTTCGCCTTGCGGAAGGACATGCGGCGCAGGTCGGCGCCGACCAGCAGCGTGTCTTCGAAGCTGAGCGCCAGGTGGCTGGTTTCCTCGAACTGCGCGCCGGTAAGCTTGCAGCTGCGGAAGGAGGCGGACGCCAGGCGCGCGCGGCGCCAGCTACTGTTGTTCAGGTCGGAGGATGCGAAGAGCGCGTCGACCAGCTCGGCGGACTCGAAATCGGCGTGCCCGCCACGGCAGCGTTGCCAGCGCGTGCGCGCCAGCTTGGCCGCGTAGAACGAGGTTTCCGCCAGTTGGCAGGAGCGGAACACGCAGTCTTGCAGGTCGAGGCGCGACAGGTCGAGGCTTGATAAGTCGCAGTCCTCGAACACGAGGAGGCTGCCGGAAGCGAGGGAGGATTCGATGCGGGCGCGGTCGAGGGCTTCGCCGCCGAGGGTAATGGTGGTGCGGGACATGGCAAGGATGCGGTGGTTCGGCCGGACAGCATACACGTCCGGCCGCCCCGCCGCATCCCTGTTTGAAGCGCTTCTCTAAAGGCCTTGATCAGCCGGGGCCGGGGCCGCCAGGACCGCGGCCGCCGCCCGGACCGCCGAACATCATCTGGCGGCGCTGCCCGCCAGGGCCGCTGAAGCCGCCGAAGCGGTAGCTCAGGCCGATGAAAGCGGTGCGTCCGTTGTTGCGGTTGACCCTGTATTCGCGCAGGCGGTCAGTTTCGGTGATCATCTCCGACTTCTGCGAATCGAACAAGTCGTTGATGTTGAGGTTCAGGGTCAGCGCAGGCGTCAGCTTGCGGCTGTAGTTGAACATGGCCCAGTAGCTCGGCTCGCGGTAGCCTTCGCCGAACAGGGTCTTGCCCTGCCCGGTCAGCATCAGCATGAAGTTGTTGCTCGGGTCCAGCTGGTAGGTCATGTGCCCGCGCAAGGTGAGCGAGGTAGCGCTGCGCTTGTCATCCCTAACGCTGCCCAGCACGGTCTGTTCCGAATAGCCGACGTTGCCGTTGAGCCTGAGTGTCAGCTGGGGAGTGGCGCGGCCGCTGAAGCTGAATTCCAGCCCGCCGGAACGGGCGCTGCCAGCGTTTTCCCGGGTAGTCAGGAGCACATCGTTGGCCAGCACGAAGCGGCGTTCGGAAATCATGTCGGCGTCGCGGCGCGCGTACAGGCGCACGTTGGTGTCGACCTTGCCCAGCTTGGTCTCGAGGCCGAGCTCCAGCGAATCGGTATTGGTCGGCTGGAGGTCCGGATTACCAGACGAGACATTCTGCTCGTCGCGGTACACCACGAACGGGTTCAGGTCGCCAGCGCCGGGACGACGGATGCGGCGCGCATAACTCAGGCGCAGCGTGGTGTCGTCCGACAGGCCATAGGTCACGAAGGCGCTCGGGATCGCATCGAAATAATGATTGGTCGCGCGCATGCCGGTGGTGACCTGGTTCATGTCGAGCTCCGCGTACTCGGTGCGCAGGCCGCCCAGCACACCCCAGTCCTCGTTGACGCGCCACTGGTAAGTGCCGTACAGCGCGTAGGTCGTGTCGTTCAGCTCGAAGCGGTTGGTGCGGGACGTGCTCACACGCTCGGCGCCGGTGACCGGATCGAGATCGAAGAACACATTGTCGAACACGTTCTCGTTGCGCGCCACCTTGTAGCCCACCTTCAGCACGCCGTTCTCGCCGGGCAGCTCGTAGTCGCCGGTGAAGTCGGCGATGCGGGTCTCGGTCGCGCCGGTCTGGTGGACGACGGGCGTGCCGACCCGCGCCGGACGCACGGTGTAGGCATAGTTGTTGCGCGACGCGCTGTCGGCGTCGCTGCCCGACAGGCGCAGGTCCATCTGGAATTTTTCACCCGGGGCGTCGCCCTTGTGGTCGAGGCGAGCGCCCAGGCCGTAATTACGCGACTTGCTGTTGCGCAGGCTGCTCTGCACATATTCGGAGACGACGACGCCGGCTGCGTTGGTGTCGCTGTAGCGATTGTTCGATTCGCCTGTCCTGTCGACTTGCGAATAGTTAGCGGTGAGGCCAACGACGTCCTTGTCGCCCCAGTTGTAGGTCAGACCGCCGTTGGCGCTGGTGTTCTCGTCTTCGTTCAAGCCGTTCGAGAACGAGGTGCTGCGCGCGATCGCGCCGGTGACGGGGTCGATGCGCTCGCGCTGGAGCTCGCCGCTGTTCTCGTTCCTTCCCTTGCTGCGGCCCAGGTTGCCCTGCACGCTGTAGCGGCCTTGCGTGTAGTTGCCGAAGACATTAGTCCGGTAACGGCCCTCAGTGCCGACGTTCGCACTCACGGTCGCGAAACCGCCGGGGCTGCGCTCGCGCCGCATCACCAGGTTGATGATCGGTCCGCCGCCGCCTTCGTTGCCGAACTGCGCGCCCGGGTTGTTAATGACCTCGACCGAGTCCAGGTCGCCCGCCGGCAACGCATTGATCGAGGCCGCGCGGTTCTCGCCCTGCATCATCGCCGAGGGCTTGCCGTCCACCAGAATCTGCACGCTGCGGCCACGAAGCGTCACGTTGCCTTCGCCGTCCACGGCCACCGACGGCACCTTGTTCAGGGTGTCGGCCACGGTGTCGACCGAGGTGGCCGGATCGGCCTTGACGTCATAGCTCTGGCGGTCGATGCGGTTCTGGCTGCGGGTCGCGCTGACTGTCACTGTGGATTCGACCGGCGTTTGCGCCGGCGGCGCAGCAGTTGCCTGGGCTGGCTGGGCCTGGACCGGCGCCTGCTGCTTCGCTTGCTCCTGCACGGCAGCGGCCTGCTGCGCGCTCGCCGCGAACGGGGCGAGCAGCGTACCTGCGACGAGATGCGCGATCAGCGAACGACGCGGATGACGGGAGTGGCTGGCGAAGTGTGAATTGGTAGGCATGGAAGCGGCTCTGCAATATAGGCGAGCGCGATTGTCGCATGCCAAGTTCTTATCGTTTGTAACAAAAGATAACAAGCACGGACTTGAGCGATCGGCGCATGCATACGTGTTGCGCCGCCATGACATACACTTCTGGTTTTCCAGACGAGGGCTCAACCATGAACGTATTCGATTTCAGCGCCACCACGCTCGACGGCAAGCCGATGGACTTGAGCGCCTACCGCGGCAAGGTGCTCCTGGTCGTCAATACCGCCAGTGCCTGCGGCTTCACGCTGCAGTACAAGGGCCTGGAAGAGCTGCACCGCCAGTACGGCGAGCGCGGGCTGGTGGTGATGGGCTTTCCCTGCAACCAGTTCGGCAAACAGGAGCCGGGCACGGAAGCCGAGATCGGCGCCTTCTGCGAGAAGAACTACGGCGTGAGCTTTCCGATGTTCGCCAAGGTCGACGTCAACGGCGACGGCGCCCACCCGCTGTTCAAGCACCTGAAGGGCGAGAAGCCGGGCGTGCTGGGCACGGAGGCGATCAAGTGGAACTTCACCAAGTTCCTGGTCGGGCGCGACGGCGAGGTCGTGAAACGCTATGCGCCGCAGACGGCGCCGAGCGAAATCGCCGGCGACATCGAGAAGCTGCTGGCGCAATAGCGGATTGCAGTTGTAGGGTGGGCAAGTTTCTTGCCCACGTGGTGATAGCTATCGGCTTCGCTCTCGTGCGAAATGATATTGCCGCAAATGATCACCGCGTGGGCGGGAGACCCGCCCACCCTACGAAAATCAAGGCTGTGGGGTCAGGCGGATCGCCTGGCCGCCGCCGGGCGCGAGGCGCAGCTGCAGCGTATCCGCCGCGGTGACGGTCTTCGTCTCCGTCACCAGGTCGAAACGGCGCTCGCTGCGGTAGTCGGCCGCGTCGCCGTCGCGGTAGATCTCGGCGGTATAACGCTTGCCCTTGTCGAGGAAATCGAGAGGCAGCGGCAAGCTACGCGCTTCACCGTCGGTCACCGCGCCGACATACCAGTCGTCGCTCGCGCGGTCCTTGCGCGCGATGGTGGCAAAGGAGCCCACTTCGCCGTTGATCACACGGGTGTCGGCCCAGTCGGTCGGCACGTCCCTGATGAACTTGAAGGCCGCCGGATACTTGGCGTAGTTCTCCGGCAGGTCGGCCGCCATCTGGATCGGCGAATAGATCACGACGAAATTCGCCAGCTGCTTGGCCTGGGTCGAGTTGAAGACCTTGTTGTCCGCGCCCACCAGGCTCAGCACGCCCGGCGTGTAGTCCATCGGGCCGCTCAGCATGCGGGTGAACACCAGCTTGGCCTCGTGGTCGACGCTGTTCGGCGGATTGCCCCAGGCGTTGTACTCGACGCCGCGCGCGCCTTCGCGCGTGAGCCAGTTCGGGTAGGTGCGACGCAGGCCCGTGTCCTTGACCGGCTCGTGGGTGTCGATCGACAGCTTGTATTTCGCTGCCTCGGTCACCGCCTTCAGGAAGTGGTTCACGCCTTCCTGCGAATCATAGTGGCCGTAGCGCGGCTTGCCGTCGCGGCCCGTGAACAGGGCGCTGCCGGCTTCGTGCACATAGCCCGACTTGATGCTGTCCACGCCCAGCTTCGCATACAGCTTGTACGCCGCATCCATCTGCTTTTCATAGGCGACGATGTTGGCGCCGGTTTCGTGGTGGCCGATCAGGCGCACGCCTTTCGACTTGGCATAGGCGGCCAGGCCCGGCAGATCAAAATCCGGGTAAGGCTGGGTGAAGCTGAAGTCGGCGCCGCCGTGGCCCCAGTCGCTCTCCCAGCCCTTGTTCCAGCCCTCGACCAGCACGCCGCGGAAGCCGTTCTGGGCGGCGAAGTCGATGTACTTCTTCGTGTTGGCGGTGGTGGCCGCGTGCTTCGGGCCGGCGTTCCAGGTGCCGCTCTGCAGGTGCATCTGCCACCAGACGCCGACGAACTTCGAGGGCTTCACCCAGCTGACGTCACCGAGCTTGTTCGGTTCGTTCAGGTTCAGCACCAGGTCGGACATGTACAGGCCGGCCGCGTTGTCCGCGATCTGCATGGTGCGCCATGGCGTGGTGAAGGCGCCCTTGCGCACCACCGCCGGGCCGCTCGGCGACGGGGCCAGCATGGCGCGCAGCTTCTGGCCGTCGACCTTGCGCAGCCACATGGTGGCATAGTCGACCAGCGCCGCTTCGTGGAAGGCGATGTGGGTGCCATCAATCAGGCGCACGGTGAGCGGCGTATTGGCGATGCCGATTTCCTTGAGCGGCGCCTTGCGGATCTCTTCTTCGAGTCCCGGCAGTTCGGCCGCCGGAATCCACCAGGCTGTGGCTGGCTGAGCCACCGTGAATTCGGTCAGCTCGTCGATGATCTCGGCTTCCTTCAGCTGCGGCTGGGCCGGGAATTCGTAGCGGAAGCCGACGCCATCGTCGTAGATGCGGAATACCACCGCCAGCTGGCGGCCGGCGCGGTTCTTCTGCTCCAGGTCGACGCGCAACTCGCGGTAATGGTTGCGCACGAAGCGACGCTCGCCCCAGGGCTGTTCCCAGGTGCTGTCATGGTCGCTCACGGCTTGCTTGCGCAGGCTGAAGCCGCCGTCGAGCTTGTGTGCATTGGCCAGGTTGAAGCCTAGGCGCGAGGGGGCGATGAGCTCCTTGCCCTTGCGCTTGACGCCATAGGCGAGCTTGCCCATGCCGTCGACCTGCACTTCCACGCTGATGACCTTGCCCGGGGAGTCGGCGCTGGCGATCAGTTTCTGGGCCCAGGCCGGCAGGGCCAGCAGGCAGGATGCTGCCACGGCAGCGGCCGTGGCAAATGTGCGGTGGAAGTGCATCGGGTCTCCTTGTCGTGTAATGCGCCGTAGGAAAACTACCTTTACTACGGCTGAGCATCACATAGTACGACAAAAAGATGTAACTCGACTACCAAATCAACGCGTCCGGATCCAGGCGGCGCCGTGGGTGATGCAGGCGCGGTTGACGTTCTCGAGGAAGCGGATGGCCTCTCCCTGCGAGACGCCCGGCGGCATCAGCTGGGCGAGCGAGGTGTCTTCGGTGACGCGGTCGAGGCCATAGGAAATGGCGCGCGATACGTCGCGTGCCAGTCTGCCGTCGCTGTTGTACAGCGCATCATAGACGCCGGCTTCTTCCCATACGGGCACGAGGCCGGGCGTGGTGGAATCCTCGAAGACGACCATGGGCGGCAGGCCTTCGTCTTCACGGATAAGTTGGAAAATGAAACTCAAGATCGATCCTTTGCATGCAAAACGAGGCGATCCTAGCACGGTGGGGCCGGTACACGGCGCGTGCCGTGCCGCCCGCGAATCAGTCCAGCGCCCGGTCGATCAGCTCGATCCAGTGCGTGACCGGCGTCTGCGTCCCCGACTGCAGGTGGGTCATGCAACCGATGTTGGCGGACACGATTTCGTCCGGCTTGCAGGCCTGCAGATTGGCCAGCTTGCGATCCCGCAGTTCGTGCGCGATCTCCGGATGCAGCACCGAATAGGTGCCGGCCGAGCCGCAGCACAGGTGGCTATCGGCGCACAGCGTGACGTCGACGCCGGCGGCGCGCAGCACGCCCTCGACCTTGCCGCGGATCTGCTGGCCGTGCTGCAGCGTGCAGGGCGGGTGATAGGCGACGCGCTTGGCGATCTTCCCTTGCAGCTTCGCGGCGATCTGCTCCTCGAACTCCGGCAAGATTTCGGACAGGTCGCGCGTGAGCATCGAAATGCGTCCAGCCTTGGCCGCATAGGCCTCGTCGTGCGCCAGCAGGTGGCCGTATTCCTTGACGGTGACGCCGCAGCCGGAAGCGGTCATGACGATCGCCTCGATGTCTCCCTGCTCCACCCAGGGCCACCAGGCGTCGATGTTGCGGCGCATGTCGTCCAGGCCGGCCGCCTGGTCGTTCAAATGGTAGCGCACGGCGCCGCAGCAGCCGGCCTTCGGCGCTGTGATCAGCTGCACGCCGAAGGCGTTGAGCACGCGCGCGGTGGCGGCGTTGATGTTGGGCGCCATCGCCGGCTGCACGCAGCCCTCCAGCACCAGCATCTTGCGCGCATGGGTCCGGGTAGGCCAGGCGCCGGCGCTGCGTGCGGGCTGCAGCTTGTCCTGCAGCCCTTTGGCGAGCACCGGGAGGGCGAGCTGCCCTGCCCTGAAGGCCGGCTTGAACAGTGCGCCACGGGGCAGGAACTCCTTGAGCGTGCTGCGCTTGACACGGTCCTTCAGGGGGCGCGGCACGCGTTCCTCGACCACGCGGCGGCCGATGTCCACCAGGCGGCCATACTTGACGCCCGACGGACAGGTGGTTTCGCAGTTGCGGCAGGTGAGGCAGCGGTCCAGGTGCAGCTGGGTCTTGCGGGTCGGCTCCGCGCCTTCCAGCACCTGCTTGATCAGGTAGATGCGGCCGCGCGGGCCGTCGAGTTCGTCGCCCAGCAACTGGTAGGTCGGGCAGGTGGCGGTGCAGAAGCCGCAGTGCACGCAGGCGCGCAGGATGCTTTCCGCTTCCTTGCCGTCCGCGGTGTCCTTGATGAAATCGGCCAGGTTGGTTTGCATATCAGTACAGTCGTCCCGGATTGAAGATGTGCGCCGGATCGAAGGAATTCTTCAGGCGTTCGTGGATGCGCGCGACCGCCGGCTGCAAGGGCTGGAACACGCCCACGGATTTGTCGCCGCCACGGAACAGGGTCGTGTGGCCGCCGGAGGCGGATACCGTAGCGCGGATCGTGGCGGCATCGCGGTCGGTACGCAGCCAGCGCTGGGCGCCGCCCCACTCGATCAGCTGCACGCCGCCGAGCTTGAGCGTATCCGTCGTGGAGGGCAGCGACAGGCGCCACAATGCCTCCTCGCCGCCGAAGAAGGGCAAGCGCTGCTCGCGCAGCTCTTCCCAGAAGCACGCCGAGTTGGGCATGGTCTCGCCGCCGATCAGGCGCACGGCCGCATCCACGGCCGCCTGGGCGCCCGACAGGCGCAGCCACAAGCTGCCGTTGTGCCAGCAGCTGGCGGACAGCGGCAGCGGCTGGCCGCCCCATTCGTTCAGCTTGCGGATGGCCTCTACCTCGGACAGTTCCAGGCACAGCGTGGTTTCGGCAAAGGGCTTCGGCAAGACCTTGACCGACACTTCCAGCAGCAGGCCGAGGGTGCCGAGCGAACCGGCCAGCATGCGCGAGACGTCGTAGCCTGCCACGTTCTTCATCACCTGGCCGCCGAAAGTGAGCACGTCGCCCTTCCCGTCCAGCAGCTTCGCACCCAGCACGAAGTCGCGCACGCCGCCGCTGGTGGCGCGGCGCGGACCGGCCAGGCCGGCGGCGATGGCGCCGCCCAGGGTGGCTCCATCGCCGAAGTGCGGCGGCTCGAAGGCCAGCATCTGGTTGCGTTCGGCCAGCACCGCCTCGATCTCGGCGAGCGGCGTGCCGCAGCGCGCCGTGATCACCAGTTCGGTCGGCTCGTAGTCGACGATGCCAGTATAGCCGCGCGTGTCGAGGATCTCGCCCTCCAGGCGCTGGCCGTACCAGTCCTTGCTGCCGCCGCCACGGATGCGTAGGGACTGTTTATCGGCTGCGGCGGCGCGCACCCGTTGCTGGAATTGTTCGATCGATTGCATGTGTTAAAAACGCGGGAGGTCGGGGAACGGCAGCTCGCCGCCATGCACGTGCATCTTGCCGAATTCGGCGCAGCGGTGCGGGGTCGGGATGGCCTTGTCCGGATTGAGCAGCATGGGCGCATCGAAGGCGCGCTTGACCTCGAAAAAGGCGTCGAGCTCCTTGCGGCCGAACTGCACGCACATGGAGTTGATCTTCTCCATGCCCACGCCGTGTTCGCCGGTGATGGTGCCGCCCACCTCGACGCACAGCGCCAGGATCGCCGCCCCGAAGGCCTCGGCGCGATCGAATTCGCCCGGCTGGTTCGCATCGAACAGGATCAGCGGATGCATGTTGCCATCGCCCGCATGGAACACGTTCGAGCAGCGCAGGCCGAAGGTCGTTTCCATCTCCTCAATGCCCTTCAATACGCGCGCCAGCTGCTTGCGCGGGATGGTGCCGTCCATGCAGTAGTAGTCCGGCGAGATGCGCCCTGCCGCAGGGAAGGCGTTCTTGCGGCCGGACCAGAAACGCATGCGCTCGGCCTCGCTCTGCGAGACGGCGATCGCCGTGGCGCCGGCGCCTTCGAAGACCGCCTTCATGCGTTCGATTTCTTCCGCCACCTCCAGTGCGGTGCCGTCGGCCTCGCACAGCAGGATGGCAGCGGCATCGGTATCGTAGCCGGCGCGCACGAAAGGCTCGACCATGCGCACCGAGGTGCGGTCCATCATCTCCAGCCCGGCCGGGATGATGCCGGCGGCGATGATGCTGGCCACCGCATTGCCGGCGGTGATGACGTCGTCGAAAGAAGCCATGACGACCTGGGCCACCGCAGGTTTCGGCACCAGTTTCACGGTCACCTCGGTGACGATGCCCAGCATGCCTTCCGAGCCGATGAACACGGCCAGCAGGTCCAGGCCGGGCGCGTCCAGCGCTTCGCTGCCGAGTTCGATGATCTCGCCTTCGATGGTGGCCACGCGCACGCGCAGCACGTTGTGCACCGTCAGGCCGTATTTCAGGCAATGCACGCCGCCCGAGTTCTCGGCCACGTTGCCGCCGATGGTGCAGGCGATCTGCGACGAGGGATCGGGCGCGTAGTACAGGCCGTGTTGAAAGGCTGCTTCGGAGATGGCGAGGTTGCGCACGCCCGGCTGGACCACGGCGGTGCGCGCGTACGGGTCCACCCGCACGATGCGGTTCAGGCGCGCGGTCGAGATCACGACCCCGTCCGCGATCGGCAGCGCCCCGCCCGACAGGCCCGTGCCGGCGCCACGCGGCACGATCGGCACGCCGAGCTCGCGGCAGGTGTTCAGGATCGCCAGCACCTGCTCTTCGCTGGTGGGCAGGGTGACGATCATCGGCAGCTGGCGATAGGCCGCCAGGCCGTCGCATTCGTAGGGACGGGTGTCTTCGGGGTCGGACAGGACGCAGCCGTCAGGCAGGCGCGCACGCAGGCTTGCCGCGACCTGGTCGCGCCGTCCGGCGAGAGTGGATGGTATGGCGCTCATGGTTGAATTGTAGGCAGAATCGGGCACAAGCGCTGCGTTTTATCGTATGCTCGCCCTATCGTTTTTTTACTATATTGCATAAGGCTGCATCATGGGCAATCGACTTTCCAAAATCGCCACCCGCACGGGCGACGACGGCACCACCGGCCTGGGCGACGGCAGCCGCACCGGCAAGGACAGCGCGCGCATCCATTCGCTCGGCGAAGTGGACGAGCTCAACTCCTTCGTGGGCCTGCTGCTGTGCGAAGAGATGCCGGGCGACCTGCGCGAGGAACTCATCTCGATCCAGCACGACCTGTTCGACCTGGGCGGCGAGCTGTGCATCCCGGGCTACGAGATGATCAAGGACGAGCACGTGGCGCGCCTGGACGGCCTGCTCGAGAAGTACAACGCCGACCTTCCGGTGCTGAAGGAATTCATCCTGCCGGCCGGCTCGCGCGCCGCTTCCCTCGCCCATGTGTGCCGCACCGTGTGCCGCCGCGCCGAGCGCAGCATCGTGGCGCTGTCGCACGCCGAGCAGATCCGCCCGCATCCGCGCCAGTACGTGAACCGCCTGTCGGACCTGATGTTCGTGCTGGCGCGCGTGCTGAACCGCTTCGCCGGCGGCAGCGACGTGCTGTGGCAGCACGAGCGCAAGCGCGGTTGAGGCAGGAAACCGGCGTATGGAAGACTTCATCGGCATCTACGACAATGCCCTCACCGCCGAGCAGTGCGACGCGATCCGCGCGCGCTTCGATGCCAGCGGCAAGGTCGCACGCGGCCGCACCGGCAATGGCGTGGACGTCAGCAAGAAGGACAGCTACGACCTGACCATCAACGGGCATGCGGAATGGGACGACGTCGGCGCCCTGCTGACGCAGACCATGGCGCGCCACCTGGCGCAGTACATGGACAAGTACCGCATGCTCCTGATCGGCGCGCTGTCGCCGCAGGTGGCGCATCCGCAGACGGGCGAACCGGTGACGCTGTCACTCAGTAATTTCGACGAGTTCGGCACGCCGAACGTGGTGGCGCTGATGCAGTCGATCTACCGGGTCGGGAACATCAACCTGCAGAAGTACCTGGAGGGGACCGGGGGCTACCACCACTGGCATTCCGAGATCTATCCGCAGAACGCCGGCTGCGAGACCCTGCACCGGGTGCTGCTGTGGCAGTTCTACCTGAACGATGTGGAAGATGGCGGGGAGACGGAGTTCCTGTACCAGGGGCGCAAGGTGGAGGCGCGCAAGGGACGCCTGATCATTGCGCCGGCGGGGTTTACGCATACCCACAAGGGGCATGTGTCGCGGAGCGGGGACAAGTATATTGCGACCTCATGGATTTTGTTCCAGAGGGCGGAGGCCTTGTTTGGGCAGCCGGGGTAAGGCTGCTGTATAAGACTTCGGATGGAAAATTGGGTTCCGGCCTTCGCCGGAACGACGGTCTTTAGGCTAACTCAACGTCATAGGTAACGTGTGCTTTAACCGTTAGCTTTAAAACCGTCATCCCGGCGCAGGCCGGGATCCAATTTTCGCAAGCACACCGATCAGGTGTTATTCACCACCAGCCGCGGCTCACCCACGGCAAACCTCGCACGAATCGAAGCAGCAATCCCCTTGGCATCCAGCCCCACCGACGCCAGCAGCGCCGCCGGATCCCCCTGGTCGATGAACTTGTCCGGCAAGCCGAGATTGAGCACCGGCTTGGCAATCCCTTCCGCCGCCAGCGCTTCCATCACCGCGCTGCCCGCGCCACCCATCACGCAGCCCTCTTCCACCGTCACCAGGCAGTCGTGCTCCTTCGCCAGGCGCTTGACCAGTTCCGTATCTAACGGCTTCACGAAGCGCATGTTGGCCACCGTGGCGTTCAGCTCTTCGCCGGCCGCGACGCTCGGCGCCACCATCGAACCGAAGGCCAGGATGGCGATGCCCTTGCCTTCGCGGGCTACTACCCCCTTGCCGATCTCGATCGAGCTCAGTTCTTCCTGGATCGCCGCGCCGACGCCGGCGCCGCGCGGATAGCGCACCGCCGCCGGGCCCGGGTAGTGGTAGGCGGTGGTCAGCATCTGGCGGCATTCGTTCTCGTCCGACGCGGCCATGACGACCATGTTCGGGATGCAGCGCAGGTAGGCCAGGTCGTAGTTGCCGGCGTGGGTGGCGCCGTCGGCGCCGACCAGGCCTGCGCGGTCGAGCGCGAAGGTCACGTCCAGGTTCTGCAGGGCCACGTCATGGA
The DNA here is from genome assembly GCF_000735635.1 of Massilia sp. LC238. Taxonomy (NCBI): domain Bacteria; kingdom Pseudomonadati; phylum Pseudomonadota; class Betaproteobacteria; order Burkholderiales; family Oxalobacteraceae; genus Massilia; species Massilia sp. LC238. Next base: position 156,074 of record NZ_JNNN01000038.1, on the reverse strand, counting down.
TCAGCTGGTCGTAGCCGCGCTGCAGGAAGGTCGAATAGATCGCCACGACGGGTTTCAAACCTTCGGTGGCCATGCCGGCCCCGAACGTCACCGAATGCTGCTCGGCGATGCCGACGTCGAAGTAACGCTCCGGGTACTGCTGGTGGAAGCGCACCATGCCCGAACCTTCGCGCATCGCCGGCGTGATGCCGACCAGGCGCTTGTCGACGGCCGCCATGTCGCACAGCCAGTTGCCGAACACTTCGGTGTAGGTGATCTTGCTCGGCGCGGTGGCCGGCTTGATGCCTTCGGTCGGGTTGAACTTGCCGGTGCCGTGGTACAGGATAGGCTCGGCCTCGGCCAGCTTGTAGCCCTGCCCTTTTTTCGTCACCACGTGCAGGAACTGCGGGCCCTTGAGCTTCTTGATGTTCTCCAGGGTCGGGATCAGGGAATCAAGGTCGTGGCCGTCGATCGGGCCGATGTAGTTGAAGCCGAACTCCTCGAACATCGTGGCCGGGACCACCATGCCCTTGGCGTGTTCCTCGAGCTTGCGCGCCAGGTCCAGCACCGGACCCGGCAACACGCTTTTGCCCACGTTCTTGGCCGCGGCATAGAACTGGCCGCTCATCAGGCGCGCCAGGTAGCGGTTGAGCGCGCCCACCGGCGGCGAGATCGACATGTCGTTGTCGTTCAGGACCACCAGCAGGTTGCAGTCTTCCTCGACGCCCGCATTGTTCAGGGCCTCGAAGGCCATGCCGGCGGTCATGGAGCCGTCGCCGATCACGGCGATCGCGTGGCGGTCTTCGCCTTTCAGCTTGGCCGCCTGGGCCATGCCCAGGGCCGCCGAGATCGAGGTCGACGAATGCGCGGTGCCGAAGGTGTCGTAGATGCTTTCGTCGCGCTTCGGGAAGCCCGACAGGCCGTTCAGCTGGCGCAGGCTGGGCATGCGGCCGCGGCGGCCGGTGAGGATCTTGTGCGAATAGGTCTGGTGGCCCACGTCCCACACGATGCGGTCGTGCGGGGTGTTGTAGACGTAGTGCAGCGCGATGGTCAGTTCCACCGTGCCCAGGTTCGAGGACAGGTGGCCGCCGGTCTTCGACACCGAGTCGAGCAGGAACTGGCGCAGCTCGGTGGCGAGCGGGATCAGTTGCGTGCGCGGCAGCTTGCGCAGGTCCGCGGGGTCGTTGATGGTCTCTAGCAGGTTCATTTATGCCTTCCGCTGCACGATGAGGTCCGCGAGTTCGCGCAGCCGCAGTGCTTGTTCTCCGAATGGCGCCAGCGCATCGTGCGCTTCACGCCGCAGTTGCTCGGCCAGTTCCTTCGATTGGTCCAGCCCAAGGATCGACACATAGGTCGGCTTGTTGTCGGCCGCGTCCTTGCCCGCGGTCTTGCCCAGCGTGGCCGAATCGGCCGTCGCATCCAGCACGTCGTCCACCACCTGGAAAGCCAGGCCGATCGCCTTCGAATAGGCGTTCAATGCTTCCAGTTCGGTGGGCGACAAGTCACGGCCGGCCAGCGCGCCCAGGATCACCGAAACGCGCAGCATCGCTCCGGTTTTGAGCTGGTGCATGCGCTCCAGTTCCTCGCGCTGAAGCGCCAGGCCGACGCTGTCAAGGTCGATTGCCTGGCCGCCGCACATGCCGCTCGAGCCCGCCGCTTCGGCCAGCAGGCGCAGCATGGTGACCTGGCGCGCGGGCGGCACGGTAGCGATGCCGGCCAGGGTCTCGAACGCCTGGGCCTGCAGGGCGTCGCCGACCAGCAGCGCGGTCGCTTCGTCGTAGGCGACGTGCACGGTCGGCTTGCCGCGGCGCAGGTCGTCGTCGTCCATGCAGGGCATGTCGTCGTGCACCAGCGAGTACACGTGGATCATCTCGACGGCACTGGCCACACGCGCCAGCGCGTCGGTGTCGCCGCCGAACAGGGCGCCGCTGCCGTAGGCCAGCAGCGGACGGATGCGCTTGCCGCCGCCGAGCGTGGTGTAGCGCATCGCTTCGTGGAGCTTGTGCGGGATGGTGGTGGCAGCCGGCAGGAAGGTCTCGAGCGCATGCTCGACGTCCTGCTGTACCTGCTGCATCCAGTCCTGGAATGGCTGCGTCATTGCTCGCCCTCGCCTTCGGCCGAGAAAGGCTTGAGCATGTCGCCTTCGAGCACCTTGACCTGGGACTCGACCTTTTCCAGCTGGGCAGCGCAATACTTCACCAGCTCGGAGCCGCGTGCATAGGCGGCCACCGAGGCTTCGAGCGGAAGCTGGCCGGATTCCATCTGCGACACGAGCTGGGCCAGCTCGGCCATCGCGCCCTCGAAGGATTCCGGCGGCGCGCCATTTGTCATATTTGCCATAGCTATTTAATAGGGACGGCGCAAGGGTGCGCCATGGGACAGTCCAATCGCGTATTTTAGTCCAATCCTTCCCGTCAAGGGGCGCACATTGCATCGAACGCAACTTGCTCCGATGGAAGCTTTTAACGCGATTGCGCCTGCCTCGATGAAACCCGTGATTATTCAACAACTTATTTGCGCGGTTTCGTCTCTTCCACGTGACGGGCCCTGACCCTGAGCCTGTTTCCACGGTATAATCTTCGGTTCTGTCCGAAATACCGTAATCCTCATTCCAAGATACTGGTCTTTGGATTCTTTCTCTTCTTTGGTACTGCTAAATTAAAGGGGGGTTGGGATGTCCGATCTGGCTACCCACGCCAAGCTGGCGCGCTCGTGCGCTCAGCTTCCGGTAAATGTCTACTTTGACAATATGCTGATGCAGCGCGAGCTGCAGCAGCTGTTTCACAAGGGCCCACGCTACGTCGGCCACGAATTGATGGTGCCTGAGGTAGGCGATTTCGCGACACTTGCATCCGAAAACGAAGGTCGCATGCTGGTCCGCAACGCGGGCGGCATCGAAGTGCTGTCCAACGTCTGCCGTCACCGCCAGGCGCTGATGTTCAATGGCCGCGGCAATGCGAACACCATCGTCTGCCCGCTGCACCGTTGGACCTACGACCTGAAAGGCCAGCTGATCGGCGCTCCGCACTTCCCGGAGACGCCCTGCCTGAACCTGTCGAAGACGCCGCTGCAGAACTGGAACGGCCTGCTGTTCGAACAGAACGGCTACGACGTCATGGAAAAGCTGAAGAACATGGAGGTCACCAAGGACCTCGACTTCAGCGGCTACATGTTCGACCACGTCGAGATCCACGAGTGCGACTACAACTGGAAGACCTTCATCGAGGTCTACCTGGAGGATTACCACGTCGAGCCCTTCCACCCGGGCCTGGGCAACTTCGTCTCGTGCGACGACCTGAAGTGGGAATTCGGCCGCGACTACAGCGTCCAGACCGTGGGCGTGAACCGCGCGCTGCAGAAAGCGGGTTCGCCGGCTTATAAAAAGTGGCAGGAACAGGTCCTGAAGTTCAACAACGGCCAGCCGCCGAAGTACGGCGCCATCTGGCTGACCCTGTACCCGAACATCATGGTCGAGTGGTATCCGAACGTGCTGGTGGTATCGACCCTGTGGCCGATCGGCCCGCAGAAGACGCGCAACGTGGTCGAGTTCTACTACCCGGAAGAGTTCGTGCTGTTCGAGCGCGAATTCGTCGAGGCCGAACGCGCCGCCTACATGGAAACCGCGGTCGAGGACGACGAGATCGCGCTGCGCATGGATGCCGGCCGCAAGATCCTTCTCGAGCGCGGCGTCAACGAAGTCGGCCCCTACCAGTCGCCGATGGAGGACGGGATGCAGCACTTCCACGAGTGGTACCGAAGCAAACTTGAGCTGTAATTACCGGTAATGTAATGGCTTCACTCTGGATGCTGTTCGCCAGCTTCGCGTTCGCCGCCATGGGCGCGGGCGTGAAGCTGGCCTCCGAGTTCTACTCCACCTCCGAACTCCTGATGTACCGCGGCCTCATCGGCACGCTGGTGCTGCTGGCGGCGGTGCGCCACCAGGGCGGCACCTTCAAGACTCCTTTTGTGGCAGCCCACGTCTGGCGCAGCGTCGTCGGCGTCGTCTCGCTATGGCTGTGGTTCTTCGCCATTTCGCGCCTGCCGCTGGCCACCGCGGTCACGCTCAACTACATGGCGCCGATCTGGATCGCGGCCTGGATGTTCGCCCACGGCTGGTGGAGCGGCACCAAACTGCCCGAATGGCCGCTGGTGCTGGCGATCGCCATGAGCTTCTTCGGCGTGACCCTGGTGCTGCAGCCGGCGATCGAAACCAAGCAGTGGATTGGCGGCCTGGCAGGCATCGCCTCGTCGCTGATCTCGGCGGCGGCCTACATGCAGGTGCGCAGACTCGGCCAGATGGGCGAACCGGAATACCGCGTGGTGTTCTACTTCTCGCTCAGCACCACCATTGCCGGCCTGTTCGGCACGCTGGCGGGCGACAGCGGGGCCGGCCCGGGCGCCGTGTTCCAGAGCCATACCCTGTACAGCGGCGCCCTGCTGCTGGCGGTCGGCATCTTCGGCCTGCTGGCCCAGATCGCGATGACGCGCGCCTACCGCGTCGGCAAGGTGCTGGTGGTGGCCAACCTGCAGTACACGGGCATCGTGTTTTCCAGCCTGTGGGGCCTGGCCCTGTGGAACGACAGCTTCGACTGGCACGTCTGGCTGGGCATCGCCGTGATCCTTGCATCCGGCATCGCCGCGACGTTCTACAATACACGCAGCACGGCCAAGGGTGCCGTGGTCAAGGACACCGATCCGATCGCCAGCGAGACTTGAGGAGCGACATGTATACGACACTGATTTCGGCGCAAGACCTGGCCGCGCACATCGACAATCCCGACTGGGTGGTGGTCGATTGTCGCCACGACCTGATGAACCTGGCGGCCGGCCGCGAAGGCTATGCCGCCGGCCACCTGCCGGGCGCGGTCTTCGGCGACATCGAAACCCAGCTGTCGGGCGCCAAGCGCGGCCCGGACGGCGTGTTCCGCGGCCGCCACCCCTTGCCGGAAAAAGAAGCACTGCGTGAAACCCTGTGCGGCTGGGGCATCGACGACGACTCCCAGGTCGTCGCCTATGACGCCCACGGCGGCATGTTCGCCGCGCGCCTGTGGTGGCTGATGCGCTGGCTCGGCCACGAGGCGGTGGCGGTGCTGGACGGCGGCATGGCGGCTTGGCAGGCTATCGGCAAGCCGCTCACGACCGAGACGGTATCGAAGCCGCGCGGCAGCATCAGCGTCCGCGCGCCCTTCGTGCCGACCGTGTCCGTCGCGGAAGTCATGGAGAACGTGGACAAGGGCGAGCGTATCGTCATCGATGCACGCGCCTCCGACCGCTTCCGCGGCGAGAACGAAACCATCGACCCGATCGGCGGCCATATCCCGGGCGCCCGCAACCGCTTCTTCAAGGACAATCTGCAGGCGGACGGCCGTTTCAAGGATGCGGCCACGCTGCGGGACGAATTCGCGCCGCTGGTCGACGACCCGGCACGGGCCATCATGCAGTGCGGCTCGGGCGTCACCGCCTGCCACAACCTGCTGGCACTGGAAGTCGCCGGCATGCCGGGGGCGGCGCTGTATCCGGGGTCGTGGAGCGAATGGGTGGGCGACGGCCAGAACGATACCGGCCGCCCTGTTGCCAAAGGCGAGGCTTGAGCCGGGAGCCATCCTGATGAAAAAAGCAGCAACGAAAGAGCATGCAGCAATGTCGAACGAAGACAAGATGAACGCAGGCGCCCCGGCGCTGGAGATTCCCGAAGCCGTTGCCGTCGCCCTGAGCGGCTGGGTGCAGCAGGTGGCCGAACAGACCGCCGCGCCGGTGCGCGACGCGCTGGCCGCCCTCGAAGCCGATGCGGCCGCCCTGCGCGAGACCGGCGCCGAGCTCGAGGCCGCACGCGACCAGGCACTGGCTGCCTCCAGCGAACACCAGGCCGAGATCGAACGCCTGACGGCGGAGCTGCGCGATGCGCGCCAGGTCGCCACCGAGGCGCTGGTGAGCAAGGCCAAGGACCAGCTGGCGATCGACGGCAAGGACCGGCAACTGGCCGACCTGCGCGCCCAGCTCGAGCGCAACGTCGCGGCCCAGGCAAGCGAATCGGATGCGCGCCTGGCCGCCGAGATGGAACTGGTGGGCGCCACTACCGCACGCGACAACTTCGAGAACGAAGTGAAGACCCTGCGCGCGCAGCTGGACAAGTCCTACGCCGAGCGCAGCGCCCTGCGCGCCGAACTCGAATCGCTGCGCGCGAAGAAGTAAGCCGCCATGGAACAACGCAATACGCGCCAGCGCAAGGCGATCCACCAGTGCATGGAAGACGCCGGGCGTCCGCTGGCGCCGCAGGAGATCCTCGAGCAGGCCCAGGCCGTGGTGCCGGGCATCGGCATGGCGACCATCTACCGCAACATCAAGTCGATGCTGGAAGCGGGCGAGATCACCACGGTGTCCCTGCCGGGCGGAGGCGACCGCTACGAGATCGCCGGGCACGGCCACCATCACCACTTCCATTGCCGCTCGTGCGACAAGGTGTACGAGGTGCACGCCTGCCCGGGCGACATGCAGAAGCTGACGCCGGAGGGCTTCGTGCTCGAATCGCACGAGCTGACCTTGTACGGACTTTGTAGTTCTTGCCGTTCGTAGGGTGGGCGGCTCGTAATCCTGGCCACAGGTCAGGATTACCCCACGCGGTGATCGTTATTGGCTCCGCTCTCGTGCTCGCTGATCTTGCTGCTAACTATCGCCGCGTGGGCAGGAAACCTGCCCACCCTACGAGCGACAGTCTTTGCAATAACGGTGGTTGCGCAGGTGCGCTCCCAGCAGCAGCACGCTGCTCAGCACCGCCGCCACCGTCTCCGCCATGTCCCCCAGCTGCGGCCCGACGACGAACACCGCCAGCAGGAAGGCACCCAGCCCCACCAGCCCCAGTGACAAGGCAACCGGATCGCGGTGCTTGAGGTAGCCCGGCACCAGCGCCAGCAGCACCGGCACCGTCACACCCAGCAGCAAGGCGTCGTGCAGCGCATGGTGCTCCCCGCCCAGACCCAGCAAGGGAAATGCCGCGATCAGGAGCGGCATCGCCAGGCAGTGCACCAGGCACAGGGCCGACGCCGCCATGCCGGCGTAGTCGGCGAACCGGATCAGGGTTTTCATCAGAAGATGAAGCGCAGTCCGGCGGTGATGTTACGACCAGGCAGCGGCGCCGCTTCCTTGATGAAGGAGGTATGGCTGAAGGCCAGTTCGTTCGTCAGGTTGTTGATGCGGGCGTAGAGCTGGGCCGGCACGCCGCCGATGCGCGTGGTGTAGTGGGTGCCGAGATTGAGCATGTTGTAGCCGCCGGTCGTTCCTTCGAAATCCGCCACCTTGTCCTGCTTGCCGACGCGCACCAGCTCGGCCATGCCATGCCAGGCCTGCCAGTCAGCATTCAAACGCACGCCGATGCGGTGCGCCGGAATGCGCGGGATGTTGCGGCTGCCCTCGCTGGCGCCGTCGAAGCGGGCGCGCACGTAGTCGCCGAACAGCGTGCCTTCCACGACCTTCGAGAACTTGTGGCGCAGCTCCCCTTCCAGGCCGGTAAAGGTGGCATCGCGCTGGGCGTACTCGACCAGCTGGAAGCCTTCATGGTTGTCCAGCGTGTGCGCGTAGATGTAGTTGTCGACGCGGTTGTGGAAGGCGCTCAGCGAGAAGGTCGTATTGCCTTCGAACTTGCGCAGGGTGAGGTCGATGTTGTTCGAGGTTTCCTTGCCCAGGTTCTGGTTGCCGATTTCGTAGGTCGCGGTGGCCAGGTGCACGCCGTCCGCATACAGTTCTTCCGAAGTCGGCAGGCGGTGGCTGCGGGCGATGCCGGCACGCAGCGAGTACTGCGGCTGGAACTTCCAGACCGCGCCCAGCGCCACCGACGTGCCGCGGGCGTCGGTGTCCCTTTGCGTCGCGCTGTCGACGCGGATGTCCTGCCACTCGTGGCGGGCGCCGGCTTCGAAGCGCCAGTTGTCCAGCTTGTATTCCTCGGTGACGAACACCGCGTGCTTCTTCGTGACGGTCGGCGGCACATAGGCTTCGTCGCCCTCGGTACGGAAATCGCGGCGCGTGGTCTGCGCGCCGACGACGCCGCGCCAGCCGGCGACCGGATTGTGCTCCAGCTCGACGCGGGCGTCGTGCGCCTTATTCATGAAGCTGGTGGCGACCACGCCCTCTTCCAGCTCGTCGTGGCGGTAGTCGGTGAGCGAGGCGCGCAGACGTGCCTTGGCGAAGCCCGGCAGCGGATTGCGGTACTCGCCGCGCAGGTCCCAGCGGTCGCTGTCCAGCTTCACGACCGGCACCTCTTCGTGGCCATGTTCGTGATCGTGGTCATGACCGGCGTGGTCATCGTGGTCGTCGTGGCCGCCGCAATGGAGGTGGTCGCCGTGCGGGTGGCAGCTTTCGAATTCGTGGTTGTGGCCGGGGATGCCGTATTCGGTGCGCTCCTTGGTGTAGGCCGCGCCCAGGTAGCCGCGCTCGCCGACCCAGGACAGGCCGACGGTGCCGCTCTCGGTGTCCTTGTAGCTGCCGGGGACACGCTTGCCCTCATCCCATCCCTTGCCGACGCGGTATTCGCCGGCGTCGCGCTTGACGCCCTCGGCATGGACGGCGAAGTTGCCGCTGCCGCCGGTGACTTCGAAGGCGCCGGTCTTCTCGCGCGCCACCGAATTGGCGCGTACTTCGGCGCTGCCTTCGACGCCCTTTTCCGGCACCCGGGTCGGGATCTTGCGGTCCAGGATGTTGACCACGCCGCCGACCGCGCCGCCGCCATAGGCCAGTGCCGACGGACCGCGCAGCACTTCGATGCGCTCGGCCAGGACAGGCTCGAAACCGACGGCGTGGTCGGGGCTGATGGTGGAGGCATCCTGCACTTCCGCGCCGTCCGACAGGATCTTCACGCGCGGGCCGTCCATGCCGCGGATGACCGGGCGGCTGGCGCCGGCGCCGAAGTGGCTCGAATTGATGCCCGGCTGGTTGGCCAGGGTCTCGCCCAGGGTCGACTCGCGCACGCGCACCAGTTCACCGCCGCCGAGCGAGGTCACCGGCGTGATCATGTCGTCGCTCACCACGCCGAGGGCGCTGGCGGAGACCACCACGGTCGGGACGGTGTCGGGGTCGGCCTGCAGGCGGCTGTCGGTCTGCGCGTGCGCCAGCGGGGCGCCGAAGGCAAACAGGATCGCCAGCGCGAGCGGCGTGCGGGGGAAGGTCGAAGTGGACATGGCAAGGCTTCCTTTGTTGAGTTCTGCGGTAATGATAAGTCATTATCATTAGCAACGCAACAGGCGAACGCATGCATGCGCACTCCCCTTGCGGGGAGTCGCGAGCTTCAGGAGAAAGGAAGATGTCGCCTAGTAAGCGTGGTTCAGCATCACCACGATCGCCACGCCGAGCGCGATCAGGGCCACCTGCGGCACCGACTCGCGCACCGTGGCGCGGCGCTGCATCTGCGGCATCAGGTCGCTCACCGCGATGTAGATGAAGCCCGAGGACGCGAACACCAGCACGTAGGGAATCAGGCCGCTGGCCTGGTCCAGCGTGAAGTAGCCGAGCAGGCCGCCCACCACCGCCATCAGGCTGCACAGGAGATTGAAGACATAGGCGCGCAGGCGCGAGAAGCCGGCGTTGAGCAGCACGATGAAGTCGCCGATCTCCTGCGGGATCTCGTGGGCGACGATGGCCAGCGCGGTGACGATGCCCAGTTCCGGGTTGGCAAGGAAGGCCGCGGCGATCAGGATGCCGTCGGTGAAGTTGTGCATCGCGTCGCCCAGCAGGATCATCCAGCCGGATTTGCCGGCCTGGTGGGCGTCATGGCCGTGCGCGTGGTGGTGGCCGTCGCCCTCGTGGTGGTGCGAGTGGCGCAGGATCGCCAGCTTCTCCAGCACGAAGAAAGCCAGCAGGCCGCCCAGCAGGGTGGCGAACAGGCTGCGTGGGTCGGCGCCCGATTCGAAGGCTTCCGGCAGCGCGTGCAGCAACGAGGTGGCCAGCATGATGCCGACCGACAGGCTGACCATCCGTTCGACCACCTTCGACAGCAGCGCGAACGAAAACACGGCAGCGCCGGTGATGCTGGCGACGCCGGCGATCACGGTCGCCAGCAGGATGGAAGATAGGACGGGGTCGATTTGAGGCCTCTAGTTCTGGTCTTGCGCAGAGCAGCAAACCGGGCATTGTACCCTGCCCGGTCCGTGCCCGTGCAAGATCAGGCCACGCCGTGCTTCGAGAACCAGTCCAGCGCCTTGGCCCAGCCGTCCTTGGCGTCGGCCGCATTGAAGCTCGGGCGGTAGTCGGCGTGGAAGGCGTGGCCCGAGTTCGGGTACACGTGGATCATCGAGCGGCTGTTGCCGGCGTCGAGCGCCTTGCGCATGCGCTCCACCGAGTCCAGCGGGATGCCGTTGTCCTTGGCGCCGTACAGGCCGAGCACCGGCACCTTGAGGTTCTGGGCGATGTCGATCGGGTGCTTCGGCTGCAGCGGGTTGGTCTCGCCCACCAGGCGGCCATACCAGGCCACGCCGGCCTTGACGTCCGGGTTGTGCGCCGCGTACAGCCAGGTGATGCGGCCGCCCCAGCAGAAACCGGTGATGCCCAGCTTGGCGGTGTTCCCGCCGCGCTGCTTGGTCCACTTGACGATGGTGTCGAGGTCGCTCATGACCTGGGCGTCCGGGACCTTGGCGATGATGTTCTTCATCAGGTCCGGCATCGGGGTCTTGGTGGCATCGCCCTGGCGCACGAACAGGTCCGGGGCCACGGCCAGGTAGCCGGCCTTGGCGAAGCGGCGCACCACGTCCTTGATGTGCTCGTGGACGCCGAAGATCTCGGAGATGACCAGCACCACCGGCAGGTTGGTACGGTCCTTGGGCTGGGCGCGGTAGACCGGCACGTCCTGGCCGTTGACGACGACGATGTGGTCGGCGGCGTCCAGGCCCTCGGTACTGGTCTGGATCTGGGTCTGCGCCACCACCGGCAGCGCGGCGACGGCGAATCCGCCGCCCGCGGCGGCTTTCAGGAAGACGCGGCGGTCGACGCCCTCGCTGAAGGAACTGGCGGACAGCAGGCTTTCGGCATCGCGAATGAGATCTTTCATGTGGCCCCTCCGGTTGTGTTGGACAGGCTTGCTATCTTAACAAAGTCTGGAGGGGCGCACGTTTCACTGTCGAGTTAGCGAGTCAGTGAAAAATTGACGTTCGACTGGTTGGCGATGCCGATGTCGACGTTGTCGACCGACTTGCTTACATAGCCGGTGGCTGCCGCTTCGACGCGGAACTTCCCGGCCGGCGCCGCGGTGCTAGCGCTGAAGGCCAGCGGCAGCGTGCTGGTATAGGTCGCGAACTGCGGCGCCGTCACCGGCAGCTTGTCGATCGTGTAGGCGCCGCTGGCCAGGTCGGCGCCCTGGTACTTGATGGTGACGGTTGGACCGGCCGCGAAGCTCTGCTTGGCCGACACGTAAGCGGCTTCGGTACCGGCCGGCGTCATGGTCACGGTGCCGCCGATCGAACCGGTGCTGCCCGGCGCCAGCAGGATCGGCGCTGCCGCGGTACTCAAGACCGTGGTGCTGCTGGTTGAGGCCACCGGCACGCCCGCCACCACGCTGGCCGCGCTGTCGTTGGCGGTGATGACGACGTCGTAGTTGCCCGGCGCGAGACGCGAGAGCACGAATTCGCCGGTGCTGGGGTTCGGCGTGGTGGCGCTGACGATCTGGCCGTTCTGCTGCGCCGAGACCTGCACGCTGCGGCCCAGCAGTGCGGTGCTGACGACACCGGAGATGCCGTTCAGGGTCGCCGGCACCACCTTCACCACGGGCTTGAGCGCATAGCTGCCCTTGCCGCGGGTGAGCACCGACTTGCAGGCGTCGAAGTCGAGCACGACGTCGGTCTTCTGGCCGGCCGTCACCTCGACATTCCCGACCAGCTTGATGCCGCTCTGGATGCCGCTTGGCGTCTCGAGTGGCTGCTCGGTCTTGCCGGCGCTCGGCACTACGGTGTTGCCATTGCTGTCCAGGACCAGGCGCAGCTGGGTGTAGCGCCCTGCTTCGAGCGAGGTCTGGCCGAGCGCTTCGAGCACGCCGTTGCTCAGGTTCAGCAGATTGATCTTCTTCGCCGGGTTCAAGCTGATGTCGGTCCAGCCGGTATCAAGCTCCGACGCGCCTTCGCTGCGGTGCACGCGCACTTTGGAGACGGTGACATTGACGGCGTCGAAGCCGCAGGCCGGGGCGTCGGTCATCGACACGGCCAGGGTGCCGAGGGTGCTGACGGGAGTACTGGGCGAGGCATCGCTGCCGCCACCGCCGCCGCAGGCGGACAGGACGGCGGCGCTGAGGGCGGTGGCGCCGACGAGGGCGAGGCGGGATCTGGTCTGGAACATGTTAGGGATTACCTTTCTTGGTCTGCCAAAAGCAGCTTTGAAAGGATCCTAGCATTCCAAAAAGCAACTGTTACGTGGCTTCGCGCACTTTGAAACAGTTGCTTACAGTCTTTACAGATGAGCAGCGTTTGGCTGTCCGAAATGCAACGGAACAGGCTGTCAGTGATCGGTCGAACGCCGCTTCAACTGGCCGATGACGCTCGCCACCTTGGTGGTGATGACATCGACTGCCGGACCATTCGCGCCGTGCGGCAGGATGACGTCGGCATTGCGCTTGGTCGGCTCGATGAACTGCTTGTGCATCGGGCGTACCGTTTCCAGGTACTGGTTGACGATGCTCTCCACCGAGCGTCCGCGTTCGGCCACATCGCGCTGCATGCGGCGGATGAAGCGCACGTCGGCGGCGGTGTCGACAAAGATCTTCAGCGACATCATGTCGCGCAAATCGGCGTCATACAGGGCGAACAGGCCTTCGATCACGATCACCGGGGCCGGCTTGACGGGGATGGTCTTGTCGGAACGGTTGCTGACCGTGAAATCGTATACCGGCATCTGGATCGTTTCGCCATTGCGCAAGGCCCCGACGTGATCCACCAGCAGGGGCCAGTCGAAAGCGTCCGGATGGTCGTAGTTCTGCTTGCGGCGCACTTCGGGGGTAAGGTCGGACTGGTCGCGGTAGTAGTCGTCCTGCATCACCACCGACACCATCTCGGCGCCGAACGAGGCCAGTACTTGCTGAGTTACCGTCGACTTGCCGCTGCCGCTGCCGCCGGCGACACCAATCACGAACGGTTGGGAGGAAATAGCATTCATCCCCGCATGATACCGGAGCGGAGCGCGTGCCGACAGGGGCGCTTGGCTAGCGCGCGCCCTCCGCACAGGCCGCAAGCTGTTCCGCAGCTTGCAATGTTGCAGGAAACAGCACCGGAACATCCTCCGATTTGCCGTAGTTTTTCAGCTTGCGGTAGCGCTGCACGAAGAGCGCGCCGGGCCGTCCGGTCAACGCGGCAATCGCGCCCTTTCCTTCCTCGGCGGCGATGGCGCGGGCCATGACGTAACCGAGGGTATAGAGCACCTCGTCGCCATAGAAGCCCAGCGCGTAGATGTCGCCGTAGCTGACCTGCGCCCCGGTCCGTAGCCCATGGGTCGACAGCTCCAGCAGCGTGATGCTCTGGCCGACCTGGTCGATCCTGCGAAGCGTCTGTTTGCGCACCTTGTCGCTTTCCTCGTCGATTCCTGCGGGGATGGCGGGGACATCGCCAACCAGGCTGGCACTGCCTTCCATCTCGAGGGACATGAATAGCCGCGACAGCTCCTCGCTGTGCGGGATCTTCGCCAGGCAGGCGGCATCTGCCGGCGGCGACGATGCCCGGGCAATGCCCTGGATCGCGTGGAACAGCTCATGCTCCATGATCGTGGCGGCGAGCGCCGCGGACGGGAACCTGTCCAGGTTGAGGAAAAACTCCGGCCCGCCGAAGGCGAAGCCGCCCGAGGTGCCGCCAACGATCAGATAGCCCGTCACATGTCCGCCGAGGCTGGACGGGGTGAACTCGGCAATCCTGGCCTTGACGCGTGCCAGCAGATTGGAAGCGGGATCCTCCAGCTTCGCCAGGGTGGCCCTGATCTGCGCAGCATGCTCGCGTGCCGGCCCGAAGCGAAACTTCCCGGGATCCTCCGCGGCATCGTCGCGCTGTGCCGCGGCCACCAGCGCTTTCGCGAACAGCTCGTCCGTGCCTGGCCGCCCATAGGAACGGGCCTTGCGGATCAGCCCCTGGTTGCCGGGCAAGGCGGCGATGCGCAGCGCTTCCGCCATGGTGAGCGCAGGGTTCAGGACCGCGTCGAGCACGGCTTTTGTGGAATCGGTGTCGACGGTCACCGTCACCGCTTGCGTCACACCGGCCGGCCTGGCCGAGGGTGGGCTGTTGCCGGCCGCCGGTGCTGCCCGGAGCGGATGGACGATGGCGAGCGCCGCGATTCCAATCAAGATGAGTTTGCGCATATCAGTTCCCGGGAGCCGACGGCCGAGCCCGGCCGTTGAACCCAGCATAGCATCTTGCCACGCAGGAAAAGTCACGGAAGCTCACTTTGCCGCTAACCGTGCGCACCCGTCGCACGCAGGCGCTTCATACTGCTTCCTCCGACTACTCGCACAGGATTAGCCATGTCAATAGTCAATCTGGATGAACTCGAAGGAGCGGCCATGATGGTCGAGGATGGCGGCGGGTCGGTCACGGCCATGGTGTCGCGCGAAACAGGCATGATCCACCTCCTGAACGACGAGTACATGGACGAGGAGGCGCCAACGCCCTCGGCGTCCGGCGACGACGCGCGCTACGTTTCCGTGCCGCCCGCGGGCACGCTCGGCATCGGAGACGGGCTGGTGCTGCGCTTTGCGGCTACCCACCTGGCCGACGAGCAGGAGGCCGTGCGCGACATGTTCCGCGACCGTAACACCGAAGGCTTCGCCCGCCTGCTGGAGGAGCGCGGCGCGGGCGACGCCTGGGAACGCTTTCACGCGGAAGCCACTCGCAGCGCGCTGCGGCGCTGGTGCGAAGAGAACGGCCTGCAACTGGCCGAATGAAGCTGCCGGCCTGGGCGAAGGCCTGGCTACCAGAGATGATGAACGTGAGGCGCGATCATCTCGCGGTAGAGTGCACGCAGTTCGGACATGACTTCCGGCGCGAGCGGCGCCAGCGCGGCCGCTTCGGTGTTCGACCTTGCCTGCGTGGCGTTCCTGGCTCCCGGGATCACGGTGCTGACGCCCTCTTCCATCAGGATCCAGCGCAGGGCGAATTGCGCCATGGACGCGTCGCCGGGGACCAGCTTGCGGATGTGTTCCACCGCTTCCAAGGCCAGCGGGTAGGGAACGCCGGCGAAGGTTTCTCCCTTGTCGAATGCCTCGCCATTGCGGTTGAAGGCGCGATGGTCGTCGGCGGCGAATGCGGTGGCCCCGCTCATCTTGCCGGTCAGGAGTCCCGACGCCAGCGGCACCCGCACGATCACGCCGATATCGCGCTTCTTCGCTTGCTCGAAGAACAGCGTGGCGGGACGCTGGCGGAAGATGTTGTAGATGATCTGCACGGTCGCCACGTTCGGGTATTCGATGGCCTTCAGCGCCTCTTCCACCTTTTCGACCGAGACGCCGTAGTGCCGCACCTTGCCCTCGGCAACCAGCTCATCCATCGCCTGGAAGACCTCGGGCCGGTAAAACACCGCGGGCGGCGGGCAATGCAGCTGCACCAGGTCCAGGCAATCGACGCGCAAGTTGCGCAGCGAGCGCTCCACGAAGTCGCTCAGGTTCGCCTTGGTATAGCCTTCCGCCACATGGGGGGCCAGGCGGCGGCCCGCCTTGGTCGCCACAAACGGCCTGTCGCCGCCGCGTTCCGCCAGGACCTCCGCGATGATCTGTTCCGAGCGGCCGTCGCCGTAGACATCGGCGGTGTCGATGAAGGTACAGCCCCCGTCCAGGGCCGCATGCAGTGCGGCCTTGGCATCTTCCATGCTGACGTCGCCCCAGGCGCCGCCGATGGCCCAGGCGCCGAAACCGATTTCAGAAACCTTGACGCCGGTACGGCCCAGTTTTCGTTCTTGCATATGTCGATCCTTTGTTAGCGCAAGCTCAGTGAGCTTGCTCCCAGTTCGGTCCCACGCCGGTCTCGGCGACCAGCGGCACGTTCAGCGTGGCCACGCCCGCCATCAGTTCCGGCAGCTTCACGCGCACCAGTTCCAGTTCGGCTTCCGGCACTTCGAGCACCAGTTCGTCGTGCACCTGCATGATCATGCGGGTGCCGAGCTTGTCGGTTTCCAGCCAATTCTGCACCGCGATCATGGCGAGCTTGATCAGGTCGGCCGCCGTGCCCTGCATCGGCGCATTGATCGCCGCGCGTTCGGCGCCGGCGCGGCGCGGGCCGTTCGGCGAGTTGATCTCGGGGAGCCACAGGCGGCGCCCGAACACGGTCTCCACGTAGCCGCGCGCCTTGGCCTGCAGGCGGGTTTCGTCCATGTACTGCTTCACGCCGGCGAAGCGGGCGAAGTAGCGCTCGATGTAGTTGGACGCCGCGCCGCGCTCGATGCCCAGGTTCTGGGCCAGGCCGAAGGCGCTCATGCCGTAGATCAGGCCGAAGTTAATCACCTTGGCGTAGCGGCGCTGCTCGCTCTGCACTTCTTCGGGCGGAATGCCGAAGATCTCGGCGGCGGTGGCGCGGTGGATGTCCTCGCCTTCGGCGAAGGCCTTCAGCATGGCCGGGTCGCCCGAGATGTGCGCCATGATGCGCAGTTCGATCTGCGAATAGTCGGCCGAGACGATCACGCTGCCGGGCGGCGCGATGAAGGCTTCGCGGATGCGGCGGCCTTCGGCATTACGCACCGGGATGTTCTGCAGGTTCGGCTCGTTCGAGGACAGGCGGCCGGTGATCGCCACCGCCTGCGCATAGTTGGTGTGCACGCGGCCGGTCTTCGGATTGACCATCTTGGGCAGCTTGTCGGTATAGGTCGACTTGAGCTTGGACATGCCGCGGTGCTCGAGCAGGATCTTCGGCAGCGGGTAGTCCTCGGCCAGCTTCTGCAGCACCTCTTCGTCGGTGGACGGGGCGCCGGTGGCGGTCTTCTTGATCACCGGCAGGCCGAGCTTGACGAAGAAGATCTCGCCGATCTGCTTGGGCGAAGCGAGGTTGAAGGGACCGCCGGCCAGTTCATAGGCCTGCTGTTCCAGCTCCAGCATGCGCGCGCCCAGCTCGCCCGACTGCACCGCCAGCAGTTCCGAGTCGATCAGCACGCCGTTGCGCTCGATCTTCTGCAGCACTTCCATGGTCGGCATCTCGATCTCGCGGTAGATGCGGGTGAGTCCGGCGTCGCTCTCGACGTGCGGCAGCATGGTCTGGTGCAGGCGCAGGGTGATGTCGGAATCCTCGCCGGCGTACTCGGTGGCGCGGCCCAGCTCGACCTGGTCGAAGCAGATCATGTTGGCGCCCTTGCCGCACACGTCGACGAATGGAATCGTGGTGTAGCCGAGGTGGCGCATCGCCATGGTGTCCATGTCGTGCGGCTTGTGCGACTCGAACACGTAGGACTGCAGCAGGGTGTCGTGCACGATCCCCTTCAGCCTGATGCCGTGGTTCTCGAAGATGTGCATGTCGTACTTCAGGTTCTGGCCGAGCTTGGGCTTGGCCGGGTTCTCCAGCCAGGACCGCATGCGCTCCAGGACGTGCTCGCGACCCAGCTGGTCGGGCGCGCCGGCGTAGCGGTGCGCCACCGGGATGTAGGCGCCCTTGCCGGCCTCCACCGACAGCGAGATGCCGACCATCTCGGCGCTCAATGGGTCGAGCGAGGTGGTCTCGGTGTCGACCGAGGTCAGTTCGGCTGCATCGATCAGCGCCAGCCATTTGTCCAGCTGCTCGTCGGTGAGGATGGTCTCGTATTCGCCCTTGATGATGGCCATGCCGGGCAGCGTGCCGGATGCCCCTTCGGGGGAATTGAGCGGTGCGCCGCCGGGACCCGCGCCGCGCGCCGGCGCCACCGCGCCATCGGCACGGGCTGCGCCGCCCAGGTCGCGCAGCATGGTCTTGAAGCCGTAGCGCTGGAAGAAGTCGCGCAGCGCCTCGGCGTCTTCGGGACGGCCGACCAGGGTTTCCTCGAACGACACCACGTGGCTCACCAGGTCGCAGTCGGTTTTCACGGTGATCAGCTCGCGGCCCTTCGGCAGCCATTCGAGCGCGGCGCGCAGGTTCTCGCCGACCGCGCCGCCGATCGCATGGGCGTTCTCGATCACGCCGTCGAGCGAGCCGTGCAGGGTCAGCCACTTCACCGCCGTCTTGGGACCGCACTTGCTCACGCCCGGGACGTTGTCGACGGTGTCGCCGATCAGGGTCAGGTAGTCGATGATGCGGTTCGGCGCCACGCCGAACTTGGCCAGCACGCCGGCCTCGTCCAGCTTCTCGTTGCTCATCGTATTGACGAGCATGACCTTGTCGTTGACCAGCTGGGCCAGGTCCTTGTCGCCGGTCGAGATGATGGTCTTCATGCCGCGCGCGGCGGCCTGCACGGCCAGGGTGCCGATCACGTCGTCGGCCTCGACGCCCTCGACCATCAGGATCGGCCAGCCGAGGTGGCGCACCACTTCATGGATCGGTTCGATCTGCTTGCCCAGGTCTTCCGGCATCGAGGCGCGGGTGGCCTTGTATTCCGGGTAGAGGTCGTCGCGGAAGGTCTTGCCCTTGGCGTCGAACACGCAGGCGATGTAGGCCGCCGGGTAGTCGGCGCGCAGGCGGCGCAGCATGTTGACCATCCCGTGCATGGCGCCGGTCGGGAAACCGTCCGGGCTGCGCAGGTCGGGCAGCGCGTGGTAGGCGCGGTAAAGGTAGCTGGAGCCGTCAACGAGCAGCAGGGTATTTTCCATAGGGAGACATCTCAAAATAAGGCCGGCGCGACCGCGCCAAAGTGTCCGGCATTATCGCAGAATCGGCCTGGCCGAACTTCCACACACTTTTCACAGGGAAGCGTGTCTGTTTGTTACAATGAACCAAACGACACAAGGTGACCATCATGTTGCGCACATCTTCCCGCCTGAAACTTCTGACGCTGTGCCTCATCGCGCACTCCGGCCTGGCCGCGGCGCAGGCACAACAGCAGGCTCCCGCCCAACAGCGCCCGGCGCAAACCCCGCCCCAGCTCGAGCGTATCGAGCCGGGCAGCGACACGCCGGCGACCACCATTCCGCCGAAAGAACGCACCCGCATCACCGAAAAGCGGGGCAACGACGGTTCGGTCACCGAAGTGGAAGTGCAAAGCGGCAAGAGCCGCTACATCATGAAACCCAACGTTGCACCAGGAAACGCCCAACCCGGCGACGCCCAGAGCAGCGCGATCCGCGCCCCACAATGGCAGGTCATGGAATTCGACTTCGGCAATCCGAAAAAGCAGCAGACCGACCAGGCCAACGCGGCCCCGTCGCCGGCGCCGGCCAAGGCAGGCGTGCCCGCGCGCGCCGATGTGCCGCCCCCGCCACCACTGGAACCAGTCGAAAAAAAATAATCCTGACGCTGCGGCCTTCGACGTCCGCAGCCGACCCTCACCTTTGTTGCTAGCTCATGGCAGTTTTTACCGCGGTCTCGCTGGACGACCTTTCCCAGTGGATCAAGCAGTTCCCCCTCGGCGACGCCCTCGCGCTCCAGGGCATTTCCTCCGGCATTGAAAACAGCAATTTCTTCCTCACCACCGAGCGTGGGGAATTCGTGCTGACCATTTTCGAGAACCTCCGCTTCGAACAACTGCCCTTCTATGTGCAGCTGATGCGCCACCTGGCCGAGCGCGGCATTCCGGTGCCGGCGCCGGTGCCGACGATCGACGGCGAACTGGTCGTCACCCTGCAGGGCAAGCCGGCCATCATCGTCAGCCGCCTGAGCGGCGCCTCGCAGCTCGATCCGCAGCCGGCGCATTGCGCCGAAGTCGGCGGCATGCTGGCGCGCATGCACCTGGCGGCGCAGGATTTTGCCTTGCACCAGCCCAACCTGCGCGGCCTGGACTGGATCACGGCGACCGCGCCCACCGTGCTGCCGCTGATCTCGCAAGCCGAAGCGGACCTGCTGCGCAATGAAGTCGGCTTCCAGAGCGACTTTGCGCGCACCGCCACCTATGCCGCGCTCACCCGCGGCCCGGTGCACGCCGACCTGTTCCGCAACAACGTGATGTTCGAAGGCGAGCGCCTGACCGGCTGCTTCGACTTCTACTTTGCCGGCGTCGACACCTGGCTGTTCGACGTCGCCGTGACCGTCAACGACTGGTGCGTCGACCTGGCAAGCGGCGTGCTCGATGAGGCACGCGTGCGCGCCCTGCTCGAGGCCTATCACGCCGTGCGCCCGTTCACCCAGGAAGAACAGGCTGCCTGGCTGCCGATGCTCCGTGCGGGCGCGCTGCGCTTCTGGCTGTCGCGCCTGTATGATCTGCATATTCCGCGTGAAGCAGAACTGCTCACGCCCCACGACCCCACCCACTTCGAACGCATCCTGCGCGCCCGCATCGAGCGCGGCGCGCCCCAACTGCCTACATGAACTCTATTCCTGCAATCACCGGCTGGCACTGGCTCAAGCAAGGCGCCGGTCTGTTCCGCAAACAACCGGCCGCGCTGACCACGCTGCTGTTCGCGAACATCCTGATCAGCATCGGCATCAGTGCCGTGCCGCTGCTCGGGCCGATGATCGCGGTGGTCCTGATCCCGTCGTTCTCGATGGCCTTCATGAAGGCCTGCCTGATGATCGAGAACGGCGAACGGGTCACGCCCGGTGTGCTGCTGACGGGCTTCCGCCAGCCGGTGGTGAAGGATTTGTGCAAGGTGGGCCTGATCTACCTGGCCGTGTCGCTCCTGATGGCCTTGATCACGCGCTTCGCGGTCGATCCGGGCTTCTGGGAACAGGTGGCGCGCCAGGGACGCGAAGGGGGCCAGCCGCAGGTGGCGGGCTCGGACATCCTGGCGATGTTCATGATTTTCGGGCTGGACGTGGCGGCCCTGATGTCGCTGTGCTTTGCCGCCCCGCTCACCTACTGGCAGAAGATGACGGCCGGTAAGGCGGTGTTCTACAGCTTCTTCGCCGTGGTGCGCAGCGCGCGCGTGTTCATTGTGCTGCTGCTGGCCTGGTTTGCGATCTTCTTCGGCATCTGCATGGTGATCACCCTGCTGCTGGGCGCCTCGAACATGACGCGCGTGGTGATCATGTGGCTGATCTTCCTGTTCATCCTGCTGCTGCAGTGCGCGATGTATGTGGGGTATCGGCAGATTTTCGGGAAGCCGGTGGATGGTGTGCAGACCGGGCCGGTCAATCTCAGCAAATAGCGCTAGCCCGTCGTTCCGGCGAAGGCCGGAGCCCAAGTTCTGCTTGAGCTATCGGGACGCAAACAAAATTGGATCCCGGCCTTCGCCGGGATGACGACTCACACGCTAACTCAATAAGTTAACGCCCCACCCGCTCCAGCTTCGCCACCGACAGGTCCAGCACCTTCATCCCGGCCGCGCCGAAATTGATCTGGGCGCGCGCCGCGCCCGCCCCGCCCTCGATATTCACGATCACGCCCTCGCCGAACTTGGCGTGGGAAACGCTCTCGCCCACGCGCCAGCCCGAACCGTTGCCGGACTTCTGGGTGATCTGCTGCGCGATCTTGTTGTCCGAGCCGTCGCGGAAGGCGGCGTCGTCCCAGGCCGTGGTCTGCTTGCGGCCGGCGAACCAGTTGGTCTGGACGCGCGGCGACAGCCACTTGATCGATTCTTCCGGCAGCTCGTCGAAGAAGCGCGACTTCATGTTGAAGCGGGTCTGGCCGTGCAGCATGCGCTGCTGGGTAAAGCTCATGTACAAACGCTTGCGCGCGCGCGTGATCGCCACGTACATCAGGCGTCGCTCTTCGTCCACGCCATCGAGTTCGCGCGCGCTGCTCTCGTGCGGGAACAGGCCTTCTTCCAGGCCGGTGATGAACACAGCGTCGAATTCCAGGCCCTTGGCCGAGTGCACGGTCATGAGCTGCAGGGCGTCCTGCCCGGCCTGGGCCTGGGCGTCGCCCGCTTCCAGCGATGCGTGGGTGAGGAAGGCCGACAGCGGCGACATCACGCTGGCCAGCGGGGCGTCGGAATCGAGGATCTCGATGCCGTCCTGGTTGACGATGGCTTCGCCGATCTGGGGCAGCGCCTGCGGGCCGAGGTGGGCCGGGGCGCCCTGGCCGAAGCCCTCTTCCTGCACGAACTGGGTGGCGGCATTGACCATCTGCTCCAGGTTCTCGATGCGATCGGCGCCCTCTTTTTCGTTCTGGTAGTGCTGCAACAGGCCGCTGCGTTCCAACACCACGCTCACCAGTTCCGGCAGCGGCAGCTGCTGGGTCTCGAAGCGCGCCGATTCGATCAGCTTCACGAAATTCCCCAGCGCGCCGCCGGCCTTGCCGGTCATGTAGGGCACCGCCGCGTAGAGCGAAATACCGTAGGAGTCGGCCGCCATCTGCAGCTGCTCGATCGAGCGCGCACCGATGCCGCGGGTGGGGAAGTTCACCACGCGCAGGAAAGCCGAATCGTTGTGCGGGTTGTCCATCAGCTGCAGATAAGCGATGGCGTGCTTGACCTCGGCGCGCTGGAAGTAGCGCAGGCCGCCGTACACGGTGTAGGGCAGGCCGGCCGCGAACAGCGCATGCTCGATCACGCGGCTTTGCGCGTTGGAGCGGTACAGGATCGCGATCTCGCTGCGCGACAGGCCGTCCTTCATCAGGCTCTTGGCTTCCTCGATGATCCACTGCGCTTCTTCGAGGTCGCTGGCCGCTTCGTACACGCGCACCTGCTCGCCCTGCCCCGCGTCGGTACGCAGGTTCTTCCCCAAACGCTTGGTGTTGTTGGCGATCAGGTAGTTGGCGCTGTCGAGGATGTGGCCGAAGGAGCGGTAGTTCTGCTCCAGCTTGATCAGGTTCTTGACGCGGAATTCGCGCTCGAAGGCCTGCATGTTGCCGACG
This sequence comes from Massilia sp. LC238, assembly GCF_000735635.1. Taxonomy (NCBI): domain Bacteria; kingdom Pseudomonadati; phylum Pseudomonadota; class Betaproteobacteria; order Burkholderiales; family Oxalobacteraceae; genus Massilia; species Massilia sp. LC238. The sequence continues at coordinate 133,316 of NZ_JNNN01000038.1, read as the reverse complement.
TTGGCGCCGCGGAAGGCGTAGATGCTCTGGTCGTCGTCGCCCACCGCGAAGATGGCGCCGCCGCCCTCCTCGTCATGCCCGGCCAGCAGTTTCAGCAGGTTGTACTGCAGGTCGTTGGTATCCTGGAACTCGTCGACCAGGATGTGGCGGAAGCGCATCTGGTAGTGGTGGCGCAGCGGGCCGTTGCGGGCCAGCAGTTCGTACGAGCGCAGCAGCAGCTCGGCGAAATCGACCACGCCCTCGCGCTGGCACTGGCCTTCGTACAGTTCGTAGAGCTCGATCATGCGGCGCTCGATCGGGTCGTTCGGTTCCAGGCGATTGGCGCGCAGGCCCTGCTCCTTGGCGTTGTTGATGAAGTACATCAGCGCCTTGGCCGGGTATTTTTCATCGTCCACGTTGGCCGCCTTCAGCATGCGCTTGATGAGCGAAAGCTGGTCCTGCGAATCGAGGATCTGGAAGGCTTGCGGCAGCGCGGCGTCCTTGTAGTGGGTGCGCAGCAGCCGGTTGCACAGACCGTGGAAGGTGCCGATCCACATGCCGCGCGTATTAATCGGCAGCATCGAGGACAGGCGGGTCAGCATCTCCTTCGCCGCCTTGTTGGTGAAGGTCACCGCCATGATGCCGGCGGGCGACACCTGCCCGGTCTGGATCAGCCAGGCGATGCGGGTCGTCAGCACGCGCGTCTTGCCGGAACCGGCGCCGGCCAGGATCAGCGCGCTCTGCGACGGCAGGGTGACGGCGGCGAGCTGTTCGGGATTGAGGTTATGGAGGAGATTCTGCATCCGGCCATTATAACGCCGTGATTACTGTATGCCCATCCAGCTATGCAGCGAAAACCACGCGATCCTTGTTTTATCCATCGCCTGTACTAGCCTGAAAGGCCACGGCGGCGGCAGGACGCCGTCGCCCAAGAGCGAACACGAGACGGAGGATGGTATGGCAAGCGACAAGGCAGCAGGCACGTTTCCGGTCGACCAGCCGGTCAAGGCATTGATTCGCGACCACGACATGGTGCGCGCGCTGGCCGACAAGTATCTCAACAGCGACAGCCAGGAAGTGAAAAAGCAGGCCGGGACCCAGATCCTGCAAGCCCTGCACATGCACTCGCGGCTGGAGGAATCGATCTTCTACCCGGCGGTGCGCAACATCGACGCATCCCTGATCGGCCACTTCGAGCAGGACCACCTGAAGGTGGACGACCTGGTCGCGACGCTGGAAGGCATGTCGCTCGACGACAGCCACAGCGACACCCTGATGCGCGAACTGCTCGGCGCCGTCACGGCCCACATCCAGGAAGAGGAAAACGATTTGTTCCCGCGCATCGAAAGCTCGGGCATGGACCTGACGCCGGTCGGCCTGCAGATGCAATCCTTCGAGGCCAACCTGGTGCACACGCAGGCCCAGATCAGCGACGGCAGCATCCGGCGGCGCTAGGGCTGCAGGCCCGGCGATATGGCGGCCGCTATTTTCCGGCCGACCGTGTCGTCGGGTACGCGGGCAGGCCGTCGTCCAGCTTCATCCAGCTCAGGCGGCTGCGCACGAAAGTGTGGTCGTCTGGCGGCGCCTGTTCGGGGTCGTCGAGGCTGGCGCTGGCGATGTCCAGTTCTTCCGGCCAGCAGGCGTCTTCGAAAGTGAGGGTGGTGCCGCACTGCGGGCAAAAACTGCGCAGCACGTGTTCGCTCGAAGCGAAGCGCTGCGGCTGAGCATGCGTGAAGCGGAAGTCGGCGCGGCGCGCGCTGAACCAGGCCGTGGCGGGCGCGCCCGATACCCGACGGCAATCAGTGCAGTGGCACAGTGTACTGTTGAAAATTTCGCCCCTTACCGTGTACCGAACTGCACCGCAGAAACATCCTCCCTGCAAGTTCATCCTGGTCTCCTTTCTGGCGGCCAACAACAGACTCATCAGTATAAGTGTCCCATCGTTTCGCGCGCCGCCCAATTGTCTTTTCGCTTATTTTAACCAGAGATTCGCGACAGTTCGCGTGGCCCGTCAGACCGTTACCTTACGAAGCAATCAGTCTCGCATCCCGTGTTTCGGGCCAACACTTTGCAGATGCGAGCGGCTTCCCAGCACAAAGGAGAATACTTATGCTGAACCGCGTAGTTACCGTTGCCGCACTTGCCGTCGGCGGCATGATGCTGTCCAAAAAACTCAAGCAAAACCGCAGCGGCTATGGCGCCAGCTCGTCGGTCTCGGAATCCATCGAGATCAACGTTCCGGTCAAGACCGCGTATAACCAGTGGACGCAGTTCGAGGACTTCCCGCAGTTCATGAAGAGCGTTAAGGAAATCCGCCAGCTCGACGACAAGCACCTGCACTGGCGCGCCAACGTGGCCGGCGAAGAGAAGGAGTGGGATGCCGAAATCACCGAACAGATCCCGGACAAGCGCATCGCATGGCGCAGCGTCACCGGCGTGAAGAACGGCGGTGTCGCGACCTTCCACAAGATCTCGGACAACTGCTGCCGCGTCATGGTTCAAATGGACTATGAACCGGAAAACGCGATCGAATCCGTCGGCGACGCCATGGGCGCCGTTCGCATGGAACTGCGTGGCAACCTGCAGAACTTCAAGGAACTGCTGGAAAAGCGCGGCTCGGAAACCGGTGCATGGCGCGGCAAGATCGCGCAGCAGTAAGACCGGTCGCGGCGCCGCTGCACTGCTGAGGCAGCACGCCGGCGTTTTTTGACCAGTTGGTAACATTGCGGCCTGTCGCTCCGAGCGCCAGGCCGTTTTCTTGATTGTCAGCCCGCCTGCGGCACCGGCTTTGCCAGCCCCTTTTCGCGCGCTTCGCGGATCAGGGCGCGCACCGTCTTGTCCGCCGCCTTGCTCTCGCGCTCCATCTCCTTGCCGAGCGCGCCCATCTTCTTGCCGATCGCATCCATCGGCTTGCCGGCTTCGCTCATGCGGCGCCCGATCGCGTCCATCGACTTCTGCGCCTCGCGCATGCCCGGCCCATTGTGCAGCTGGCTGATCTCCTGCCCCGCCGCCGACATCTGCTGGCCGACTTCGCTCATGCGGCCCTGGATGCGCTCGCGCTCCCTGACGCTGTCGGTCGCGCCCAGCTGCTTGCCGAGCTTCTCCATTTCTTCGCCCAGGGCTTCCATGCGCTCCTCGACCACGCGCAGCTTGTCCTCGTCCGGCTTGAAGCCGCGCGCCGCGACGTCCATGTCCTTGCCGAGCGCATCCATCTTCTTGCCGTGCACGTCCATCTCCTTGCCGTACACGTCCATCTGCGCCCCCAGCCGGTTCATCGGCGCCCAGGCGGCATCGACCTTCGCCAGCACGCCGGCATCCTGGATGTACCAGGCCTGGCCGCCCTCGCGGAACCACAGGAAGTCGCCGCCAATACGCCGCTTGGCTTCCTTGATGTCGTCCCAGTCGTCGCTGCTGCCGGTCATGCTCGTGTTCTTGTCGTTGGCGCGCACCACGGCATAGGGTTCCTCCCTGCCCTCCTTGCGCACCACGCGGCGCTCGGCCGGCGCGGCTTGCGGACGGGGCGCGGGCTCGGCACGCGGGGCTGGGGCCGGGGCCGGCTGCGCGGCCTCGGCATGGGCCGGCGCCGACCAGGAGTAGAAGGCGGCCGCGGTGGCCAGGCCCAGGATCGGAAGCGCCAGCTTCCAGTTCAGCGGTTCGGCTTCGGGACGAACCAGGCGTTTGATGCGGGACATAAGATTTCCTCCATGTGCTGCTGGGGCAAGTTGCGGGGTGAACTGGAACAGGTCCAGTTCGGACAATGCAAGTGCCAGGCGCCGCGGTTCGCCGAGCGTGCTTGCGGCTACATCATCTGCAATCTGTTCGCGCTCTTCGCGGATCCGGTTCGACAGCCACCACACGGCCGGGTGGTAGAACAGCAGGATCTCGATCGCGCTCTGGATCAAATTCACTACGTAGTCACAGCGGCGCACGTGCGCCAGTTCGTGCGCCAGCAGCGCTTCCAGCAGCTGCGGCGGCATGCCCGACACCAGCGCCGCCGGCACCAGCACCACCGGGCGCCACCAGCCGGCCGTCACCGGACTGGCTAGGTCGTCAACCAGGCCCAGGGTGACGCGGCGGGCGATGCCCATGCCCCGCGCCATCCTGTCGAGCCGCGCCTGCCAGGCGGGGTCGAGCCGGTACTGCCCCGCCCGGGTCCGCCGGCGCACCCAGGCCAGCCCGAGCACCATGCGCAGGGCCAGCAGGCCGGCGCCCAGCGCCCAGAGCAGCAGCACGAGGGGCAGGCGCTCCTGCAGGATGGATTCCCAGCCTGCGAACTTGCCGGCATCGATGGCGGTTAACGGCAGCGCCGACACGGCGCCCGCCACCGCGCTCGCCGCCGGCACGGGCAGCACGGAGCTGGCCGCGCCGGCGTCCGCTTCGGCCATGCGCGCGACCATTCCGGCCAGCGGCAGGGCCGCGCACAGCAGCAGCGCGCCGCAAGCCACCAGGTAGCGCGCCTGCGGCCGCGCCTTGCGCATCAGCGCCAGCAGCAGCGCGACGGCCCAGCCGACCAGCAGGCCCTGCCACAGGAAATCGATCAGCGCCCAGGCCAGGCTGCTTGCTGCCGTACCGAACCATTCGTCCATCGGGTGTGCCCCCTCATCGTTAGCAACTAGATTAAAAGTTCTAGATAAAATTGTCTAGAACTTTTTTTCTACTTTGGGCCGGACCTGTCCGGCAATGCAGATACTCTAGGCGTGTGCGGGGATGAAGGCCAGCCCGGTGCGACAGGCGGCTGAAATGGCGGAACAGAATGAAAAAACGCCGCCCGGGGTCAGCCGCCCGGGGTCAGGTCTGACATTCGGACACGGACTGCGCCGCCCGGGGTCAGGTCTGACATTCGGACACGGACTGAGCAATACAACGCATCAATGCTCGAGCTCGTGTCTAAATGTCAGACCTGACCCTCGGTGTGCAGAATGAAAAAAAACGCGGCCCGGAGGCCGCGTCAGGATGCCGGACAGCGGGTATCAGTAGACCACGACCGAGCGGATCGACTCGCCCGACTTCATCAGGTCGAAGCCTTCGTTGATGCGCTCGAGCGGCAGGTGATGGGTGATCAGGTCGTCGATGTTGATCTTGTTTTCCATGTACCAGTCGACGATCTTCGGCACGTCGGTGCGGCCGCGCGCGCCGCCGAAGGCGGAGCCACGCCAGGCGCGGCCAGTCACCAGCTGGAACGGACGGGTCGAGATTTCCTGGCCCGCCGCCGCCACGCCGATAATGATCGACTGGCCCCAGCCCTTGTGGCAGCACTCCAGCGCCTGGCGCATGGTGGTGACGTTACCCACGCATTCGAAGCTGTAGTCGGCGCCGCCGTCGGTCAGCTGGACGATGGAGTCGACCACGTTCTCGACCTTGGTCGGGTTGATGAAGTGGGTCATGCCGAACTTGCGCGCCATGGCTTCGCGTTCCGGGTTCAGGTCCACGCCGATGATCTTGTCGGCGCCCACCATCTTGGCCGCCTGGATCACGTTCAGGCCGATGCCGCCCAGGCCGAACACGACCACGTTGGCGCCCGCCTCCACTTTCGCCGTGAAGATCACCGCGCCGATGCCGGTGGTGACGCCGCAACCGATGTAGCAGATCTTGTCGAAGGGCGCGTCCGAACGCACCTTGGCCAACGCGATCTCCGGAACCACGATGTAGTTCGAGAAGGTCGAGGTGCCCATGTAGTGGTACAGCGGCTTGCCGTCCAGCGAAAAACGGGAAGTAGCGTCAGGCATCAGGCCACGGCCTTGCGTGGAGCGGATCGCCTGGCACAGGTTGGTTTTTTGCGACAGGCAGAACTTGCACTGGCGGCATTCCGGGGTGTACAGCGGAATGACGTGGTCGTCCTTGCGCAGGCTGGTGACACCCGGGCCGACGTCCACCACCACGCCCGCGCCTTCATGGCCGAGGATGGCTGGGAACAGGCCTTCCGGATCGGCGCCGGACAGCGTGTAGTAGTCGGTGTGGCAGATGCCGGTCGCCTTGACCTCGACCAGCACCTCGCCGGCCTTCGGGCCTTCGAGTTCGACTTCTTCGATCGTGAGCGGATGGCCCGCCTTCCATGCAACTGCAGCCTTGGTCTTCATGTTTCCCTTCCTGAACCGAGCGTTGGACGCCGCGGATTGCAACGCCGTAAAGTTTGAAATGATAGCAAGGAGTGAGGGTAAGCGTAGCGCGCCGCTGCGTTTTCTGCGGGTATTTGGAAAAAACGATAACACGTAGTAAAGACAGTGTGTATGGACAATCGGTAGCGAGCTGTGCCTGATCAAGTGTTTCCTGCGCACAGTTGAATCCGGTGTGCATATATACAAGTTTTTGAAATACACTATTTTCACCACCCATGAGGTGGCACAAAAAGCGTACGAGGCCTACAGAGCCAAGGCGCAATAACTTTGTTTTCAAACGGAGAAGATTCATGGTAGACAAAAACACTCGCGCATCCTCCCTTCGCGTTTGCCTGGCAGCCCTGGTCGCTGCCGGCGTGTTCGGCAACGCGCAGGCCGCAGCTCCCGACACCACCCGCGTCATCGTCGCCTTCAAGCCGGGTGCCGCTGCCAAGGTGAAGTCGGTGGTGGCAGCGTCCAAGGGCTCGGTCAAGCACGACATCTTCGGCATGAACGCCATGGCCATCGAGGTCCCGGCGGTCGCGCTGAAAGGACTGGAGAACAACCCGAACGTCGAATACATCGAAGAAGACGTGATCCGCAAGCCCTTCGCGCTTACCTCGCCGTCGACCGGCACCCCGTACGCATCGGGCCAGCTGGTCCCGTACGGCATCAAGCAGGTGCAGGCCGACCTGCTGTCGGACGCCAGCGCCGCCAACCGCAAGGTCTGCATCATCGACTCGGGCTACGACCGCAACCATGAAGACCTGTCGGCCAACCCGGTCACCGGCGAATACGACGCCGGCACCGGCTGGTGGTACACCGACGAGAACAGCCACGGCACCCACGTGGCGGGCACCATCGCCGCCATCAACAACGCCGGCACCGGCGTGGTCGGCGTGGCCGCCAACAAGCAGCTCAAGCTGCACATCGTGAAGGTGTTTGGCGCCAACGGCTGGGCCTATTCCTCGACCCTGGCCTCCGCCGCCAACAAGTGCGGCGCCGCCGGCGCCAACGTGATCAGCATGTCGCTGGGTGGCGGGCGCAAGAGCACCACCGAGCAGAAGGCATTCGACAGCCTGTACAGCAAAGGCGTGCTGAGCCTGGCCGCCGCGGGCAACGATGGCAACACGGTGGTCTCCTACCCGGCCGGCTACAGCAGCGTGGTCATGGTCGGCGCGGTCGACGAGAACAAGCAGTGGGCCACCTTCTCGCAGTACAACAGCAGCGTCGAACTGGCAGGTCCCGGCGTCAGCGTCCTGTCGACCGTCCCGATGGGCACCGGCCAGGAAGCCGTCCTGACCGTTGGCAGCAGCACCTACGCCCCGGGCGCGATGGAAGGCTCGCCGGTCAAGACCGCCACCGCACCGCTGGCCGACTTCGGCATCGGCGACAAGGTCAACACCGCTGTCTCGGGCAAGGTCTGCCTGATCCAGCGCGGCACCGTGGACTTCGCGGTCAAGGTCAGCAACTGCCAGAACAGCGGCGGCGTCGGCGCCGTGGTGTACAACAACGTGGCGGGCGCGTTCGGCGGCACGCTGGGCACCACCGTGACCAGCATCCCGTCCGTCACCGCGACCGATCTTGACGGCGCCGCGATGAAGCAGCAGCTGGGCCAGAGCGCGACGGTCGGCATCCGCGCCAGCAACTACGCCTACTTCGACGGCACCTCGATGGCGACCCCGCACGTGTCGGCCGTTGCTGCCCTGGTGTGGAGCTACTTCCCGACCTGTACCGCTGCGCAGATGCGCGCGTCGCTCACCAAGAGCGCGCTCGACCTGGGCACCGCGGGCCGCGACACCAAGTACGGCTTCGGCCTGGTGCAGGCCAAGGCCGCACGCGACCGCATCGCTTCGCTGGGCTGCGGTAACTAAACCCTGGCGCTGCAATGAAAATGGGACGCCTCCGGGCGTCCCATTTTTTCATGCTGGCCCGGATAGATCCAGGCGCATTTCCTGCTCCATGTGCGCGGCCCCCTCGCGCATCAGATAGGGCTCGCCGATCGGCTGGAAGCCCGCGCGCTCATACAGCCTGAGCGCGCCTGCATTCTCGCTGTTCACGCCCAGGTGCACCACCCGGGTCCCACGCGTTCTCGCCCATCCGAGCGCCTCGTCCAATAAAGCAGCGGCCACGCCGCGGCCGCGGCATTGCGGCGCCACCCACATCTGGAACAAATTCATCCTGCCAGCATCCTGCGCATCGACCTTGGCCCACAGCAGGCCGGCGAGCTGGCCTTCCACTTCCGCCACCAGCGCGCAATCGATGCCGGAGACCGCCGACTTCGCCACGCGCGTTGCCCAGCTATCGTCCGGCAGCGCTTCTTCCCGCGCCAGCGTGCTGCCGAAGGCCTCGGGCGCATCCGCCAGCGCGCGCAGGCGGATCGCGCGGTAGGCCTGCCACTCGTCCGCCAGCAAACGCCGCACCAGGACCGCGCCGCCGCTCACTTGGCCGCCGCCTCGCCGGCCGTGAGCGCGCGTCCCTTGGCGGCGTAGTTGGCCGCCTTCGGCGCCGCCGTCCAGGTCGGGCGCTCGGTCGCGTTGGCGATGTCGTACACGCCTTCGGTCAGCATGCGCGTGACGCGCGCCATGTTGTCGTAGTCGAGCTTGTCCCAGGTGTCGTCCTTGCCGTGGTAATCCGAGAAGCCGTAGGCCACCGACAGGGTGTGCGCCGGCACGCCGGCGTCGGCCAGCGACTGGTTGTCGGCGCGCGAGAAGAAGGCGTCGCTGAAGGCCGCATGCTTCCACAGGCGCACTCCCGTGCGTTCGGCGGATTTCTTGAGCATGTCGCCGAGGGTCGAGAAGTCATAGCCGGTCATGGCGATCGAGTTGAGCTGCTTGCCTTCGCTGTCGTCGGTGCGGCCGGTCTGCTCGAGGTTGATGTTCACCACCGTGTCCTTCAGCGGGAACACCGGATGGCGTGCATAGTACTTCGAGCCCAGCATGCCGAGTTCTTCGCCGAAGAAGGTCATGAACACGATGCTGCGGCGCGCTCGCTCCTTGCGTGCGGCCAGCACATTCGCCGCTTCGATCAGCGACACCACGCCGCTGGCGTCGTCGTTGGCGCCGTTGTAGACCTCGCCGTCGCGGATGCCCACGTGGTCGTGGTGCGCCGTCATCAGGACGTAGGTGTTCTTCAGCACCGGATCGGAACCGCGCAGCACGCCGACCACGTTGCGCAGCTTGACCGGGCGGATGCTCGGGGCGGCCACGCGTGCCGTGACGCTTGCCCCGCCCTTCTCCAGCGCCGCTGCGGCGTCAGGCGCATGCAGCAACAGCACCGGCACCGCGCCCTGCGGCGCAGCCTGCTCCGGATCGATCAGCCAGCCGCCGGTGCCGGCACCATGACGGCGCTCGCGGTCGATCATGACGACCAGCAGCGGCTTGCTCTTGAGTTTTTCCTGCAGCTGGCGCGCGGCGCGCGGCACCGGCGGGGCCGGCACCACCAGCACCTTGCCGTTGGCCGCATCGCTGTTGTCCAGCGCATCCTTCCAGCTCATGAACACTGCCGGCGTGGCCGCCAGGGTGACCGGATCGAGGAAGTTGCCGGTCGCGCCGCCGGCCGGCACGGTGACGGTGCTGCTGCCGGCCAGCACGCTCAGGCTCACGTCATCCGCCTTGCGCTCGGCGTATTGCCAGGTCGCGGTCTGGAAGTAGCCGTCGTCGCCGGCCGGCTCCAGGCCCGCCTTGCGGAACTGGGCCGCGATGTAGTCGGTGGCGAGGTCCTGTCCGCGCGAGGGCGTGCCGCGGCCTTCGAGCTGGTCGGAGGAGAGGTATTGCACGTGGGTGCGCAGCGCCTCCGGCGAGATGGTGGCGGCGGTGGGGACCTGGGCGCAACCGGCGCTGGCCAGTGCGAGGACAAGGGCGGTGACGTAAAGACGCATTGCGGATGCTTTCGATGGAAGTGGCTAGAAAGGCAATATCGCATGCTCCGCCGCGGCCGGTCAATCCACGGCAGGCGCAAATTGATACATATGTGGGCGCTGCGCGCGCAGGCGGGCGTCCAGTTCTTCCTCGTCGGGCGGATTCGCGAACACCTGCTCCAGGGTCCAGCCGTTCTTGTCGAGCAGGTAGGCGACCTTCGGGTGGAATTCGCGGTACAGGCCGCTCCTGTCGCGATCGAGGGCGCCGGCGCCGGCGGCGAACAGCGCGTGGTTGTCCTCGAAATCGAAGTCGCCCGCCTTGCCCACGTAGTCGGCATAGCCTTCCAGCAGTCATTCCGGATAGCGCAGCATGACCGTGCGCCCGAAATGGCGCGACACGTCGTTGTGGGTGATCTCGTGCGCGATGAAGTAGGACAGCGGGCGCTGCGCGGCATCGGCCAGCGGGCCGCCATTCGGTGTATGGATCCGGTTGGCCGGGATGTCGGAAGCGCGGATGAAAACCTGCCGGGTCAGCCAGACGTCGGCCGCCCCGCCCAGGCGGGTGCTGAAAGCGCGGCCGTAGAGCCACAGGCGCCAGGGCTCGTTGCAGAAGAAAATCTCGACCGGCGTTTCGCGCTGGTTCAGGGTCGAGGTGCGCAGGCGCCGCGTCACGTCGTCCAGCACCGCGGTGATCTCGCCCGGGATGGGTCGATCCGACCAGATCCGGTAGTTCTCGTAGCGGTAGTCGAACATCGGCTTGGGAGAGGCGGCGGCAAGCGCATACGCGGCGAGCGGCGCCAGCAGGACGGCAAGGAAGGTTCTCAGTATCCGGGCTTTCGGCATCATGCAGGCAAACGTGGCGCAGCGATGGCGGGATGCCGGTGCTGCAAACGGCGCCAAGTTAAGGCATGCGTCTTATTGAAGACTTAACACGGCACGTGCGGGCCGCACTTTATTCACCACGGATGCACTAGTCTTCTTCCCAGGGTTCGCGCGGCGCATCCGGGCGGCGCCGGTAGATCTTGCCCTGGGTGGTGAAGCCGATCAGGCGCGCCACCACCGCCGCGAGGTACATCACGCCGACCAGCATCTCGATGCTGCACAGGGCGCGCGCATGCACGGTGAGCGGAATCACGTCGCCGATGCCGGTGCTCGACAACAGCGCGAAGCTCAGGTAATTCAGCTCGCTCCAGGTACGCGGAGCGGAGGCGTTGACGGCGGCCGCGAAGGTGCCAGGATGCAGTTCCTGCACCATCAGGTACAGGTGGGTGAAGCCCCAGGCCAGCAGGGTGAAGGTGGCGCCGGCGGCGAACAGCTCGTCGGTGGTGGCCCGGCGGTCTTCCATCATGTAGGCGATCAGGCTGCCGGCGGCGTAGAAGTAGAACAGCGCTTCCAGCGCCGAGGACCAGGGCAGCAGCGTGCCGCGCAGGTCGTAGAAGGTCTGCAGCGCCAGCAGGATCACGATCGGCACCGCCAGCGCCACGCTGATCCGGGTCTCGCCCGGCGTGCGCCGCACCATGCGGATGGTCAGCGACAGCACCAGAATGCCGAACACGTTGAAGGCCGTATGCCCGGCGGGTTCGTGCTCGATAAAGGGGTACAACAGCATGCCGAGCAGCTGTACCAGCAGCAGGATGGCCGAGGGGTGGCGGCTGGTATGGATGAGCAGGCGCAGCGGTCGCATGGTCGGTATGGCAAGAGTGGCAACGCTGCCATTGTAAGTTCAGGCGAGCCGAAACAGCGCGCAGAAGTCGCGCACGGCCGCCGCCGGGTCGGCCGCCACGTACACGCTCGTGATCGCCGCCACCATCGAGGCGCCGCGCCGCACCAGCGGCGCCGCATTCAGCGGGGTCATGCCGCCGATCACCACCATCGGCAGGGCCACGCGGTCGCGCCAGACCTCGACCAGTTCGGGCGGCGTGACGAAGCTGTATTTCTTGACCGGGGAGGGATAGAAGCCGCCGAAGGCTACGTAGCTGGCGCCCGCCTGCTGGGCGTTCTCGGCCAGTTTCAGCTCGCCGTAGCAGGAGGCGCCGACGATCTTGCCCGGTCCCAGCAGGGCCCGCGCCTGCGCCACCGACATGTCCGTGCCGCCGACGTGCACGCCGTCGGCGTCGAGGTCGCGGCACAGGTCGATGTGGTCGTTGATCACGAGCGGCCGGTTGTGGCTGCGGCACAGCGCCAGCAGGGCCGCGGCTTGCTCGGCGCGCAAGGCCGGGCTGGCGCTTTTATGGCGGTACTGCACCAGGGATGCGCCAGCAGTCAAGGCGAGGTCGGTGACCGCGAGCAGGCGTTCGGTGTCGTCCCAGTCCGGGGTGACGAGGTAGAGCCCGCGCATGAAGTGTTGTTTCACGATGTTCCTTTCAGTGTGTATGCAGGATGCGGCGCGGGATGCGCTGTCCGGGCGCAATCCGGAAGGCGTGCGCCAGCGTCTGGTGACAGTAGTCCTGGGCATGCTCGAGCGCTTGCGCCATCGGGTCGCCCAGCGCGAGGCGCGCCGCGATGGCGGCGGCCAGCGTGCAGCCGCTGCCGTGGTAGCTGTGCGGCAGGCGCGGCATGCGCCAGCTGCGCTGCTCCATCCCGCCCTGCAGCCAGCGGTTGACGACGACGTCCCCCTCGCCATGTCCGCCGGTGAGCAGCACGTGCTCGCAGGGCAGCGCCCCCAGCGCCGCCGCCTCCGGCAGGTTCGGCACCAGCACGGTGGCCAGCGGCAGCAGCTCGGCCAGCGCGGCGATGGCGTTGCCCTTGCCGAGCGCGTCGCCGTGGCCGCTGGCCAGCACCGGGTCGAGCACGACCGGCAGCTCCGGGGCGGACGCGCGCAGCCGGCGCAGCAGCCGGGCAATCGCCGCCGCGTTCTCGCGGCTGCCGGGAATGCCGATTTTCACCGCGTCGATGCCGAAGGAATCGACCAGCGCTTCGGCCTGGCGCAGGACCAGGCCGGCGTCGATCGGGTGCACCTCGTGCACCCGGTTGTTGTCCTGGACGGTCAGGGCCGTCGCCACCGGCAGCGCGTGGCCGCCGAGGGCGCCGATGGCGGCAATGTCCGCCGCCAGCCCTGCCCCGCCGCCGGGGTCGAGCCCGGCGAACACGAGCACGGTCGGCACCATCAGGTGGCCATGCCCTGCAGCGGCGACGAGGGCGAGGCCGCGAAGCGCTTCGGCATGCGCCCCGCCAGGCGCGCCTCGCGCCCGGCGATGACGGCGTGGCGCATCGCGCGCGCCATGCGCACCGGATCGTGGGCAGCCGCGATCGCGGTGTTCATGAGCACGCCGTCGCAGCCGAGCTCCATCGCGATCGCCGCATCCGAGGCCGTGCCGACGCCGGCATCGACCAGCACCGGCACCGATGCCTGCTCGATGATGAGCGAGAGGTTCCAGGGATTCAGGATGCCCATGCCGGAACCGATGAGCGAGGCCAGCGGCATCACGGCGACGCAGCCGATCTCCTGCAGGATGCGGGCCTGTACCGGGTCGTCGCTGCAATAGACCATCACGTCGAAACCGTCGCGTACCAGGACCTCCGCCGCCTTGAGCGTTTCGGGCATCTGGGGGAACAGGGTCTTCTCGTCGCCCAGCACCTCCAGCTTGACCAGCTTGCGTCCGCCCAGCAGTTCGCGCGCCATCTGCAGCGTGTACACGGCGTCTTTCGCCGTGTAGCAGCCGGCCGTGTTGGGCAGGATGGTGAATTCGTCCAGGGGCAGCACGTCGAGCAGGCTGGGGGCATTCGGGTCCTGGCCGATGTTCACGCGGCGGATCGCCACGGTGACGATCTCGGCGCCGGCTGCCAGCGTGGCCTCGCGCGTCTGCGCCAGGTCGCGGTACTTGCCGCTGCCGACCAGCAGGCGCGAAGCGTACTGGCGCCCGGCGATGGTCAGGAAGTCGTTCTCTACGATTGCATTCATTGTCATCTCCTTGTTTTCAACCGCCGCCGATGGCGCGCACGATGTCCACCTTGTCACGGGCCTGCAGCCGGCGCTGCGGCCACTGCTGGCGCGGCACCACTTCGCGGTTGACCGCCACCGCCACCGCCTGCTCGGCCAGGCCAAGTTGGCCAGCCAGGTCCAGCAGCGAGACGCCCGCCGGCACCTGGTACGGGGCGCCGTTCAGTTCGATCTCCGTCATCAGACCTCCCGGTACAGCCTGGCGCCGCCGCGCACGAACTCGATCGCCTTTTCTTCCATGCCCTTCGCCAGCGCGGCCCCTTCGGCCACGCCGCTGGCGGCGGCATACTCGCGCACTTCCTGCGTGATCTTCATCGAACAGAAATGCGGGCCGCACATCGAGCAGAAGTGCGCCACCTTGCTTGACTCCTTGGGCAGGGTCTCGTCGTGGAAGGCCCGCGCCTTGTCCGGGTCGAGGCCGAGATTGAACTGGTCTGCCCAGCGGAATTCGAAGCGCGCTTTCGACAGGGCGTTGTCGCGCAGCTGGGCGCCAGGGTGGCCCTTGGCCAGGTCGGCCGCGTGGGCCGCGATCTTGTAGGTGATGATGCCGTCCTTGACATCGTTCTTGTCGGGCAGGCCCAGGTGCTCCTTGGGCGTGACGTAGCACAGCATGGCGGTGCCGTACCAGCCGATGGTGGCGGCGCCGATGCCCGAGGTGATGTGGTCGTAGCCGGGCGCGATGTCGGTGGTGAGCGGCCCCAGGGTGTAGAACGGCGCTTCGCTGCACTGTTCCAGCTGCAGGTCCATGTTCTCCTTGATCAGGTGCAGGGGCACGTGGCCGGGGCCCTCGATCATGGTCTGCACGTCGTGTTTCCAGGCGATCTGCGTGAGCTCGCCCAGGGTCTTCAGTTCGGCCAGCTGGGCTTCGTCGTTGGCGTCGTAGATCGAGCCGGGACGCAGGCCGTCGCCCAGGCTGAAGGAGACGTCGTAGGCCTTCATGATCTCGCAGATCTCCTCGAAATGCGTGTACAGGAAGGATTCCTTATGGTGCGCCAGGCACCACTTGGCCATGATGGAACCGCCGCGCGAGACGATGCCGGTCAGGCGCTTGGCCGTCATCGGCACGTAGGCCAGGCGCACGCCGGCGTGGATGGTGAAGTAGTCGACGCCCTGCTCCGCCTGCTCGATCAGGGTGTCGCGGTAGATTTCCCAGGTCAGTTCCTCGGCCTTGCCGCCGACCTTTTCCAGCGCCTGGTAGATCGGCACCGTCCCGATCGGCACGGGCGAATTCCGGATGATCCACTCGCGCGTCTCGTGGATGTGCTTGCCGGTCGAGAGGTCCATCACGTTGTCGGCGCCCCAGCGGATCGCCCAGGTCATCTTTTCCACTTCCTCGCCGATCGAGGACGTCACGGCGGAGTTGCCGATGTTGGCGTTGATCTTCACCAGGAAATTACGGCCGATGATCATCGGCTCGATTTCCGGGTGGTTGATGTTGGCCGGGATGATGGCGCGGCCACGCGCCACCTCGTCGCGCACGAACTCGGGCGTGATCTCGGCGGGGATGCTGGCGCCGAAGGACTGGCCCGGATGCTGGCGCGACAGCAGGCTGGCCACGCGCGCGCCCATCGGGCCGGAATCGACCAGCGAAGCCAGGTATTCCTTGCGGCGCAGGCTTTCGCGCAGGGCGACGAATTCCATCTCGGGCGTCACGATGCCCTGGCGTGCATAGTGCATCTGGGTGACGTTGCGCCCGCTGCGGGCGCGGCGCGGGGTGCGCTGCAGCTCGAAGCGCAGGGCCGCAAGGGCCGGGTCAGCCAGGCGCGCCTTGCCGTAGTCGGACGTGGGTCCCGCCAACTCCTCGGTATCGCCCCTTTCGAGGATCCACGGCGAGCGCGGCGTACCCAGGCCGCGGCGGATGTCGATGCTGGCTGCCGGGTCGGTGTAGGGTCCGGAAGTGTCGTAGACGAACAGCGGCGGATTCGCCTCGCCGCCGAAGCTGTCGGGTGTCGGGGATTGCGAAATCTCGCGCATCGGCACGCGGATGTCAGGCCGGCTGCCTTCGATGTAGACCTTGCGCGAGTTGGGGAAGGGTTCGATGGCCGCCTGGTCGACCGTGGCGGTCGCGGCTTCGAATTTGAGCGGTGCGTTCATGTGGCTCCTTTGCGGAGCCAGCAAAGGAGTGTGCCAGGATCGGCCAGGCAGGCGCGTGCGCGCCCTGGGCCGTGTTCTGACTGCTTCCCTTCGCTGGCATTATCCAGATCAGGTTCGGAGGGTATTTCTCACCCGCGTGTCGCGTTTGCGACAGCAGGACCCCTAGCGTGTGCCGCGCCCGGCTTTCCGGAACGCAGCGGGGCGGATTATAGCCGCATCTACTCTATAATGGTTCTTTTCGCACAATTTTTTAGTTGACCACATCATGGAACTTGCCAAGTCTTTCGAGCCCGCAGACATTGAACAATACTGGCGCACCGAGTGGGAACAGCGCGGTTACTTCACCGCCACCATGGAAGACGGCAAGCCGTCGTTCAGCATCCAGCTGCCGCCGCCGAACGTCACGGGCACCCTGCACATGGGCCATGCCTTCAACCAGACCGTGATGGACGGCCTGACCCGCTACTACCGCATGCGCGGCTACAACACCGCCTGGATCCCGGGCACCGACCACGCCGGCATCGCTACCCAGATCGTGGTGGATCGCCAGCTCGACGCGCAGAAGATCTCGCGCCACGACCTCGGCCGCGAAGCCTTCGTCGAGAAGGTCTGGGAATGGAAGGAAAAGTCGGGCAACACCATCACCGGCCAGATGCGCCGCATGGGCACCTCGCCAGACTGGAAGCGCGAATACTTCACGATGGACGAAAGCCGCAGCAAAACCGTGGCGGAAGTCTTCGTGCGCCTGTACGAACAGGGCCTGATCTACCGCGGCAAGCGCCTGGTCAACTGGGATCCGGTGCTGGGCACCGCCGTGTCGGACCTGGAAGTCGATTCGCAGGAAGAAGACGGCTCGATGTGGTACATCAAGTATCCGCTGGCCGACGGCTCGGGCCACCTCACGGTCGCCACCACCCGTCCGGAAACCCTGCTGGGCGACGTCGCCGTGGCGGTGGACCCGACCGACGAGCGCTATACGAGCCTGGTCGGCAAGCTGCTGAACCTGCCCCTGACCGGCCGCCAGATTCCGGTGATCGCGGATAGCTACGTCGACAAGGAATTCGGCACCGGCTGCGTCAAGATCACCCCGGCCCACGACTTCAACGACTACGCGGTCGGCCAGCGCGCCAACCTCGCGCCGATCAACATCTTCACCCTGGACGCCAAGATCAACGAGAACGGCCCGAGCCAGTACCAGGGCCTGGACCGCTTCGCCGCGCGCAAGCAGATCGTCGCCGACCTGGAAGCGCAAGGCCTGCTGGCCGAAGTCAAGCCGCACAAGCTGATGGTGCCGCGCGGCGACCGCACCGGCGTCGTCATCGAGCCGATGCTGACCGACCAGTGGTTCGTCGCCATGAGCAAGCCGGCGCCGGAAGGCACCTTCAACCCGGGCAAGTCGATCACCGACGTGGCGCTGGAAAAGGTGGCCAACGGCGAGATCAAGTTCGTGCCCGAGAATTGGACCACCACCTACAACCAGTGGCTGGGCAACATCCAGGACTGGTGCATCTCGCGCCAGCTGTGGTGGGGCCACCGCATCCCGGCCTGGTACGGCGAGAACGGCGAGATCGTGGTCGCCCGCACCGAGGAAGAAGCGCAAGCCAAGGCCGCGGCCCAGGGCGTCGTTGGGGCGCTGCGCCGCGACGACGACGTGCTCGATACCTGGTTCTCCTCGGCCCTGGTGCCCTTCTCGACCATGGGCTGGCCGGAAGAAACCCGGGACATGAAGCACTTCCTGCCCTCGTCGGTGCTGGTGACCGGCTTCGACATCATCTTCTTCTGGGTTGCCCGCATGGTGATGATGACGACCCACTTCACCGGCAAGGTGCCGTTCGAGACCGTGTACGTGCACGGCCTGGTGCGCGACAGCCAGGGCCAGAAGATGTCCAAGTCGAAGGGCAACACGCTCGACCCGATCGACCTGATCGACGGCATCGACGTCGAGTCGCTGGTGGCCAAGCGCACCACCGGCCTGATGGACCCGCGCGCCGCCGAGAAGATCGCCAAGGCCACCCGCAAGGAATTCCCGGAAGGGATCCCGGCCTTCGGCACCGACGCCGTGCGCTTCACCATGGCGAGCTACGCTTCGCTGGGCCGCAACATCAACTTCGACCTCGGCCGCTGCGAGGGCTACCGCAACTTCTGCAACAAGCTGTGGAACGCCACCCGCTTCGTGATGATGAACACGGAAGGCAAGGACTGCGGCCAACCGAATCCGGAAGACCTGTCGCAGGCCGACCGCTGGATCATCTCGCTGCTGAACCGCGTCGAACTCGATATCGCCAAGGGCTTTGCCGACTACCGCTTCGACAACATCGCCAGCAGCATCTACAACTTCGTCTGGTACGAATACTGCGACTGGTACCTGGAACTGGCCAAGGTCTCGGTCCAGCAGGGCACCGAAGCGCAGCAGCGCGCCACCCGCCACACCCTGCTGCGCGTGCTGGAAGTGGTGCTGCGCCTGGCGCACCCGATCATCCCGTTCGTGACCGAAGCCCTGTGGCAGGCGATCGCGCCGCTGGCCGGCAAGACCGGTGACAGCATCATGCTGCAGCCCTACCCGCTGGCCGATACCTCGTTCGTGAGCGAAGAGGCGGAAGCCTGGATGGAGCAGCTCAAGACCCTGATCGACGCCACCCGCAACCTGCGCGGCGAGATGTCGCTGTCGCCGTCGGTGCGCGTGCCGCTGATCGTCGAGCCGGGCAACGCGGAAGACCGCGCCCGCATGGCGGTGTTCGCCCCCTACATCCAGGCACTGGGCAAGCTGCAGGAGGTGCAGGTGGTCGACGCGCTGCCGGAATCGCCGGCCGCCGTGTCGATCGTCGGCACCACCAAGCTGATGCTGAAGGTCGAGATCGACGTCGCCGCCGAGCGCGAGCGCCTCTCGAAAGAGATCGCGCGCCTGCAGGGCGAGATCGCCAAGGCCAGCGGCAAGCTGTCGAACGAAAGCTTCGTTGCCCGTGCCCCGGCCGCGGTGGTGGAGCAGGAGAAAGAACGCGTGGCGAACTTCTCAGCGACGCTGGCCAAGATGCAGGAGCAGCTGGCGAAGCTGCCGGCGGCCTGATTCGGCATCGCCAAACCAAAAACGCGGCTTCGGCCGCGTTTTTTGTTGGAACCCATCCAATTCGAATACTTCCTCGGATTTCGATGACCCGGCCGTGAATACAGTTTGCTACACTGGTCCCGTCAGACAACAACAATGGAGACCCACAATGCGTAAACTGATGCAGGCAAGCCTGATTGCCCTGATCCTCGCCGCACCGGCTGCCATGGCCCAGAACACCTCGCCCGCAGGCACCTGGAAAACGATCGACGACGAAACCGGCAAGCCGAAGTCCCTCGTACGCATCACCGAAGAGAACGGCGTCCTGACCGGCAAGATCGAAAAGCTGTTCCGCCCGGCCGACCAGGACCAGAACCCGAAATGCACCGCCTGCGAAGGCGCGCGCAAGGACCAGCCGATCATCGGCATGACCATCCTGTCCGGCCTGAAGAAGGACGGTAACGAGTACACCGGCGGCGAGATCCTCGATCCGTCCAAGGGCAAGACCTACAAGAGCAAGGCGGCCCTGAAGGACAACGGCAGCAAGCTGGAAGTGCGCGGCTACATCGGCGCGCCGATGTTCGGCCGTTCGCAGACCTGGGTCCGCGAGCAGTAATTCCCAGGCAGCGGCCCGTGCCCACAGGCGCCGGCCGCTCGCCCTGTATGATGGGCGCATGACCCAGTCCCAAGCCTATCTCTACCTCGCCTTCGCCATTGTCACGGAAGTCATCGGCACTACCGCGCTCAAGGCTTCCGACAGCTTTACCCGGCCGATTCCCAGCCTGGTCACGGTGGGCTGCTATGCCCTGTCCTTCTACCTGCTGACCTTCAGCCTGCGCGTGCTGCCAACGGGAACCGCCTATGCGATCTGGTCGGCGGTCGGCATCGTGCTGATCTCGCTGATCAGCTGGTTCGTCTACGGTCAGCGCCTCGACCTGCCCGCCATCGCCGGACTCGGACTGATCATCGCAGGGGTGGCCGTGATCAACCTGTTCTCGAAAAGCGTCAGTCACTGAACTTCATTCGCGCGCCGCAACAATTGTAAATTCGATATCGTCTCGTATTGCTGAGTTGTTATTACAACGAATTTACGAGGAAAGTCGAATGATCTTCTTGCGTCTGGCCTGCCTGATGGCCGGGATCCTGGTGCTGGTGGCGCCTCCGGTGGTGTTGTTCCCGAACGGCGCTTCCGCGCCTGAAGTGTCGCGCTCCGCCGCCCTGCTGGCGGCCATGCTGCTGGCTGCGTCGGGCTTCTTCTTCATCGGCATGACCGGCCACCGCATCAAGCGCTCGCCCGCGCTGGGCCGGATGTCGGCCGCGGCGCTGCTGCTCACCTTCGTGGCAGGCAGCGCGATCCTGTGGGACAGCGCCGAACCGACCGCCATGTGGCTGAGCGGGGCGCTGCTCGGCTTCACCCTGATCGTGTCGCTCGCGCTGACCCTCCTGATGCTGCAGGGGCCGAGCGCGGGCCGCGTGCGCGCCCGCGAAGGCCGCCAGTCGCGCCTGTCCGTCGTGCACCACCTTTGAGAGCGGCTACAGCCAGCCGGCGTCGCGCGCCATGCGATAGGCGTCGACCCGGTTGGCGGCGCCCAGCTTGCTGATCGCCTCGGACAGGTAGTTGCGCACCGTCCCTTCGGACAGGTGCACCTGGCGCGCGATGTCGCTGCTGCTGCGCCCTTCCCCGGCCAGGCGCAGCACCTGGCGTTCGCGCTCGGTGAGCGGATCGGCCCCGCCGCTCCAGCTTTCCAGCGCCAGCTCGGGCGCGATCGCGCGCCCGCCGCCGTGCACCGCGCGGATCGCCGCCGCCAGGGAATCCACCGACGCATCCTTCAGCAGGTAGCCGCGTACCCCCGCCTCGAGGGCGCGACGCAGGTAGCCGCTGCGCCCGAAGGTGGTCACCACGATCAGCTTCGGCGGCAAGCGGCGCTCCTTCAGCTCGGCCGCCAGTTCCAGCCCGGTCATCAGGGGCATCTCGATGTCGGTCAGGACGATGTCGGGCTGGAGCCGCTCGCACATGGCGAGGGCTTCCCTGCCGTTGGTGGCGGCGCCGACCACCTCGAAATCCGGCTCGAGCCTGAGCAGCGCGGCCATCGCGCCCAGGACCAGGGCCTGGTCTTCGGCCAGCAGGATGCGAATCATGAGGATACTCCGGCAGGGACGCGCAGTTCGAGTTCGAGACCGGTGCGCGCGCGCAACGCAAGGCGGCCACCGAGCGAGTGGGCGCGCTCGCGCATGCCGCACAAGCCGTTGCCGTGCCGGATGTCGGCCTCGCTGCGCGCCTTGCCGTCGTCCTGGATGCGCAGCACGGCCACGCCGTGTTCCAGTCCGAGCGACACGCTGCAACGGCGCGCGCCGGCGTGGCGCACCACGTTGGTGACCGCCTCGCGCAGCGCCAGCGCCAGCACGTTCTCGGCGGCCGGCGCCAGTGCGAAGCGCTCCACGCTTTCTTCCAGCCGGACGTCGGCCGCCGCCAGGCTGGCCCGCGCGCTCGCCAGCGCATGTCCCAGGCCCTTCTCGCGGTAGCCCGTCACGGCGGCGCGCACTTCGGCCAGGGCCTGGCGCGCGCTGGTTTCGATGTCGCCCACTTCGCGCGCGCAGGCATCCGCGTCGCGGTGCGCCAGCTTGCGCGCCAGCTCGGCCTTCAGCGCGATCAGCGACAGCGAATGCCCGAGCAGGTCGTGCAGGTCGCGCGAGATGCGCTCACGCTCGGCGATGGTGGCCAGGTGCTCGACCTCTTCCTGCTTGCGCATCAGCTCCTGGCGCGAGCGGCGCAGGCGCGCATCCATGAAGGCGCCCATGCCCACCGGCAGGCCGACGGTCAGGATCGGCATCAGGAACATGAAGCGCATATTCCCGCTCGTCTGCAGCGAGGCCAGCAGCGCCAGCACGATGACGGCCACGATCGCGGCCACGGCGTATTTCATTGTCGCGATCCCGGCCGCCATGGCGCAGGCGAAGATGAAGAAGGTGGCTGCGCCCGGGTTCCAGGGCACCCAGGCGGCGCCGAGCAGGCAGGCAGCCAGCATGAAGACGAATACCTGCCGGCCGCGCGCCCGGAAGCTTGCAAGGTAGAGCGGCACGAACACGGCCAGCGTCAGCACCAGCAGGGCCAGCTCCCCGGCACCAGGAGGGACATAGGCGTACTTCCAGCCCATGTAGGCCAGGCTCAGCAGCCAGAAGTACGGCATCCTGCCCTGCTCCGGCGGGAGCCACGGCCCCGCCAGCACCTGTCTGATCTTGTTCATGTCGTGAAGCGGGTCGGGTTAGCGGTCCAGCAGGCGCACGTCGGCGATCTCGAAACGGTAGTCGCCAGGCTCGGGGCCGGCATTGAATCCTATCATGGTCAGCAGGGATGGATCGATGCCGGGAAAGCTGCTCAGCGGGACCGACACTTCTTTCCAGTCGGCGCCGGCGGTGAAGGGCACGGTGGCCGGAATGGTGGTACCACGCGACATCATGCTGAGGGCATAGCGCTTGCCGTCGCCACGCCCCCGGAACGCAATCGTCTTGGCCGCACTGAGGTTGGCCGGCTGCATCGGCCCGGCGCCCGGCCCGAAAGCCAGTCCCGCCCATGGATAGGGGAAGTTCGCCTTCACCACGCGCGCCGTCACCGCCAGCGCCGCCGGAGCGCCGGCTTCGACCGGAAGCAGTTCCAGCGTCGCGCTCGAGGCGCCGCCCATCATGCCGTCGTGGGTCGCGGACCAGCCCATGCCGAAGGGACTGGCAAGCTTCTCCTTGCTGAACAGGCTGATGCGCCCATCCGCCGGCAGCGCTACCGGCGCGAGACCGGGCGCCGCGTTTTCCCGGGCCACCCGCTCGCGCTGGCGCGCACGCAGCGGCTCGGCGCTTTCGCCGTCCTTCCAGACCTCGACGATGCGGCGGGTGCTGGCGATGTCCGCCAGCGGGTTGCCCTCCACCAGCAGCAGGTCGGCCTTGTAGCCCTTCGCCACCTGCCCGCGCTTGCCGAGGCCGAAGGCGCGCGCCGGCGCGCTGGTGGCGGCCGCCAGTGCCGCACCCGGGCTCATGCCGGCCGCGACCAGCGCCGCCAGCTCATGATGCATGCTGATGCCGTACTGGGTGCCCGCATTGCCGGCATCGGTGCCGGCCAGCACCGGCACCCCGGCACGGTGCATGGCAGCGATGACGGCCCTGGGCGTCGCCAAGAGGTCGGGCTTGGGCGACTGGCCATAGCTGGATCGCATCGGCTGCCGCTGTTCCTTGTCCAGCAGTGCCGCCAGGGTCGGGTCGGCCAGCAGTCCGTCCGTCTTCACGCCCGCCATGCTCTCGAGCACCACATAGGTCGGGATCACGAAGGCGCGCCTGGCCTTGGCCAGTTGCGCCAGCGCCTGCGCGTCGCGCGCCGCGATGTCCGTGCCGATAAAGAGGTGCACCAGCCCATCCGCGCCGGCCTCGAGCGCGGCACGCGCGTTCTCGAGCGTGCTGACATGCACGACGGCCCGCTTGCCGCGCCGGTGTGCGGCCTCGATCAGGGCCTTGGCGGTGGCGATATCCAGGCTGTTCATGCGCTGGGCGCCGTGGCCGTCCTCCAGCACGATCTTGATGAAGTGCGAGCCTTCGGCGATGCGCGCATCCACGAAGGCCTGGGCTTCGGCCGGCGTGGCGAGCGTCGGGATCGGCATGCCGAACTGGGTGCCGTGCCCCCCTTTCGCGGTGGCCAGCGTGCCGGCCGAGAACATGTCGGCGCGACCGCTGTTCTTCCCGGCCGCTATGGCGGCGTTCAGGTCCCGCATGATCTGCACGTCGTTGAACATGTCGACCTGGGTGGTGACACCGAACAGCAGCGGCAGCTCCAGGTAGCGGAAGGCGTGCACGTGCGCGTCGATCAGGCCCGGCAGCAGCGTGCGCCCTGCCCCGTCGACCACGCGCGCGCCGCTTGGGGCCGAACCGCGGAAGTCGGCGTCGACGATGACGCCCTTGTCGAACAGGACCGAGCGGCGTTCGTGCACGCGCTCGCCGTCGAAGACGCGCACGTCCTGGACCAGGGTGGGGGCGGCAGAGGCGGCGCCGGCCAGCATCAGGATCGCGGCGGCGGAGACTGCTTTCAGGGCGGTGGACTTCATGTGTTCCTCGCATGGGTTGGTGTGCAGCCAGTGTGCGAAAAACACGATGGCGCCTGTAGATGCAGGCGCCATCACATTGGCATGACAATTGTCATACTTCATCAACCCGTGCCGACCACCTTGACGTTCGAATCCGTACCGTCGGTGTACACCCGCATGCTCGTTTTCCCCAGGAAGATGTTTTTGGAAACGACAGTCGGGCTGCCATAAATGTAGGCCAGCGCGATATGTGCCTGGAACGGGCTGGGAGTTTTTCCTCCACTACGCCGGTTCAGCACGGAAAAACTGCAGTTCGAATCGAGCCAGTTGGCCTGGATCGTGTGGCCGCCCGTGTCCGGCCACCTGGCACGGTCGCCGCCACCGTACATCTGGATGCCGTTGCCTTCGTTGTTCGAGACGACGTTCCCGTAGATCGAACACTTGCTGGCCCCATCGTCTACTCCGATGCCGACGCCTTCCGAACCGTTGTCCAGTGGACCGCCGTAGTTATAGTTGAACCTGCAGGTGTTGTAGCGGATCGTATGCCCGGATACTGCACCCTGGCCGACCTTGGACGACAATTCGATACCTCGGCCGTAATAGGTGCCGGTCAGGATTCCACCATTGGCATTGCAAACGTTGCGCTCGATGATGTAAGCCTTGGCAAGGCCGCTGATATGAATTCCGAAATTCATATTGTTGCTGCAGTTATTGTTGCCCACATAGCTGCGATCTCCACCGTTGATGAAGATCCCGGTGAGCATACCGGTCACGATATTGCTATCCACTGTGGCAGCCTGAGCCTGGACGAGATAGATGCCGATCGCCCGGCGGTTCAGGTTGTAGGGGACACCCGGTGGTGGCGAGACGCGATTCCCGCGGATCAGCAGACGCGTGAGAAAGCTGGCGCTGTTGTAGGTCTCACAGCGAATTCCGTACGACGCAGGCGAGCCGCCCCCGCGATGCCGGATCGTATTGTTGAGCAGGCGTATATCGTCCATATTCGTATTCCCGGCGGCCAGAATCCCCTGGTTGCCATAGGCCGGGCCGTTGCTGATGACGTCGAGCACGCAGTTGGATACGGTGATGCGATTTTTCTCGTAGATCACCACGCCGGCGCTGTTCGACGTCACGTTGCTGTTCTCGAAAACGCAGTCATTGCCAAGCCAGATGATTGCCACGTCGCTCCCATCCGGCAAGCCAGTATTCCGGATGTCCAGGTGACGGTAGGTGATGAAGTCGCGCTCTTGCCGGTAGGCGGCAATCGATGCGCCGCCGGCGGGCGTGGCCGGCGCACCCGGCAGGACGATCACCGGTTTCGGCCGCGAGCTGTCGTCGCTGCCATCGGAGCGATAGTAGGCGCCGATGGTGATGCGCTGCAAGGCAGTGCCGCTTGCCGCCAGCTGAAAAACGCCTGAGTACGTCGTGCCGCGCTTCTGCAGGTAAGTATGGCCGGGTGTCCAGGTAACACTGGCCCATGAGCGGTAAGGATTGGCGAGCGTTCCGTCGCCCGGACCGGCAACGCTCGGATCGATGTAATGCACGTTCGCGTTGAGTCCTGACTGGGCCCGCGCGCGCCTTGGGAGCGCGCTCCCTGCACACGCGAGGATACCCATACTGGAAGCAATCCGAAGGAATGTTCTTCTCTTGCTCATCACGGCTCCTTGTATCGGGATTCGACATGCATGGCGCCGATCGTATCGCCCACGACCAGCCCACATGCGCTCGGGCTGTCCTGTCCAGGGCCGTGCCCGCCAGACGATGCTACGCCTGGCGGTCGCAAGAGCACAACGACTTTTTGTTAAATATCTTTCAGTCGAGTGGTGACAATGCCACTGACCTGCTCGGCAGCTCGCCTCAGGCTGGCGGCAGGTTGTCCCACAGGTCGCCCGTGGGGCTGATGCGCGGCGCGGTGACGCCGAAGTGCTGGTAGGCCAGCGGCGTGGCGATGCGGCCGCGCGGGGTGCGCTGCAGGTAGCCCTGCTGGATCAGGTAGGGTTCGAGCACGTCCTCGATGGTGTCGGCCGCCTCGCCGATCGCCGCCGCCAGGTTGCCGATGCCCACCGGACCGC
Source organism: Massilia sp. LC238 (assembly GCF_000735635.1). Lineage (NCBI taxonomy): Bacteria > Pseudomonadati > Pseudomonadota > Betaproteobacteria > Burkholderiales > Oxalobacteraceae > Massilia > Massilia sp. LC238. The sequence goes on along the minus strand of NZ_JNNN01000038.1, from coordinate 107,174 downwards.
CGGCGAACTTGAACAGCACGGCCTCCAGGAGTTTACGGTCCATGACATCGAAACCGACGGTGTCGACATCGAGCATCTTCAGCGCGCGGTCGGCCATCTCCACGGTGATTTCGCCGGTGCCCTTCACTTCCGCGTAGTCGCGCACGCGGCGCAGCAGGCGGTTGGCGATACGCGGGGTGCCGCGCGCGCGCTTGGCGACCTCGCGCGCACCGGCCTCGTTGATCGGGGCGTCGAGCAGCGCGGCGCTGCGGGCGACGATCTTGGTCAGCTCGTCGACGTTGTAGAACTCGAGGCGCGCGACGATGCCGAAGCGGTCGCGCAGCGGGTTGGTCAGCATGCCGGCGCGGGTTGTGGCGCCGACCAGCGTGAAGGGCTGCAGGTCGAGCTTCACGGAACGCGCGGCCGGGCCCTCGCCGATCATGATGTCGATCTGGTAGTCCTCGAGCGCCGGGTACAGGATCTCTTCGACCACGGGCGACAGGCGGTGGATCTCGTCGATGAAAAGCACGTCGTTCGGCTCGAGATTGGTGAGCAGCGCGGCGAGGTCGCCGGGACGCTCCAGCACCGGGCCGGAGGTCTGGCGCAGGTTCACGCCCATCTCGCGCGCGATGATGTGCGCCAGCGTGGTTTTACCGAGACCCGGCGGGCCGAACAGCAGCGTATGGTCGAGCGCTTCGCGGCGCTTGCGCGCGGCGGAAATAAAAATTTCGAGCTGGTCGCGGATCTTCGCCTGGCCGACGTATTCGTCCAGCTGCTTCGGCCGCAAGGCGCGCTCGATTGCCTCCTCGTTAGGCGAGGCCGGCGCCGCGTCGATGACGCGCTGCTCGGTGAAATTGTCGGTCTGGATGCTCATGCTTTAGAAAGTGCTTTGAGTGCGAACTTGATGCCGTCGGAGACGCTGCTACCTGCCGGCATGTTCTTGATCGCCAGTAGCGCTTCCTTGTCAGAATACCCCAATGCGAGCAGCGCATTGAGCACGTCGGCCTGGGCGTCGTCGCGCACCGCGCCGCCGACCACGCCGATGTCGGCGCCGAGTTTACCCTTCAGTTCGAGCAGCAGGCGCTCGGCGGTCTTCTTGCCGATGCCCGGGATCTTCACCAGGCGGCCGGCCTCCTGCAGCGTGACGGCTTGCGACAGGTCGGCCACCGACATGCCCGACAGGATCGCCAGGGCCATGCGCGCGCCGATGCCGGTAATCTTGATCAGCTGGCGGAACAAGGCCCGCTCGGAAGCGCTGCCGAAGCCGAACAGCAGGTGCGCGTCCTCGCGCACGACCAGGTGGGTGAACAGCACCACCTTTTCGCCGGTATGCGGCAGGTTGTAGAAGGTGCTCATCGGCACGTCGACTTCATAGCCGACGCCGTTGCAGTCCACCAGCACGTGCGGCGGCGCTTTTTCGAGCAGGATTCCGGAGAGACGACCGATCATGTGTTGTTGTCCTATTGTTCTTAGACGAGGCGGCTGCGTTTCATGCGCAGCGTGCTGGTCGTAGGAGCCAACGCCCCCACCAGCGACAGCGTGTCCATGCTGTGGGCGTGGCAGATCGCCACGCCGAGCGCGTCGGCGGCGTCGGTGCCCGGCAGGCCGGGAAGCTTCAAGAGGCGCGACACCATGTCCTGCACCTGGGCCTTGGCGGCCTTGCCGGTGCCGACCACGGCCTGCTTGACCTGCACCGCCGTGTATTCGGCCACGTCGAGGTCGGCGCCGACCAGGGCCGTGATGGCCGCGCCGCGCGCCTGGCCCAGCAGCAGCGTGGACTGCGGGTTGACGTTCACAAAGACTTTTTCGATGGCCGCGCAAGTCGGTCCGTAGGCGGAGACGATTTCGCCCACGCCGTTCAGGATCACCTTGAGCCGCGGCGGCAGTTCGCCCTCGGTACCGGTCTTGATGGTGCCGGACGCGATGTAGCGCAGCTTGCTGCCGTGTTTTTCAATGACGCCGAACCCCGTCGTACGCAGGCCCGGGTCGATGCCGAGAATAATCATTGTGGAATGATATACGGCTGCGGGGTGTTCGTGGGAAAAATACTGTGCAAAAACACAGTGCGTGGTTAATGTTACCACGTAGGGTGGGCAGGTTTCCTGCCCACGCGGCGATAGGTCAGCTATGAAAAATCGCGGTGGTTCCGGCGTTCGCTGACCGCGTGGGCGGGAGACCCGCCCACCCTACAAATGCAGCAGCAAATCAATGACGGAAGTGACGGGTACTCGTGTACAGCATCACCACACCACGCTCATCCGCCGCATCGATGACTTCCTGGTCACGCATCGAGCCGCCCGGGTGGATCACGCAGGTCGCGCCCGCATCCACCACCACGTCCAGGCCGTCGCGGAACGGGAAGAAGGCATCCGAGGCCACTGCCGAACCGCTCAGGGACAGGCCGGCATTCTGCGCCTTGATCGAGGCGATGCGCGCCGAGTCGATGCGGCTCATCTGGCCGGCGCCGACGCCCAGGGTCATGCCGTTGGCGCAGAACACGATGGCGTTCGACTTGACGAACTTGGCCACGCGCCAGGCGAACATCAGGTCCTGCAGCTGCTGCTGGGTCGGCTGCTTCTTGCTGACCACGCGCAGGTCACCCAGGCCGACGTTCTTCGCGTCCGGCGCCTGCACCAGCACGCCGCCGCCGACGCGCTTCAGGTCATAGGCGTTCTGGCCTTCGCCCAGCGGGATTTCCAGCAGGCGCACGTTCTGCTTGGCCGACATGATCTGGCGCGCCTCGGCGGTGAAGCCTGGCGCGATCAGCACTTCGACGAACAGCTTGGCCAGCGCTTCCGCGGCGCGGCCGTCGACCTCGACGTTGAAGGCGATGATGCCGCCGAAGGCCGAGGTCGGGTCGGTCTGCAGCGCGCGGGTGTAGGCGTCCAGCGCATCGACGCCGATCGCCACGCCGCATGGATTGGCGTGCTTGACGATCACGCAGCCGGCCGGCTGGCCGAGGCCGCCGAGCGTCTTGACGCATTCCCATGCCGCATCGGCGTCGGCGATGTTGTTGTACGAGAGTTCCTTGCCCTGCAGCTGGCGGTAGTTGGCCAGCGCGCCCGGCGTGGTGACGAGGTCGCGGTAGAAGGCGGCGCCCTGGTGCGGGTTCTCGCCGTAGCGCATGTCCTGGACCTTCTCGAAGCTCATGTTCAGGGTCTGCGGGTAGCTCGAGCGGGTCGCGTGCGCGCGGTCTTCGCCCAGGCTGGTCAGGTAGTTGGTGATCGCGCCGTCGTACTGGGCGGTATGGGCGAACACTTTTTTCGCCAGGCGGAACTTGGTCTCGTAGCTGACCGGGCCAGCTTCGGTACCGGTGCCTTTCATTTCCGCCAGCACCACGCCGTAGTCGGCCGGGTCGACGATCACGACCACGTCGCGGTGGTTCTTGGCGGCCGAGCGCAGCATGGTCGGGCCGCCGATGTCGATGTTCTCGATCGCGTCTTCCAGCGAGCATTCCTGCTTGGCGACGGTCTGCTGGAACGGGTACAGGTTGACCACGACCATGTCGATCTGCGGGATGCCGTGCTCGTCGAGCTTGGCGACGTGCTCCGGCAGGTCGCGGCGCGCCAGGATGCCGCCGTGCACCTTCGGGTGCAGGGTCTTGACCCGGCCGTCGAGCATTTCCGGGAAACCGGTGTAGTCGGCGACTTCAGTGACTTGCACGCCATTTTCCTGCAGCAGCTTGGCGGTGCCGCCAGTGGACAGGATGTTGACGCCGAGGGCAGCCAGGGCCTTCGCGAAGTCGAGGACGCCGGTTTTGTCGGAAACGGAAATCAGTGCTTGTTTGATCATGGTGAGGCCTGTGGTTGAGAATTCTGACGCCCGGGCGCACGGACGGTGTACCGGCCGCGCCCAGACGCACGGCCACGCCATGCAAAGAGCTTTAGAGGAGCCCGTGCTCCTGGAGTTTCTTGCGCAAAGTATTCCGGTTGATGCCCAGCATCTGCGCCGCGTGCGACTGGTTGCCGTCGGCGCGCGTCATGACCACTTCGAGGACCGGCTTTTCGACCGTCAGGACCATCATGTCGTAGATGTTCGTCGGCTTCTGCTCGCCGAGATCGTTGAAATAGTCCTCGAGGCTTTTCTGGACGACTTCCTGGATACTTTCTTTGCTCATGTTCTCTGCTGCTTCATCCTGGTTAATGATTGCTCACCGCGTTTTTGGCGCAGCGTGTCCCCGTTTTATTCTGATTCTTATATGTGTATTACGACTACCTATGCTGCCAACGCCACATCGGCCGGATGAGCGGGTCGGTATTGTAACCGCTCGCCATGCCCGAGCTGCGATTTGAAAAACGCGTCGACCGCCGCCAGCTGCTCGGCGGTCGATTCCAGCAGGTTCATGCGCTGGCGGAATTCTTCCCCGCCCGGCAAGTCCTGCACATACCACCCGATGTGCTTACGGGCGGTGCGCACGCCGACATACTCGCCATAGAAGGCATAGTGCGCCGGCAGGTGTTCGTTCATCAGGCCGCGCACTTCCTCGACCAAGGGGGCCGGCAAATGTTCGCCGGTGCGCAGGTAGTGGTCGATTTCGCGGCAGATCCAGGGCCGGCCCTGGGCGGCGCGGCCGATCATCACCGCGTCGGCGCCGGTGTAGTCGAGCACGTACTTCGCCTTTTCCGGCGTGGTGATGTCGCCGTTGGCGACCACCGGGATGCCCACCGCCGCCTTGACGGCGCGGATGGTGTCGTATTCGGCCTCGCCCTTGTAGCCGTCGGCGCGGGTGCGGCCGTGCAGGGTCAGCATCGCGATGCCGGCCTGTTCGGCCATGCGCGAGATGCGCAGGGCGTTCTTGTTCTGGCGGTCCCAGCCGGTGCGGAATTTCAGGGTGACGGGAACGTCGACCGCCTCCACCACGGCGTGCAGGATGCGCTCGACCAGGTCTTCGTGCTGCAGCAGGGCCGAACCGCACCAGCTGTTGCAGACTTTCTTGACCGGGCAGCCCATGTTGATGTCGATGATCTGGGCGCCGCGCTCGACGTTGAATCTGGCGCAGTCGGCCAGGTCCTTCGGATCGGCGCCGGCGATCTGCACCGCCTTCGGCTCCATTTCCCCGGCATGGTCGGTGCGGCGCGCGGTTTTTTCGCTGGCCCACAGGCGCGGATTCGAGGCCGCCATTTCGGACACCGCGTAACCGGCGCCCAGCTGCTTGCACAGCTGGCGGAACGGGCGGTCCGTCACCCCGGCCATGGGGGCGACGAAGACATTGTTACGCAAAATGTAAGGACCGATTTGCACAGCGGAAAAGTCTCGAAAGTTTCTCGGGGAACCTAGTATTTTACCTCATTCGCTGCTCAAAATAGCGGCAGAATTTTTGGCGATTGTTGCGTGTGTGATATTGGCAGGGGTGAAGAGTGGGGGTAGGCGACTAGCCCAGGTCGTCCAGCACTGCCGGCTGCAGGTGCGCAACCTCCCCCCAGCTGACCAGCTTCAGCACGCCCTCCTCCACCACGAACCGGTTCACGCTCGCATTGAGCACCTTGAAATCTCGCGGCGTCTCCAGCGACAAGCCGAGCGCGGCCCGGTATGCACACTCGAGCACCCCGCCATGCGCCACCAGCGCGATGGTCTTGCCCGGATGCGCCGCCGCATGCCGGGCGATCGCCGCGGTCGTCCGCTCGTAGAATTCGCGGAAACTCTCACCCCGGTTCGCTCCCGGGGGCAGCACGCCATCCACGTCGCGCGCCTGCCAGGCCGCGAACTCGAGCGGAAAACGTGCCGCGATCTCGCTGTACAGCAAGCCTTCGAATCCGCCGTAGCAGCGCTCGCGCAGCGCCGGGTCGATGCCCACCCCCATCCCGCGCACGCGGGCAAGGGCCTCGGCGGTCTGGCGCGCGCGCTGCAGGTCGCTGGAGACGATGTGGTCGATCGGCTCGGCCGCGAGCGCGGCGCCCAGCAGGGCAGCCTGGCGCTCGCCCTCGGCATTGAGGGCGATGTCGAGGTGGCCCTGGAGGCGCTTCTCGGCATTCCAGGCGGTTTCGCCATGGCGGATCAGGAGGATGGTCGTTGCTGTGTTCTTATTCGAAAGCATGAGGTTCGTTTGCCCCGAACCTCGCGGGCTCAGGTCGGAAGTAAGGCTGTTATGTCGGGATTCAGCGAATACACGCCGAAGGTGCGCGCCTCGTCCAGGATATGCCCGCGGATGGCCAGGCGCAGTTCGGCGCCGCTGAAGCGGCCGACCAGCGGCAGACGCGGGATGTCGAGGGCATACAGTGTAAACACATAAGTATGCGCGCGCTCGTCATTCCAGGGCGGGCACGGGCCATCATAACCGTAATACTCGCCCGCCATGGTCGGGTCGTTCGCAAACCAGCCGGTGTAGTCGTTGATGCCCTGGCGCAGCTGATGCTCGGTGCCGTTCTTGATCGTGAAGGGCAGCAGCGGGCCAGGCTTGCCGTGCGGCGTCACCATGTCGGAGAACATGCCTTCGGCCAGCGATTTCAGGCAGACCGGAATATCCACCAGCGACCAGTGGAAGAAGTCCACCCGCGGCAGCGAGGCGGGCACGGTCTTGCCTTCCTGGTTGACGTCGTCGCCGACGGAGGGCACGTCGGGGTCGTGGCAGATCAGTACCAGGGACTTGGTACCGGCGGGCACGTCGTCCCAGGCGAGATGCGGGCTGCGGTTGCTGGACAGCTTGACGTGGCTGTCGGGATCGGCCACCGCAAACGCGCATTGCGGCGGGATCGGCCCGCCCTCGGTGAATGAATCGCTCCAGATTCGCATATGCCCTCCCAGCCCTCTCCCTATTGACCCTTGTTGACGGCAGGGGTTTCAGCGCTGGGCACCACCTATCGCGACAGGATCAACCTGCAGCCAGAAAGTGACGGGACCATCGTTGATGAGTGAAACTTTCATGTCCGCGCCGAATCTGCCGGTCTCGACGATGCCATGGCGTTCGCGGGCCTGGCGCACGAGATGATCGAACAGGCGTCGCCCGTCTTCCGGCGCGGCTGCTGGCGAGAACGAGGGACGCGTGCCCGATTTCGTATCGGCGGCCAGCGTGAACTGCGGCACCAGCAGCAGGCCGCCAGCCGTGTCGGTGATGCTGCGGTTCATCTTGCCGGCCTCGTCGGAGAACACGCGGTAGCTGAGGAGCTTGGCCAGCAGGGCCTCGGCTTCGCGCTCGGTGTCGCCCTTCTCGGCGCACACCAGCACCATCAGGCCGGCTTGAATCGCGCCGACGGTGTCGCCGTCGACGCGCACGCTGGCTTCGCTGACGCGCTGCAGAAGACCAATCATCGCTGCGGCGAACCGGCCAAGGTCACGCGCGCAAACTTGCGCTTGCCCACCTGCATCACGAAAGTGCCGGCCTCGACCTGCAAGCCCTTGTCGCTGACCACGGCGCCGTCGATGCGCACCCCGCCCTGGTCGACCATGCGCATGGCTTCCGAGGTCGAGGCGCACAGGCCGGCCGCTTTCAGCAGCTGGGCCACGCCCAGCGGCGCGCCGGACAAGGCAACTTCCGGCACGTCATCCGGGATGCCGCCCTTCGAGCGGTTGACGAAGTCGGCCAGCGCGTCGTCGGCGGCCTGGGCCGAGTGGAAGCGTGCGACGATTTCCTTGCCGAGCGCCACTTTCGCATCGCGCGGGTTGGCGCCGCCAAGCACCTCGGCCTTGATGTTCTGGATCTCGGCGATCGAGCGGAAGGACAGCAGGTTGTAGTACTTCCACATCATGTCGTCCGAAATGCTCATCAGCTTGCCGAACATGGTGTTAGGGGCTTCGGTAATGCCGATGTAGTTGTTCTTGGACTTGGACATTTTCTCGACGCCGTCCAGGCCTTCGAGCAGCGGCATGGTCAGGATGCACTGCTGTTCCTGCCCATAATCTTTCTGTAACTCACGGCCAACCAGGAGGTTGAACTTCTGGTCGGTGCCCCCAAGTTCGAGGTCCGCGTGCAAAGCGACCGAATCATAGCCCTGCATCAAAGGGTAGAGGAACTCATGCACCGCGATCGGGGTCCCACTCTTGTAGCGCTTGGTGAAATCGTCGCGTTCCATCATGCGGGCCACGGTATAGCGCGAGGCGAGCTGGATCATGCCGCGCGCGCCCAGCGGGTCGCACCATTCGGAGTTGTAGCGGATTTCCGTGCGCGCGGCATCCAGCACCAGGGAAGCCTGACGGAAGTAGGTCATGGCATTTTCCTCGACCTGCTCACGGGTCAGCGGCGGACGCGTGGCATTGCGGCCCGACGGGTCGCCGATCATCGAGGTGAAGTCGCCGATCAGGAAAATCACCTGGTGCCCCAGGTCTTGCAGCTGGCGCATCTTGTTCAGCACCACGGTATGGCCAAGGTGCAGGTCGGGCGCGGTCGGGTCCAGGCCCAGCTTGATGCGCAGCGGCTTGCCCGACTGTTCGGAACGCGCCAGTTTCTGGGCGAATTCGCTTTCGATCAGCAGTTCATCGACACCGCGCTTGGCAATGGCCAGCGCCTCGAGCACCTTGTCCGTCAACGGCAGGGGGGCGGAAGAATTTACCGGAGCGCCGCTACCGGACGAGACATTCGAATTCATATGCGTATGGGATTTTCGTGTAGGAAATTTGCTAAGGCGGTTGTAGGACCACTTCTTTTGGTATAATTCACGATCGTTTTTCAGTTTCCTGTAGAAAACTTTGCAGATCGATAAGAAACTGGATCCCTAGAAGTTCAGCCGCAAATTTTAACTGATTGCATGAACCCTATACATAAAATCACTAGCAAGAGCCTGCTCCAGCTGCTGCCGCGAACGCGCAAAACGCGCATCGTGAGCGCCGGCGCCGCACTCCTGAGCGTGTTTGCATTCGGCGCAGTGGCAGTGGCCCCGATCGCTCCCGACGCGGCAGACATGCCGGTCACGTCGATCGAACAGAACCTGGAACTGCCGAACCTGGCAGACCAGATCGCCGCCCTCCAGCAGAACGAGCAGCAATTCATCCACGAGGAACGCATCCGTCCGGGCGACTCGATCGGCTCCCTCTTCACCCGCCTTGGCGTCAACGACGCCGACGCCCAGAAATTCCTCCGCACCGACAAGACCGCCCGCCGCCTGCTGTCGCTCAAGACCGGCAAGCGCATCCAGGCCGAAACCGATGAACATGGCCTGCTGCAGTCGATGCGCGCCACGATCACCGACGGCAAGGCTGGCGATGCCCGCCAGATCACGGTCGAGCGCAAGGGCGAGAAATTCGTCGCGATGGAAGCCCCGGCCAAGCTGGAGCGCCGTGTCGAGATGCGTTCGCGTGAAATCACCACCTCGCTGTATTCGGCGACCGACTCCAACGTGGACGGCGGCAGCATGCCGGACTCGGTGGTCGGCCAGATGATCGAGATGTTCTCGACCAACATCGACTTCCGCTCCGACCTCAAGCGCGGCGACCGCTTCAGCGTCGTCTACGAAACCTTCTGGCTCGACGGCGAACTGGTGAAGACCGGCCGCATCCTGGCAGGCGAATTCGTCAACCGCGGCGTCGCTTACCAGTCGGTCTGGTACGAAGACCCGGTCACCAAGCAGGGCGGCTACTACAGCCTGGACGGCAAGGCACTGAAGAAAGCCTTCCTGAAATCCCCGCTGCAGTTCTCGCGTATCTCCTCGGGCTTCTCGATGCGCGTGCACCCGATCTCGGGCAAGTGGAAGGCGCACAAGGGCGTCGACTACGCCGCCTCGACGGGCACGCCGATCCGCGCGGTCGCCGACGGCGTCATCGATTTCGCCGGCAACAGCGGCGGCTACGGCAACCAGGTCGTCCTGAAGCACTGGTCGAGCTACAGCACTGCCTATGCCCACATGAGCCGCATCGCTCCGGGCATGCGCAAGGGCGCCAAGGTCAGCCAGGGCCAGGTGATCGGCTATGTCGGCTCGACCGGCTGGTCGACCGGCCCGCACCTGCACTACGAGTTCCGCGTGGCAGGCCAGGCCCAGAACCCAGAGAAGTTCAAGTCGCTGGCCCAGCAGCCGCTGAGCCAGGCCGAACTGGCCCGCTTCCGCATGGCCGCCGCCGAAATGAATCACCGCTTCTCGCTGCTCGCACCGAGCGGCAACGCGATGGCCGCGCGCTAAGCCATCCCGCTCGTCCCAACGCCCCGCCGCATCGAGCATGCCGCGGGGCGTTTTCTTTTCCTGCTTCGCTATGCACCCGTCATGAATTCCATGAAATAGCAGTTATTTTGCTATCCACGAGAAGTTTTATTGCCATCTCTTTAGCTTTCAATGCTAGAGTGAAAAGAGATCAACAATAACGGAGGCAATATGCTCAAGTTTCTCGCGTTCATCCTGCTCGTGCTGGTAGGGGCGCCATCGGGCGCCCAGCAGGCTTTTCCCTTCCTGAACAAGCCGGGCAGTTTCGCAGTCGGTTTCCGCGTGGTCGAGCAGGTGGATCCGAGCCGCAGCTATCCCGCCAACGCGCCGGAAGGGGCACGCAAGCCGCGCCCGATCCAGACCGCCATCTGGTATCCCGCGGTCAAAGGCGGGAAGCCGATGCGCTACGACGACTACCTCCAGCTGCTGGGCTGGGACGACGATTTCACCCGCTCTCCTGCGGAACGGGACAAGGTGCTGGCAGATTGGCTGAAATTCGTCAGCGAAGGCGGACGTGACGCGCAGCTCGCTGCGGAGCGCAAGGATGTGTGCTGGGCGGTGCGGGATGCGCGGGCGCTGCCGGGCAAGTATCCGGTGGTGATCTATTCGCCGAGCATCAGCAGCAATGTGTTCGAGAATGCCGAGATGATGGAATTCCTGGCCAGCCATGGCTATCTCGTGATCGCCAGCCCGGCCCTGGGTGTCGACGAGCGCTGGCAGAAGGACGACCTGGCGCACGCCGAGGCGCAGGCGGCCGACATCCGCTTCCTGGTGAACTACGCGCAATCGCTGCCGCAGGCCGACGCCGGCCGCCTGGCCGTGGCAGGCTTTTCCTGGGGCGGCATGGCCAATGTGCTGGCCGCGGCCCAGGACGAGCGCATCAAGGCCCTGGTCTGCCTGGACGGCACGGTGCGCTACCGCCACGCCATGCTGGAGAAAGTGCCCTACCTGAAGCCGGAACAGCTGCGCACGCCCCTGCTCTATCTGGCGCAGCGGCCGCCGCCCTTCGAGCGCGGGCTGAAGTTCAAGCCGGACCACTCGGGCAGCATCCTGCAGAAAATGACGGGCGCCGACGTCTACCTGCTGACGATGTACGCGATGGAACATGTGTATTTCGTCACCAGCTACCTGCGCCTCGATCCGCTCGACTTCGGCGACTACACCCGCGACGAAATCGCCCAGTCCTATGCCCAGAGCGCGCGCTATGTCCTCAACTTCCTGAACGGCGCCCTGAAGGGCGAGCGAAGCGGCTTCGACTACCTGATGAAGAAGCCAGAACAGCTCGGCATGCCGCGCCACAGCGTCGACAGCCAGTTTTTCGCGGCCCGTCCGTGATCGCAAGTTGATATAGACAGGAGACTCGATGAAACCCGTTCTCGCCACCGCCGCGCTGTGCCTGACCCTGTTCGCAGGCGCGCCACAGCGTGCCCATGCGGAAAACCCGGCGGAAAGCCGGCAGAAAATCGAAGGCGTGATCAAGGCCTTCGCCAAGGCCCTCGTCGACAAGGACAAGGAGGGCTTCATGCGCCTGTTCCTGCGCGAAGACATCACCTGGGTCGGCGTCTACACCGACGGCAGCCTGGCGCGCTACCGCGCCAGCCTGAAGGATCCGAAGGAGCCCTCGCCCAAGACAGAAAGCAGCACGCCACGCAAGTTCATCGAAAAAATCGTCCGCGCGCCGGAAGCGCGCACCGAAACCTTCGAGAACGTGCGCATCGATACCGACGGCGAGATGGCGCAAGTGCTGTTCGACTACAGCTTCATGGTCGGCAACTATCGCAACAACTGGGGCAAGGAAAGCTGGCAAATGGTCCGCACCGAGAACGGGTGGAAAATTGCCGGAGTGATCTGGTCGGCGGAAGAGAATCCTGAGCCTCCGCCGAAGAAGTAAGCCTCACCCGCTGTTTCATCAATCCTTGCGCCGGGCAGCGCATCGATAGCGCTGCCCGCCCCTCAAGCAGCTGCCAGGCCCAGGCGCAGCGAGGGCTCGACGCCGCGCTCGCCAGGAGACGCCGGGCGCGCATGACGGGAAACAGCGTCCACCTTGAACGTATTGACCAGTTCGGCAAGCGAGCTGGCTTGGTCCTGCATCGATGCCGCTGCGGCGGCCGCTTCTTCGACCAGGGCGGCATTCTGCTGCGTCACGTCATCCATCTGCGTGATCGCGGCATTGACCTGCTCGATACCGAGCGCCTGCTCGGCGCTGGCCGAGGTGATTTCAGCCATGACGTCGGTGACACGCATGATGCCCTGGACGATCTCCTGCATGGTGGCGCCGGCCTGGTCGACCAGGCGCCCGCCGGCATCCACTTTACCCACCGAATCCGCGATCAGGCTACGGATTTCCTTGGCCGCCCCTGCCGAACGTTGCGCAAGATTGCGCACCTCCGATGCGACGACGGCAAAGCCCCTGCCCTGCTCCCCGGCACGCGCGGCCTCGACCGCGGCATTCAGTGCCAGGATATTGGTCTGGAACGCAATCCCGTCGATCACTGCAATGATGTCGCCAATTTTCTTCGACGAAGCGTTGATCGATTCCATGGTCGTCACCACTTCCGATACCACCTTGCCGCCACGAACCGCGATCTCGGAGGCTGCCTGCGCCAGGGTATTCGCCTGACGGGCGTTGTCGGCATTCTGGCGAACCGAACTGGTCAGCTCCTCCATCGACGATGCCGTCTCTTCCAGCGAACTGGCCTGCTGCTCGGTACGGGACGAGAGGTCGAGGTTGCCGGAAGCGATCTGCTGCGAAGCGCTGACGATGGTCTCGGTGCCGGCGCGCACTTCGTTCACGGTCATCAGCAGGCTGTCGTTCATGCGCTTGAGTGCGGAAAGCAGATGACCGACCTCATCGCGGCTCGATACCTGGATGTCGGCGGTCAGGTCCCTGGAAGCGACCTGCTCGGCAAGCGCGACAGCGTGGGCCAGGGGCCGGGTAATGCTACGGGTCAGGAACAGTGCGAACAGCCCGCCGCAGACCAGTGCGGCGACGCCGGTACCGATCAGCAGCTTTTGTGCGCTTGCCTGTAGTGCGTCGATGCGCGCGTTGGCATCACGGAACAATTGTTCCTGGTTAGCCACCACCTCTTCCACGGTATGCACATACTGCTTCATTTCAGGCGCTACCTTGTCGCTCACGAAAGCCTTGAGTGCCGCATCAGCTGCGCCAAACTCCGCTTTACGGCGGAAGGCCTCGTCGCGGATGGCGGAATACTGCTTGCGCTGATCGGCCACGGCCTTCAGCAAGGCTTTGCCGCGCTCGCTTAGCACCAGGACCTCCAGTTCTTTCTGGACCTTGCTCACGTTCGCACTGACGGCCTTCATTTCCTGCTCATAGAAGGCGTCGTCAGCCGGATCGGTGCTTTTCAGCTTTGCCATGGTGCGCACACTATTGGTTGCAATGCCCTGCAGCCACTGGTCTGCGAGGGCGACTTTCGTCGTGGTGGCCGTCATGACCTCCTTGGCCTCGCCAATACGGCCGAGCTGCCATAAGGCGGTCGCCAGCATGAGGGCGGCGAGGAGAAGGATGGCGGCGAAAGCGACGCCGAGCCGGGTACCGATTTTTAAGTTATTAAATTTCATGTCGATCTGGCAAAAACGGAGCGGGGGGGGGGTGGTTCCGGATGCGTTGGCCGATTGTCAAGCTTTCGCTTCCAGCCCTAGAGAATTTACTCTAAACAACAAGTTTTGCCGTGAGTACATAAACAAAATATCGAAAAGGTGGGCGTTTAGATAAGAAAAAGACGTTAATAAACAACGATTTAATAACTGTTCATTATCTAAGTAGACGAACTAATAAGCCGTTTACGCTTCCGTCAAGCGGCTCCAGCGTTTAGTATGCTGGCGGCGCACGAGCTGAAGCAGCGCCCAGCACACCGCTGTCCGGTTACCCTACAAGGAGAATGCACATGAGCGAGACTTCGTCCCTGGCCATCGGCCTGATGTCCGGCACCAGCCTCGACGGCGTGGACGGCGTGCTAGCCGATTTCGCCGACGGCGGCATCCGCAGCATCGCGGCAGCCTTCACGCCCTTCCCCGCTGCACTGCGCAGCGAACTGATGGCCCTGCAGGCCGCCAGCGAGAACGAACTCGAGCGCGAGGCGCTGGCCGCCAATGCCCTGGCCCTGTGCTACGCCGACTGCGTGCGCCAGCTGCTGCCCCAGGCAGCCGGGCCGGTTGCGGCGGTGGCCGTGCATGGCCAGACCATCCGCCACCGACCGGAACTCGGTTTTACGCGCCAGACCAACAACCCCGCCCTGCTGGCCGAACTGACCGGGATCGACGTGATCGCCGACTTCCGCAGCCGCGACATCGCGGCCGGCGGCCAGGGCGCGCCGCTGGTGCCGGCCTTCCACGAAGCCGCCTTCGGGAAGCCGGGCACTGCGCGGGTCGTCGTCAACATCGGCGGGATCGGCAACATCAGCGTGCTGCACGGCGACGGCCGCGTCACCGGTTTCGATACCGGTCCGGGCAATGTCTTGATGGACCTGTGGATCGGCCGCCACCTCGGCAAGGCCTACGACGAGGACGGCGCCTGGGCCGCCGGCGGCAGCGTGCAGCAGCCGCTGCTGGATGCGCTGCTGGACGAGCCCTTCTTCCGCCAGCCGGCCCCGAAGAGCACCGGCCGCGACCTGTTCCATGACCGGTGGCTCGATGCCAAACTGAAAGACTTCAGCGGACTCGCGGCACAGGACGTGATGGCAACGCTCACCCGCCTGACCGCGGTAACGATCGCCGACGCCATCCGCGGCGAGCACGCAGCTGTGGATGCGGTGTACGTCTGCGGCGGCGGCGCCTACAACGCCACCCTGCTGCGCGAGATCGGCGCGGCGCTGGGCGGCGCAAGCGTGGAATCGACGGCCGCGCTCGGCATCGCGCCGAACCGGGTCGAGGCGCTGGCCTTCGCCTGGCTGGGCTGGCGTTTCCTGCAGCGCGAGCCGGGCAATTTGCCGGCCGTTACCGGGGCACGCGGCCCGCGCATCCTCGGCGCGCTCTACCCCGCGTAAGCACCCCTGGAGCACCCCTGGGGTCAGGTCTGACATTCGGACACGAGCTCGAGCCTTACGCTGCCGTATTGCTCAGTCCGTGTCTAAATGTCAGACCTGACCCCGATAAAGGGCACGATAAAGGGCAGGCGTAAACGACAAAGGGCTGGCAAACGCCAGCCCTCAAAAGGAACGGCCCGGATGAACCGGGCCGTCGACTGCCCGGGTCACCGGGCTGCCTGGGGGAAGATCACGCGGAGAACGAGGAGCCGCAGCCGCAGGTCGAGGTGGCGTTCGGGTTCTTGATCACGAACTGGGCGCCTTCGAGGTCGTCCTTGTAGTCGATCTCGGCGCCGACCAGGTACTGGTAGCTCATCGAGTCGATCAGCAACTGGACACCGTTCTTTTCCATCGTGGTGTCGTCTTCGTTGACGATTTCGTCAAAGGTGAAGCCATACTGGAAGCCGGAGCAACCGCCACCCTGCACGAACACGCGCAGCTTGAGGTCGGGATTGCCCTCTTCCTCGATCAGCTGAGCAACTTTCTCTGCGGCGCTGTCGGTGAAGTTGATCGGAACGGGGATCGTGTCGTGCTCTTGCACTTCGGCGACTGCGGTCATGAAACACTCCTGGTGAATATACGAATTGCGCCCATTATAGACCGTTGCCGCAACTGATGCTGGTGGCAGGCCGACTATCCGGCCGTCAGGGAAGGCTCGGCGTCGGTAAACTGAAACACCGGCTCGCCCGCAGGTTCGTGGGTCAGTTTCCCGGTCACGAGGGCGCCGCCGTGCATTTCGAGCAAACGGTAATGTACATCACCATGTATGCGGCCTTTCGGCTGTAATTCAAGGAGTTCTGACGAATATACCGACCCGGCGATGTAGCCGTTGACCACCAGGCTGGCGCAGCGCACCTCGCCCTCGATCCGGGCATGCTCGGAGACGATCAGCATGCTGTCGGCGCCTTCCGCCGCGACCACGTTGCCGTGCACTTCGCCGTCGATGCGCAGCCCTCCGGTGAAGCACAGGTCGCCCTCGATCCGGGCCGAGATGCCGACCAGGCTGTCAATCTCGCTTTTTACTTGTCGACCAAACATGTTCCACCCCTTCCAGTAGGACGCCGGCGGCGATGCGCCGCGCGCTGAAATCAACCTGTGCATCGGTCAATTTACCGTTCTCAACAAGAGTGGCCTTGATCTAGATCGCTTGGGCGGCGTGTTGCCGTTTTGTAGGAAAAAAGGGAGATGCCGCGCGGGAAAATTCCGCGCGGCGGGGAGAATGGATTAGGGCAGCAGCGCGACCTGCTTCAGGCCGGTCGCCTCATCCAGGCCGAACATCAGATTCATGCACTGCACGGCCTGGCCCGAGGCGCCCTTGACCAGGTTGTCCTGCACCACCAGGATGACGACGGTGTTGCCGCCTTCCGGACGATGCAGCGCCAGGCGCAGCATGTTCGAGCCGCGGGTCGAGCGGGTTTCCGGGTGCGAGCCGAACGGCATCACGTCCACGAAAGTGCTGTCCTTGTAGGTGTCCTCGAACAGGGCTTGCAGTGCCGCATCGTCGATGTCCTTGGTCAGGCGCGCGTACAGGGTCGCGTGCATGCCGCGGATCATCGGCACCAGGTGCGGGGTAAAGATCAGGCCGACCTTCTGGTCGGTGTAGCGCGCCAGCTGGGCCGAGGTTTCCGGGGTGTGGCGGTGGCCGTGCACGCCATAGGCCTTGAAGTTGTCGCTCGCTTCCGAGAACAGCGTGCCGATCTCGGCCTTGCGGCCGGCGCCCGAGACGCCCGACTTGCAGTCGGCGATCAGGCTGCCCGCGTCGACCAGGCCGGCCTTGAGCAGCGGGACGAAGCCGAGCTGCATGGTGGTCGGGTAGCAGCCCGGGTTGGCGATCAGGCGCGCGCCGCGGATGTCATCGCGGTTCAGTTCCGGCAGGCCGTACACGGCTTCCTCGATCAGTTCCGGCGCGGTGTGCGGGATCTTGTACCACTTCTCGAACGTGGCTTGATCCTTCAGGCGGAAGTCGGCCGCCAGGTCGATCACCTTGACGCCGGCCGCCAGCAGCGCCGGGGCCTGGGCCATGGCGACGCCATGCGGGGTGGCGAAGAACACCACGTCGCACTGGGTCAGGTCGGCCTTGTCCGGGCTCGAGAAAGCCAGGTCGACGACGCCGCGCAGCGAGGGGAACATGTCGGCGACCGGCAGGCCGTCTTCCTTGCGCGAAGTGATCGCGGTCAGCTGCACGTCGGGGTGCACGGCCAACAGCCGCAGCAATTCCACGCCCGTGTATCCGGTTCCGCCAACGATGCCAACTTTGATCATGTTCTGTTCCTTCGTGATGTAAGAATGACCTTTTCAGGACGAGGCTGCATTTTAACAGCCATGAAAAATGCCTGCGCCGGAGGCGCCATTCAGCATGCAAAGGATATTTGCCATTTAAGCAATAAATGCAAATATTCTTTGCATGGCATCAAGGCCAGGCCAGCAGCGCCTGCCCGGCCACGGCCTGCAGCTTGTCGCGGCTGAACCCGGCCTTGGCCTGCACGGCGATGCCATGGGTTACCGCCAGCAGGAAGCCGGCCAAGGCCGCAGGGTCGGCCGTCTCCCGCAAGTCTCCTTCCACGCGGGCGCGCTCGAAGCGCGCGCGCAGGGCGGCTTCGCCCTCGGCGCGGAAGTCGATCAGGGCCTGGCGGATCGGCTCGGCATCGTCCGATCCGGCCAGCACGCCGTTCACGCCAAGGCAGCCGCGCTGGTCCTCGAACATGGTGTTGAGCTCGACCGCCCGCGTGAGGATATGGGCGGCGACTTCGCGCGCGGTCGGCAGGGCCAGCGCTTCCGGGATATAGGCGAGGAAGCGCTCGCTATAGCGTTCCAGGGCGCGGCGGAACATCGCTTCCTTGTTGCCGAAGGCGGCGTACAGGGCCGGCCGTTCGACGCCTGCGGCTTCGGTCAGGTCGGCGTAGGACGCGCCTTCATAGCCCTTGCGCCAGAACACGCAGAGTACGGCGTCGAGCGCCTGGTCCACGTCGAATTCGCGACGTCGCCCCATGGAATCCCTCTTTTCATAATGGTTGTTACGAAAAAGCCTTGACAGGCTCATAGGTCAAAATTATATACTGATCGTTATCGTAACAGTCATTACTAAATAACGGACACAGAAAGGGATGTCATGTCACCAGTATTGAAGGGAAAAGTCGCACTCGTTACCGGCGGCTCGCGCGGCCTGGGCGCCGCCATTGCCGAAGCGCTTGCGGACCAGGGGGCGGATGTCGCGATCAGCTATGTCGCCTCCGCCGGCAAGGCCGAGGCGGTGGTCGCGAAACTGCAGGCCAAAGGGGTGCGCGCACTGGCCATTCGCAGCGACCAGGCCGACATGGCCGCCGCCGCGCCGCTGGTCGAGGTGGTGATCGCTCGCCTCGGCCGTCTCGACATCCTCGTCAACAATGCCGCGATCGCGGTGTCGGGCAAGCCGGTCGACGCGCCGGACCTCGACACCGTCAACCTGGACCGCCAGTGGCAGGTCAATGTGATGGGCCCCGTCGCCCTCACCCGGGCCGCCGCCCCGAAACTGGCCGAAGGGGGGCGCATCATCTACATCGGCTCGCGCCTCGGCACCGTGGTCCCCTGGCCGGGCACCGCGGACTATGCCGGCAGCAAGGCGGCCCTGATCGGCTACGCGAAAGGCGTCGCGCGCGACCTGGGCGGGCGTAACATTACCGCCAACGTGATCCAGCCCGGCGTGATGCCGACCGATATGTCGGCCGAGGTGCTGGGCGAGAGCGTGCCCGACGCCGTCCTCGACCAGCACCCGATCCGCCGCATCGCCACCCTCGAGGAAGTCGCGGGCCTGGCCAGCTTCCTGGCTGGCCCGCAAGGCGGCTATATCACGGGCGAAGTCATCAGCGTATCCGGCGGCATCGGCGTCTAGGGCGCTTACGAGCCAGGGGTAATGGACTTCGTGACCTTGCCCTGCTCGTCCAGCATCCGGATCTCCGCCTTGCCGTCGGCGGAGACCAGCTTATTTTGCTTGTTTGTTTTTGAGGCGACGCAGGCGCCATTCGATGAACAGGCCGACAAAGCCGCAGGCGAACACGATGGCACCGATGTATTGCAGGATGCGGTTACCGTTTGCCTCCACATGCCTGGTCGTGACCAGCTCGAAGCGGCGCCGTCCGTTCTCCACCGGCTCGTAATACACCGTGCCGCGGCTGTCCGGCCACTCCACGGTCAGCGGCCGGTTCCGTGTCGCCATGAATTCCGCCGACTGTTTCGCCATCTCCTCGATCGTGATCTGCTTGGCGAGCAGTTGGTTCCCCAGGACTTCCCGGTAGGTGGAAAAGACATTTTCGGCTTCGCCGGGGCGGATCACTCCGGGGGAGCTGTAGGTGTACAGCTTGTTCGGGAAGAAGATGCCGTCGTTCGCCGCCAGCATCATGGCAAACCCGAGTACCCAGGCCGCCGCCGAGCCGAACAACCAGCGCTTGGTATCGTGAACCTGCGCGGCCGCCACCCCATTGGTGAACTGGGTAACCGCGGGGATATGACGCAAGCTCGTCGCCAGCACGTCGCTGTCCACGTCTTGCAGAAAAGTCGCCGCATCCATCTCCAGCGCGGTAAGGATGGTGGAAAACATCTCGGCCGACGGCACCGACTTGTCGTTTTCCAGCTTGGACAGGTAGGATTGTTCGATTCCTGCAACCTGCGCGAACTGGGTTGGGTCAGGCCTTTGTCGGTCCTGATCTGCTTGAGTCTCTCGCCAAAAGTCATGTGAACCTTTCCTGAACGTCAATGGAATAGCTGTATTCTTTGCTATTCATGCATGACTTGGAAGATGAATATCGGCGAATATCGGTGAATGGGGCAGGAATATGAGATTCCCATATGCACGGCGCATGGATAAGGTCGATACGGCTGGGCCAAGGACAAAAACGGATGCATCCCGAACTGAAGCAAACCCGCAATGAAGCCAGGTTCACATGGCAACCAAGGAAGTCCAGCTCGACGGCCGAACTGGTTGCACGCGTACTCCATGTCCTCATCGGCCTTGCCCTGCTCTGCGCTTCCGTCTGGGCCGCCACCTACATCGACAGCCCGTACCAGGTGATCTACATCGTCACGATGCTGCTGAGCCTGCTCATGATCGGAAGCGGCCTGTACGCCAGAAGGGAAACGGTGTTCAAGGCTTTCCTGGGATATTGGTGCTGAGGCATAAGCCAAAAAACAAAAAGCCGCCCACCTTGCGGAGGACGGCTTTCGCGACAGCGGCTTGGCGCCGCTGCCAGCAAGCAGGGAAACGAATTAACGCTTCGAGAACTGCTTTGCGCGACGTGCTTTACGCAGGCCGACTTTCTTACGCTCGACTTCACGGGCGTCACGGGTGACGAAACCGGCACGTGCCAGGTCGCCCTTGAGGCCTGCGTCGTAGTCGATCAGCGCGCGGGTGATGCCGTGACGGACGGCGCCAGCCTGGCCCGATTCGCCACCGCCGTGCACGTTGACCTTGATGTCGAAACGCTCGACGTTGCCGGTCAGTTCCAGCGGCTGACGAATGACCATCAGGCCGGTTTCGCGCGAGAAGTATTCCGAAGCCGGCTTGCCGTTCACGATGATCTGGCCGGTGCCGGCCTTGATGAACACGCGAGCGACTGCACTCTTGCGACGGCCGGTGCCGTAGTTGTAGTTACCGATCATGTCAGTTCCTTAGAGGGTCAGTGCTTGAGGTTGCTGTGCTGCGTGCGGGTGGGTGCCTTCCGCGTACACTTTCAGCTTCTTGATCATGGCGTAGCCCAGCGGGCCCTTCGGCAGCATGCCTTTGACAGCCTTTTCCAGGGCACGGCCCGGGAAGCGCTGTTGCATTTTCAGGAAGTTGGTTTCGTAGATACCGCCCGGGTAGCCCGAGTGACGGTAGTAGGTCTTCTCGGTGGCCTTGGTGCCGGTCACGCGGAGCTTGCCTGCATTGACGACGATGATGTAGTCGCCGGTATCGACGTGCGGAGTGAACTCCGGCTTGTGCTTGCCGCGCAGTCGGAGTGCCACTTCGCTGGCAACACGTCCGAGGACCAAGTCCGTCGCGTCAATCACAAACCAGTCGCGCTGGACTTCATGGCCCTTAGCGGAAAAAGTTTTCATGTTGACTTCCTAATAGTTAAATGCTCACTGTGGTGGTTCCGCCCTTGTTGCAGCGGACTCTTCCTTATTATCTTCCCCGAGCAAAGGGAAAGCCCATGATGATAGCCGAACAGCGGCCAGCCCGTCAATGCGGCCGGCACCTCCTGTCGCATTTTCCACCGGCGCGTCTGATCTACTTCTTTCCTTCCAATCAAAGCCTTCCCTCCTCGCATAATTTCATGCGATGGTGCAACAATACGTTGACCATCAAAACGATGCCAATCTACTATGCAGGGGTCCTTAGAGGAGATTGTGTGAAGACAAGATCGTTACTCCCCGCCTTGCTGCCTGCCGCCGCCCTGTGGCTGGCGGCAAGCTCCCTGGCCAGCGCATCGACGCCACCCGCCAAGACCGCGCCCGCCGCCGTCGCCCGCAACTGTCACCTGCCCGGCGTGACCGACATCCTGCAATGCGTCACGCTCGACGTTCCGCTGGACCACGCCAACCCGGCCGGCAACAAGCTCAAGCTGCACGTCACGGTCGCCCCGGCGCACCGCAAGGGCGTGCGCAACGATCCCCTGTTCGTGCTGGCCGGCGGTCCCGGCCAGGCCGGCAGCGACGTCGTGCAAATCCTGAAGACCGCGCTCAGCCGTGTGCAGGCGACCCGCGACATCGTGTTCATCGACCAGCGCGGCACCGGGCTGTCGGGCAAGCTCGATTGCAAGAGCAAGCCGGAACACGAGCGCATGACCGAAGACCAGCTGGAAGCGGAAGTGCGCGCCTGCATCGCTGCCACCCGCGCCCCGTTCAAGGCCTACACCACCGAGGCGGCCGCCCGCGACACCGAACTGGTGCGCCGCGCGCTCGGCTACGGCGCCGTCAACGTGTTCGGCGGCTCCTACGGCACCCGCCTCGGCCAGGCCTATGCGCGCCTGTACCCGTCCAGCGTGCGCAGCCTGGTGCTCGACGGCGTGGCCGCGCCCGACCAGGTGATCCCGGCCGGCGCCCGCGACGGCCAGGCCGCGCTCGACAAGGTGTTCGAACACTGTTCCAGGGACGCCGGCTGCAACAAGGCCTTCCCGAACCTGCGCGCCCAGTTCGACGGGCTGCTCGCCAGGCTCGAAGCTGCGCCCATCAAGCTGTCCCTGCCCGACCCGCGCACCGCCAAGCCGATCGAGATGAGCATGACCGCCACGCGTTTCCTCGGCACCGTGCACAACATCCTGTATTCGCCGGCCGACGCGCGCCGCCTGCCCTTCCTGATCCAGAGCGCGGCGCAGGGGCGCTGGCAACCTTTCGTGGCGCGCCAGAACCTGGCCAGCGATTTCGGCGGCGACAGCCAGATGGCGCTGCTGCTGCACCTGGCAGTAGTGTGCGCCGAGGACGTGCCGCGTATGACGCCGGAGTTGCTGGCGTCGGATGCCGGCAAGCTGACCAAGATGCTGGCCGACATGATGCCGGCCCTGTGCAAGTCGATCGATGTCCCGGTCGTGCCCTACAAGGAACCGACCCGCATCGAAGCCCCGGCCCTGCTGTTGTCCGGCGCGCTCGACCCGGTCACGCCGCCGCACCGCGCGGTCACCGCCGCCAAGTACATGAGCCGTGCCCAGCACGTGGTGGTCGACAGCCTCGGCCACGGCGTCTCGCAGCTCGGCTGCGCGCCGCGCCTGCTGCGCACTTTCCTCGACAAGCCGCAGGACAAGCTGGATGCCAGCTGCCTGAAACAGATCCCGCTGCCGACTTTCCAGCTCGGCAGCGCCGGCCCGCAACCCTGAAGGCGTCAGAACATGATTGAAGTCCACGATGTACGCAAGAGCTTCGGCGCCGTGAAGGCGCTGGGCGGCGTCAGTTTCACCGCGAACGACGGCCAGATCACCGCGCTGCTCGGCCCCAACGGCGCCGGCAAGACCACCCTGCTGCGCACCCTGGTCGGGCTGCTCAAGCGCGACCACGGCAGCATCGCGATCGACGGCGTCGATCCGGAAAAGGACCCGATGGCGGTACGCCGCAGCATCGGTTTCCTGACCGACCAGTTCGGCCTGTACGAGCGCCTCAGCACACGCGAATACCTCACCTATTTCGGTGAGCTCAACGGCATGAGCCGCCCCGCCATCGCCAAACGCATCGAGGAAGTGTCCGCGCTGCTTGGCATGGACGACATCCTGACCCGCCGCAACAAGGGCTTCTCGCAGGGCCAGCGCATCAAGGTGGCGCTGGCGCGCACGCTGCTGCACCGGCCGCGCCACCTGCTGCTCGACGAGCCGAGCCGCGGCCTTGACGTCATGAGTACGCGCGCCCTGCGCACCGCGCTGGGCGCGCTGCGCGCCGAAGGCTGCTGCGTGATCATGGCCACCCACGTGATGCAGGAAGTGACAGCCCTGTGCGAGGACGTGATCGTCATCGCCGGCGGCCACACCGTGGCCCAGGGCTCGCCCGATGAACTGTGCCGGCGTACCGGCATCGCCAACCTGGAAGACGCGTTCGTGCACCTGGTCGGCACCGAGGAAGGAATCGCAT
This sequence comes from Massilia sp. LC238, assembly GCF_000735635.1. Classification (NCBI taxonomy): domain Bacteria; kingdom Pseudomonadati; phylum Pseudomonadota; class Betaproteobacteria; order Burkholderiales; family Oxalobacteraceae; genus Massilia; species Massilia sp. LC238. The sequence continues at coordinate 83,524 of NZ_JNNN01000038.1, read as the reverse complement.
GAAATCCAGGCTGTTGGTCGTCTACCTGAAAGAACTGCTCGAGACCCTGCGCGACAAGCGCACGCTCGGCATGCTCGCCATGTTCACCCTGCTCTACCCGATCCTGTTCGGCTTCATGCTGAACCAGGCGATCGAGAAAAGCACCAAGTCCGAGCGCGAAGGCATCGAGCTGGCGGTCATCGGCGGGGCCAAGGCGCCGACCCTGATGTCCCAGCTGGGCCAGAAGAACATCACCGTCAAGGACACCCCGGCGATGGACGAGGAAGCCATCGCTGAGCTGCTGCGCAGCAAGAAGGTAGCGGCGGTGCTGCGCCTGCCGGACGACTTCGTCGAGCAGTACTACGCGATGCGCCCGGCCCGGCTCGAGATCTGGTACGACTCCGCGACCGAAAGCGGTGGCCAGCGCCGCGACGTCGAGGACGTGCTGGAAGCCTATGGTTCCAACGTGGCCGGCGCGCGCCTGCTGGCGCACGGCGTGTCGCCGGCTGCGGTGACCCCGATCATGGTCCAGCGCTACGACACCGGCACCAATGCCTCGCGTTCGGCGATGGTGGTGGGCAGCATCATGGGCTTCCTGTTCTTCCCGGCGTTCATGCTGTGCCTGTCGGCCAGCGTCGACAGCACCGCGGGCGAACGCGAACGCCGCTCGCTCGAGGTGCTGATGGCGCAGCCGGCCAAGACCTGGGAACTCATCGGCGGCAAGTGGCTGGCTGCCAGCACCCTGAGCATCGTCGGCGTGACCCTCGAGCTGCTGCTGGCGCACGCGGTCTTCAAATGGCTGCCGCTGGAGGAGATCGGCATGTCCTGGAGCCTGGGCTGGGGCCAGATGCTGATGATCTGCCTGGTCACGGTGTCGCTGTCGCTGCTGGCCGGCGCCTTGTTCATCGCCCTGGCGATGAACTCCAAGACCTTCAAGGAAGCGCAGACCATCCTCAGCATCGTCGCCGTCCTGCCGCTGGTCCCGACCATGGTCATCTCCTTCCTGGAACTGAAGACCGCGGACTGGATGTACCTGGTGCCGATGCTGTCGAACCAGACCCTGATCAAGGAAGCGTCCAAAGCAGGCGACATCGGCGCCATGCCCTACCTGCTGACCTTCCTGTGCTCGGCGATTCCGGCCCTGCTGATCGTGGCCTTCGCCAGCTGGCGCATGAAGAGCGAGCGCTACGTGCTGGCGGTCTGAACTCGCCTTGAGGTCAGCGTAAAGAGGGGCGCCGGCAAGGGCGCCCCTTCTGTTTTACAATGCAGCGGCAACAGACCTGAGCGGAGAAAAATACATGGAAGTGAAAGTCAGCTGGAACGGCCCGTCGGGCATGAGTTTTCGTGCCGAGACCGGCAGCGGCCACATGGTCATGATGGATGGCGCACCGGAAGGCGGCGGCCACAACCTGGCGCCGCGCCCGATGGAGATGGTGCTGGTCGGCACCGGCGGCTGCACCGCCTATGACGTGGTGCTGATCCTCAAGCGCGGCCGCGAGGACGTGCGCGGCTGCGACGTGACGCTGCAGGCCGAGCGCGCGGAGACCGACCCGAAGGTCTTCACCAAGATCAACTTCCACTTCACGGTCACCGGGCGCAACCTGAAGCCGGCGGCGGTGGAGCGCGCGGTCAGCCTGTCGCACGACAAGTACTGCTCGGCGTCGATCATGCTGGCCAAGACGGCCGAGATCACGCACACGGTGGAGATCGTCGAGGTCTGAGCGGCCGGCGCCCGGCCGCGGCGCCTCTCTTCAAATACGATACGCGGTGGTCGTCATCACCTTCGACATCGCCGTCATCAGCATCCGCACCGGCAGCGGCGTCTCGGCCGCTCCCAGCGCCTGCGCCGAGGCGCCGTGGGCGATCTCGTCGACCCGCATCTGCTCCACGATCGCGCGCGACTTGGCGTCCTGCGGCGGCAAGTCCTCGAGGTGGCGGTTCAGGTGCGCCTCGACCTGGCGCTCGGTCTCGACCACGAAGCCCAGGCTGTGCGGGTCGCCCAGCTTGGCCGCGATGCTGCCCAGCACGTAGGAACCCGCATACCACAGCGGATTGAGCAGGCTCGGCTGCGAACCCAGCTCGGACAGGCGCTCGGCGGTCCAGGCCAGGTGGTCTTCTTCCTCGCGCGCCGACTTTTCGAACTGCTTGCGGATCGCCGGGCTCTTGCCGAAGCGCGCCTGCGAGTCGTACAGCGCCTGCGCGCACACTTCCCCGACGTGGTTCACGCGCATCAGGCCCGCGCTGTGGCGGCGCTCGTCGTCGCTCAGTTCGCAGTCGGTGGCATGCGTGCCCGGGTTCGGGCGCGAGGACGAGGCGACGCCGCCGACCACGCGCAAGGCCTTGTCGAAGCCGGCGATCAGGTCGTCGAGGGAGGAGTTGGAACGGTATGCGCTCATGATGTTGTCAAATGCGATATTCGAAAACACCATTATAGGCCCAGCTGCGGGGCTCAGGCGCCCGGCGCCCCCGCCTCGGCTTTCCTGCGCGCGATCCAGTCGGCCAGCGGACCCGCCGCCTCCAGCCCGGAGATGTTCTTCGCCACGCCCAGGTTCAGCTCGAGCAGGAAAGGAATCGATGCGATCGGGATTTCCGGGCAGTGGCGCCGGAAGGCGTCCATGAAACGTCCGGATTCGACGGTCGGCATCACCTTCGCGCCGCTCATGTACTGCAGCACGCTGGTGATGGTATGGCCCTTGCCGAGGGTGTGGTAGATGAAGCGGTTGAACTCGCGGTCGACCTTCTTGAAGTCGATCGTCTCCTCGGTCATCAACGCCGCCAGGTAGAACAGGCCCAGCGACACCCGGAACCAGTCCAGCGACTCGGTCCGGTCGCGTCCTTCGCGCATCAGCGCCAGCAGCTTGTCCTGGATGGCCTTGTTCATCCTGTCATTATCCATGTTTCCCGGCTTTACGCGAGCAATGTTTATTTAAGGAAATTATCGCTGCGCTTTGTCATCCGTTCTGTCATCGGATTATGCAGTCTGGACCATCAAAGCGCCCGTGCGTCGCGAAGTCGCCACAAACCTCAAGACAATTTAATACAATGCAAGTGTTGAAAAAGGTTTATATGCACGCTTGAGGATATGGCATGGAATTGAAAATCCGCAATTTGTCGAAGACTTACGCCAATGGCGTGGTCGCGCTCGACCGTGTCACCCTCAACATCCCGGCCGGGATGTTCGGGCTGCTCGGTCCGAACGGCGCCGGCAAATCGACGCTGATGCGGATCCTCGCCACCCTGCAGGAATGCGATTCCGGCTCGGTCTTCCTGGACGACATCGACGTCCTCGACGAAAAGGACGAGGTGCGCCGCATGCTCGGCTACCTGCCGCAGGATTTCGGCGTCTACCCGAAAGTGACCGCTTACGAGCTGCTCGACCATTTCGCCCAGCTCAAGGGCCTGTCGCACAAGCACCGCCGGCGCGAGGTGGTCGACGGACTGCTCCAGCAGACCAACCTCTGGGAAGTGCGCAACCAGCGCCTCGGCACCTTCTCGGGCGGCATGCGCCAGCGCTTCGGCATCGCCCAGGCCCTGCTCGGCGATCCACGCCTGATCATCGTCGACGAGCCCACCGCCGGCCTCGACCCGCAGGAGCGCGTGCGCTTCCATAACCTGCTGTCCGAGATCGGCGAGGACAAGACCGTCATCCTGTCGACTCACATCGTGTCCGACGTGGCCGACCTGTGCGCCAACATGGCGATCATCCACAAGGGCCACGTGCTGCTGTGTGGCGACCCGCAGGACCTGACCTACGAAATCGAAGACTACATCTGGGCGCGCATCGTCACCAAGCAGGAACTGCCGGTGTTCCAGAAGCGCCACCAGGTCATCTCGACCCGCCTGCTCACCGGCCGCACCCTGATCCACGTGTATGCCGAGACCGACCCGGGCGACGGCTTCGAACCGGCCCGCGCCAGCCTGGAAGACGTCTACTTCGCCACCATCGCCGGCAAATTCACCGCCGCCGCCACGGGAACCTGCTAGGCCATGCATCCGCTGTTCGCCATCGCCGGTTTCGAGGCGCGCCAGCGCCTGCGGCTGCTGTCGACCTGGATCTACTTCGGCATCTTCCTGGCGTTGGCAATGCTGTGGATGGCGGCGGCGGGCGGCGCCTTCCGCGACGCCATCGTCACCTTCGGCGGCCGGGTCCTGATCAATGCGCCGCGCCAGATCGCGCTGACCGCATCCTTCCTCGGCTGCTTCGGCGTGATCGTGGTGGCGGCCGTGATGGGCCGCTCGGTGCAGCAGGACTTCGAATACGAGATGCAGCACTTCTTCTTCAGCGCGCCGATCCGCAAGGCGGACTACGTGCTGGGACGCTTCCTCGGCGCCTTCGCCACGCTCGCGGTGATCCTGTCGAGCATCGTGCTGGGCGCCTGGCTCGGGACCTTCATCCCCGGCATCCAGCCCGACCGCCTGGGACCCGGCGGACTGCCGAACTACCTGCTGCCCTACCTGCTCACGCTGCTGCCCAACACCTTCATCTTCGGCGCCCTGTTCTTCGTGCTGGCCGCGCTGTCGCGCCGCATGCTGCCGGTCTACGTGGCCAGCATCGTCATGATGATCGGCTACATCGTCGCCCCGTCGCTGGCGCGCGACCTCGACTACAAGACCCTGGCCGCGCTGATGGATCCCTTCGGCACCACCGCCCTGATCCGCCTCACCGAATACTGGCCGATCGCCGAGCGCAACACGCGCCCCGTCATGTTGGAAGGCGTGTACCTGGTGAACCGCCTGATCTGGGTCGGCTTCGGGCTGGTGGTCCTGCTGTTCGGCTACTGGCGCTTCCACACCACCGGCAACGTCGACGCGCGCCACAAGAAGGCCCAGGGCCAGGGGCTGGCCGATACGCTGGCCGACCTCGCCCCGCAGCAGCTGTCGCATGCAGCCGTCGACACCCGCGAGCCGCCCGACTTCGAGCGCCGCAGCCTGGCCGTCCTGCTGGGGAAATCGGTGCTGTACAACCTGCGCGAGTCGAGCCGGAACATCTATTTCCTGGCCCTGACGGTCGCCGGCGCCCTGATCCTGGTCGCCAGCGCGCTCGACCTCGGCTCGATCTACGGCACCAATACCTATCCGGTCACCTACATGGTGCTGGACCTGATCCGCGACGTGTTCGCGCTGTACATGCTGGTGGTCACCACCCTGTTCGCCGGCGAGATGGTGTGGCGCGAGCGCGAGGCGCGCATGGCGCAGATGCTCGATGCGATGCCGGCGCCGACATGGCTGCCGCTGGTGGGCAAGACGCTCGCCCTGGTCGGCCTGCAGGCCCTGCTCCTGGTGATGGCGATGCTGGTCGGGATGCTGATCCAGCTGTTCAAGGGTTATTTCGGGCTCGAGCCGGGCCTCTACCTGCGCTTCCTGTTCACGGTGCTGCTGCCGCAGTACGCGCTGCTGGCGGTGGCGGCGATCGCGATGCAGGTGATCGTCAACAACCGCTACCTGGCCTACTTCATCCTGATCGCCCTGTACCTGGTGCTGGGGACCGCGCAGGGTTTCGGCTTCGACCACCCGATGCTGGTGTACGGCAGCACGCCGTCCTTCACCTATTCGGCCATGAACGGCTTCGGCCATTACCTGGTACGCGAGCACCTGTTCCAGCTCTACTGGGGCGGCATGGCGCTGATGCTGATGGTGGCGGCGCGCGTGCTGTGGGCGCGCGGCGTCGACAGCGGCTGGCGCGAGCGCCTGCGCCTGGCGCGCCGCAACCTGTCCAGGCCGGTGCTGGCCGGCTTTGGCGCGGGTCTCGTGATCTTCGCGGGCGCAGGTAGCCTGCTGGCCTACGAGCTGCACGCCGGCGGCTACCTGACCAGCGCGCAGCAGGAAAACCTGCGCGCCGACTACGAGCTGCGCTACCGCCGTTTCGCCAGGCTGCCGCAGCCGCGCATCACCAATGTCGACCTGCAGGTCGACATCCGTCCCGAGGCGCGCAGCCTGACCGTGAAGGGTTTCTACCAGCTGGAGAACCGCACCGGCGCGCCGCTGCGCGAGGTCGTCCTGTACCAGCAGCGCGGCGCCGAACTCGCCGCCCGTTTCTCGCAGGCGGCGCGGCAGGTGACGGCCGATCCGGAGCACGGCTTCTACCTGTACCGCCTGGCCGAGCCCCTGGCGCCCGGCGCGCGCATGGCGCTCGAGTTCAGCGTGCGCTACCAGCCGGGCGGCCTGCTCGGCATCGGCCGCGACACCCCGGTCATCCAGAACGGGACCTTCTTCACCAACGAGGTCATGCCGCGCATCGGCTACCAGCCTTCGGTGGAGCTTGTCGACGACCGCGACCGCAAGCGCCGCGGCCTGGCGCCGAAGGACCCGCTGCCGGCGCGCGAGGACCCGGCGGCACGCGCCAACAACGTGCTGGGCATGGACGCCGACTGGATCGGCTTCAGCGCCGTCGTCGCCACCTCCCCCGACCAGATCGCGATCGCCCCGGGCACGCTGGAGAAGGAATGGATCGACAAGGGGCGGCGCTACTTCCACTACCGGATGGACAAGCCGATCCTCAATTTCTACGCCATCCAGTCGGCGCGCTACGAAGTGCGGCACGACCGCTGGCAGGACGTGACCATCGACGTGTTCTACCATCCGGGCCACGACGCCAACGTCGAACGCATGATCCGCGGCGCCCAGGCCAGCCTGGAATACGCGTCGCGCCGCTTCGGCCCCTACCAGTTCAGCGAGCTGCGCATCGTCGAGTTCCCGCGCTATGCGTCGTATGCGCAAGCCTTCCCGGGCACCATCCCGTTCTCGGAAAGCGTCGGCTTCATCGCCCGCATCGACGACGATTCGCCCAAGGACATCGACTACCCCTTCTACGTCAGCGCCCACGAAACGGCCCACCAGTGGTGGGGCCACCAGCTGGCCGGCGCCCACGCGCGCGGTTCCAGCGTGCTGTCGGAGAGCCTGTCCGAGTACACCGCGCTGATGGTCATGAAGCGCGCCGTCGGCGGCCAGAAGATGCGCCGCTTCCTGCGCTACAACCTGGATGGCTACCTGATGGGCCGCGCCACCGAGCGCCGCAAGGAACTGCCGTTGGCGCAGAACGAGAACCAGGACTACGTCCACTACCGCAAGGGCAGCCTGGCGCTCTACCTGCTTGCCGACCTGCTGGGCGAGGACGTCGTCAACCACGTCCTGAACAGCCTGCTGCAGGAACACGGCTTCAAGGGCGCGCCCTACCCGACCGTGCTGGCGCTGGTCGACCGGCTGCGCGCCGTGACGCCGCCCGACAAGACGTATTTGATCGACGACCTGTTCGAGCACATCGTGCTGTACGAGAACCGCGCCGACAGCGCCAGCGCGCGCCAGCGCCCGGACGGCAAGTTCGAGGTAACGATCCGGGCGCATGCGGGCAAGGTGCGCGCCGGGGAACTGGGCGACGAGAAGCCGGCGCCGCTCAAGGACTACATCGAATTCGGCGTCGACGACCGCAACGGCAACCCGCTGGCGCGCGAACGGCGCCTGGTCGACAGTGCCAGCCAGACCGTGACGCTGGTGGTCGGCGGGCGTCCGGCACGGGCCGGCATCGACCCGGACAATAAATTAGTTGATAGAAAACCAACGGACAATATGGTTCCAGTCGACAACCTATAAAACCCAAGTTATTATTTCAAAAATATTACCGGAAGGAGCATCATGTCAAACCTGGTTGCCGAGATCGCGGAAAAGATCCAGATGCTGAGTGCTGAGGAAAAGCACGCCCTGGTGCGCCTGCTGCTCCAGGATATCGATGGTCCTGACGAGGATGCCGACGAAGCCTGGCACAATGAAGTCGTACGCCGCGTCAAGGCGATCCGCAACGGCGAGACGGCCATTCGCGCGCTGCAGGAATGGCAGGAGTAAATCCGGGGCCTCACGATGCGACACGAGAAACCGCGGCCTGGCCGCGGTTTTGCATTTCAGCCCGCGCCCCTGTACGTACGAGCCCGATGAAGCAGCTGCTCGCGCCCTTCCTGCTGGCCCTGCTGGCTGCCGCCCCGGTGGCGCAGGCAGCCGAAGAGCGGCCCGCCCTCACCCACAAGCTCGCCAAGCTGCAGCAGGCCTCGAGCCTGCCGGGCTTCGCGGTGGCGGTGGTGTCGGGCAATGCCGTGCTGTACCAGCGCGGCTTCGGCCATGCGGACCTGCAGGCCAGGCGCCCTTACACCGAGGAGACGCTGCAGAACGTCGGCTCGGTCAGCAAGACCGTGATCGGCGTGGCGATCGTGAAGGCGATCGAACTCGGCTACTTCGGACTGGACACCGAGATCAACGGCATCCTGCCCTTCAAGGTAGAGCATCCGCATGGCGGCGCAGCGATCACGGTGCGCCACCTGGTCACCCACACCTCAAGCATCGTCGACGACGACGAGATCTACGGGCACTCCTATTACGTGCTGCCCGATGCCGATACCGGCGGCCCGCTCTACCAGCAATTCAGGCGCGACTTCACCCAGCCGGGGCGCCAGGACCTGAGCCTGGGCGGCTTCTTGAAGAACTACCTGGCGGTGGGCGGGCGCAGCTACCGGAAAACCAACTTCGCCAAGGCAGCGCCGGGCGCCGCCTACCATTACTCGAACATCGGCGCGGCGCTGGCGGCCTACCTGATCGAAGTGAAAAGCGGCCAGAGCTTCGAGGCCTTCACCCGCAAGCATATCTTCGAGCCGCTGCAGATGCGCTCCACCACCTGGCGCGCCGACCCAGCCCAGGCGAAGCGCCAGGCGCTGGCCTACAACCGCCGCCACCAGGCCTATCCGCGCTACGCCCTGGTCACCTACCCGGACGGCGGCCTGACCACCTCGGCGGCCGACCTGGCGCGCTTCCTGATGGCCATGGTGAAGGGTTACAAGGGCGGCGAAGGCGTGCTGACCAAGGCCGGCTTCACCCTGCTGTTCGACCCGGAGTTCGCGCCCGACGCCCTCCCTAGCGCCAGCCCGGCGGCAGAACCGAACAGCGGCGTGTTCTGGCGCATCCGCAAGAACGGTCTGGTCGGGCATTCGGGCAGCGACCCGGGCGTCACGGCCTTCATGTTCATCGACCCCGCCAGCGGCACCGGCCGCATCCTGATGACCAACATCGAAGCCGGCGGCAAGGGCGAACAGGACGATCCGAAGATCGTCCAGCAGTTCAGGGAAGTGTGGAAGACCCTGGGCGAGGTGCGCCAGCCCTGATGGTCGTGGCGGAAGCCTCGGCAAAGACGCCGCCGATCGCCGCCACCGCATCAGGCGGCAGGGTGCTGCTACGCCGCTTCATCAGCATGTCACGCCTGTCGCTACCGACGCAAGCCAGGGCCGGTCCCTGCGCCAGGTAGCGGCAGCTGAACCTTGCCTGTTCCGTCCCCGGCCCCATGCCCTTCCAGAACGGATGCAGGGTCAGCGCATCTGCATCCGCCACGGCGCGCAGCGGCAGGCCCAGGACGGCGCGCATGTTTGGCGCTGCCGTGCCGTGCTCCGGCCCGTCCAGGCGCACCAAGGGCGGCGCCGAACCGATGATCATGCCGCTCCCGTCCGCCTGCAAGTACAGCTCGCTCTGGGCGGTCGTGCCGGAATACAGCGAATCGGCCGTTGCCCAGACGCCCGCCAGGTGTGGCGGGATCGGGTCTGCTCCAAGTGCCGGCATCTGCCATGCGATGGCCAGCCCCAGAAGGAGCCTGCGTTTCAAGGCCGCGTCCAGTAATCGACTACCAGCGAACGTTCCAGGCAGCTGCCCAGGGTGGAGACAAAACGCTGGTGCGCCGGGTGCACCAGGTAGGCGTCGCGGTCGGCGTCGCTCGCGAAGGTCAAGGTGAAGCAGTGGGTGAAGCCCTGGTTCAGGCCTTCCGGACTCACGTTGGTGCCCCACTCGTAGGCGGCGATGACCGGGATCTCGGCAGGCAGCCGGCCGAAATCGGCGACGACGGCATCGACCGCTTCCTGGCTGGCATCGCTCTTGAACGCGAACAGCACGACGTGACGCAGGGATGGTGTGGCTGGCATAAGACTCCTTTTCCTTGTTTGTTTACTTCGCCCACTGGAGCGAAGGGATGTAGTCGGGATGTTCCGAAATCGAATTGTGCTGCGTTCCTTCGATCACGCGCAGCCGCGCCACCCCGGCAGGAAAACGCGCCAGCAGCCGCTCGGCGCTGTCCGCCGGGATGATCTCGTCATGCTGGGCAGCGATCAACAGCGTCGGCGCCTGCACCCGCGGTGCATACGCCGACGAGGCATAGCGGTCGCGCAGCAGCCAGCGTACCGGAAAATACGGAAACTGTCGGGCAGCCAGTCCCGCCAGGCTGTCATAGGGCGTGACCAGCACCAGCTTACCGACTGGCCGCTGGCTGGCCACCTGCACCGCCACGCCGGTGCCGAGGCTGCGCCCGATCAGCACCACGTCCCGGTGCTCGCGCGCCACCCGGTCGAACAGGGCCAGCGCATCGCCGACCAGGGTCTGTTCGGACGGATTGCCGGTGCTGCCGGTGTAGCCGCGGTAGTGCAGGAGGTAGAGGGCGCGCCCGGGAAAGGCGCGCTCGAGGATGGGCAGGCTGCCTGTCACGTCCTCGGCATTCCCGCCGAGGTAGATCAGGGCCTGCTCGCCCGCCAGTGGCCGCTCGGAGACCAGGACCCTGGCCCCGTCCACCGCAAGGATCGAGTTCTTCGGCGCCGCGTAGGCGGCGACCGGCGGCGGATAATAGATCAGCGAGCGCTGCAGGAAAAACAGCGCCAGACAGGCTGCGACATAGGCGCCCACGGCCAGCAGCAGGAGAACGACGAGGGCCTGCTTCATGCAGCCGCGTGTCCTTGGGTGATTAGTTGAGTTTGGTGAGCTGGAGCGTGAATTCCTGCGCCTTGCCGTCCGCCGTCCAGTGCTGCCGGGCTTCCAGGGTGGCGTCGTCGACCCGGCGCCAGACGAACTGGCTCGGCGCATTCACGGGCTCGAAGGCGGCCGAGTCGGCGCCGATGCTGGACGCCTTCCAGGTGTACTCCCCCCACTGCGAGATCACCTCGCCGTCCTTGAGGCTGATGGTGGCGCCGTCCGTGTGGCCGGTGAAAGCGCTGTCCGGGAAGCGATGCGACTGGAACACCGCGGGTTCCGGCCGGGTATATTCTTCGAAGAATTCCTTGCCGTACGGCGCGACGCCCTTCCAGCGGCCTTCCAGGAACTGCAGCTGCGCGAAATCGTCGAGGCTGAACATGGCGGTCTCCTTGTCGGGTGAAGTCCATCGATCTTACACCTCGACGCCGCGGCATCCGCGTCTTCCTCGAGACAAGTCCGGGAAGCTTATTCCACTTCAGCTGTTTCAACCGCCTCGGCTGGCGCCTTGGCAGGCCGCTTGCCGGCGCGCGCCGCCTGGCGGCTGCGCGGCAGTGCCGCACGGGCTGGCGGACGCGGCAGGGCTTGCACGGGAGTGTGTGGATTGGCCTGCGTGGTTGCCGAGGCTGCGAGCTGGAAGGTATCCACCAGCTGCGCCAGCCCAGCGGCCTGCTCGCGCATCGCGGCCGCCGCGGCGGCGGCCTGCTCGACCAGCGCCGCGTTCTGCTGGGTCACCTGGTCCATCTGCACGATCGAGCCGTTCACCTGCTCGATGCCCTCGCGCTGCTCGTCGCTGGCCGCTGCGATCTCGCCGATGATGTCGGAGACGCGCTTCACGCTCGCCACCACTTCATCCATCGTGCGGCCGGCCTGGTCCACCAGGCGCGAACCGGCTTCCACGCGCGACACCGAGTCGCCGATCAGGCCCTTGATCTCCTTGGCGGCTGCGGCCGAGCGCTGCGCCAGGTTGCGCACCTCGCCCGCCACCACCGCGAAGCCGCGGCCCTGCTCGCCGGCGCGCGCCGCTTCCACGGCCGCGTTCAGCGCCAGGATGTTGGTCTGGAAGGCGATGCCGTCGATGACGGTGATGATGTCGGCAATCTTGCGCGAGGCTTCGTTGATCGAGCCCATCGTGGTCACCACCTCGGCCACCACTTCGCCGCCGCGCGCGGCGGTGTGGGCGGCGCTCGCGGCCAGCTGGTTGGCCTGGCGTGCGTTGTCGGCGTTCTGCTTGACGGTCGAGGTCAGCTCTTCCATCGACGACGCGGTTTCCTCGAGCGACGCAGCCTGCTGTTCGGTACGGCTGGAAAGGTCGTGGTTGCCGGCCGAAATCTCACTGGCCGCGGTCGCGATGGTGGCAGTCCCGGCGCGCACCTTCGAGACGATCGCCACCAGGGAAGCGTTCATGTCCTTCAGCGCGGCCATCAGTTCGCCGGCTTCGTCCCGGGTGCGGACCTTGACCTCGGCGGTCAGGTCGCCCTGCGCCACCCTGCGCGCCAGGCCGACCGCGCGGCCCAGCGGGATGCTGATGTTCCGGTCCAGCTGGTAGGCCATGAAGACCGCCAGCACCGCGGCGATCAGGCCGCCGCCGATCAGGGTGCGGCGCATGGCCGAACGGGCTTCGCCGATCTGCGCCGCGCGCTCCACCAGCAGCGTGTCTTCGGCGGCCCTGATCTGCGCCACCGTCGCGCGCATGGCATCCATGCCTGCCCTGCCCTTGCCCTCCCTGACGGTCGCGACAACCTGCGACAGGTCGTCGCCGACGGCGGCGCGGCGCTGGGCAATCACCGGCTCGATGGCCTGCGCCATCCAGTCGCGCTGGTGCTGCGCCAGCTGCTTGAGGCGTCCCTGCTGCGCCTCGTTGTCGGCGGTGAGCGCCAGCGCCCGCTCGAGGTGCTGCTGGAATTCCTGCTGGCCGGCCGTGTAGGGCTGCAGCGAAGCCTCCTGGCCGGTCAGGGCATAGCCCCGCTCGCCCGTTTCGATGTTCACCAGCGCTTCCATGGCGCCGTCGACTTCGGCCAGCACCTTGTAGGTGTGCACGTTGGCGTCATTGGCGGAATCGAGCGCGGTGACGTTGCCGTAAGCGATGGCGACGACGATGGAGGTGATGCCGATCAGGATGCCGTAGCCGAGGTACAGGCGGGTCGCGATTTTCAGGTCGGAGAGCTTCATGGGGTCAGACGGGTCTCGATATCGTTGTAGGTGTTGTGCCTGCGGGCAGGCGACCGAATGATGAAACTTGGGTGTATTGCTTGTTCGATTATTACCGGAACAAGAGCTTAATGAAAAGCAAATTTTTATGATGTGAGGAATGGATGCGACAGGACTATGCGGGGTAAATGGAGGAGGCCTTCAGGGCAAAAAAAAAACGCGAACCCACAGGTTCGCGTTTTTCGTTATCGGAAGTGCTGCGCTTACTTCTTCGCCGCCGTCGCGATCTTCTTCGCCGCCGGCTTGCGCGCCGCGGTCTTGGCCGGAGCTTTGGCCGCGGTCTTCGTCGGCGCCTTCCTGGCGGCCGGCTTCACCGCCTTCACCGCCGGTTCAGCCGCGCCATCGGCGCCATCCGCGGCGCCGTCGGCTGCAGCGGCTTTGCCTTTTGCCGCCGGCTTGGCCTTGCGCTCCTCGAACTCGAAGCTGATCTTGCCGTCCTTGCCGCGCACCAGGAAGGCCTTGAAGGCACGGCGCGTGCGCTGCGAAACGAAGCCCGGCAGCAGGTCGGTCTTGCCGTCGTTAAGCAGCTTGGCCATCTGTTCCGGCAGGATCTCCTGCTGCAGGATGATGCGGCCGCTACGGAAGTCGCAGGCCTTGGGCTTGGCGACCGTCTTCTCGCACACGTAGGCCAGGCCCATCTCGTACACGCCGCTGGCGCACTTCGGGCAGGGGCCGAGCGCGGTCTGGCCGGTGAAGTCGACGCCCTCGCCTTCCTCGCCATCGTCCTGGTCCTGGCCGAAGTCGAATTCGAGCTTGAAGTTCTGGATGTCCTCGTCGCGCACGATGCGCAGGATTGCCGCGAACGGACGGCCCATCTTCGAGCGGAAGCCCTGCAGCGGGCCGATGGTGCGCTTCTCCAGCAGCTCCTCGACCTCATTGATCTCGAACTGGCGGCTGCCCGGCGTCTTCGACATCGAGAAGTCGCACTTGGTGCAGGCGAAGCGGCGGTAGTTTTCCTTGACCACGCCGGCGCAGTTCGGGCACGGGGTCTTCAGGGTCGCGTAGTCGCCCGGGATGGTCTCGTTGTCGTATTCCTTGGCGCGCTTGACGATAATCTGCGTCATCTGCGCGATCTCGCGCATGAATTCGTCGCGCGAGATCTTGCCCTTCTCCATCTGCGAGAGCTTGAACTCCCACTCGCCGGTCAGCTCGGGCGCGGTCAGTTCATTAACGCCCAGGCCGCGCAGCAGCGTCATCAGCTGCGACGCCTTCGCGGTCGGGATCAGTTCACGCCCTTCGCGCACCAGGTATTTTTCGGTCAAGAGGCCTTCGATGATGGCCGCACGCGTCGCCGGCGTGCCCAGGCCCTTGCCGGCCATGGCGTCGCGCAGCTCGTCGGAGTCGACCAGCTTGCCCGCGCCTTCCATCGCCGACAGCAGCGTCGCTTCGGTATAGCGCGCGGGCGGCTTGGTCACCAGGCCGTTCGGCGTGACCTTGTCGGCCAGGACCTTCTCGCCCTTCTGCACCGGCACCAGGTTGGCGCCGTCCTTGTCGTCGCCGGTGGTGTCCTTGCCGTACACGGCCAGCCAGCCGGGGTTGGTCATCACCTTGCCCTCGGTCTTGAACTGGTGGCCCGAGACTTCGGTGAAGCGGGTCGTCACCAGGAACTCGGCCGGCGGGAAGAACACGGCCAGGAAGCGGCGCGTGACCAGGTCGTACAGCTTCTGTTCCGGCTCGGTCAGGTTCTTCGGGATGACGCCGGTCGGGATGATCGCGAAGTGGTCCGAGATCTTGGTGTTGTCGAAGATGCGCTTGTTCGGCTTGACCCAGCCGTTCTTCAGCACCTGCTTCGAGAACTGCTGGTAGTTGTTGGTCTCGTTCAGCGACTCCAGCGTGTTCTTGACGGTCGCGATGTAGTCTTCCGGCAGGTGGCGCGAATCGGTACGCGGATAGGTCAGCACCTTGTGCTTCTCGTACAGCGCCTGGGCCAGGCCGAGCGTGTTCTTGGCCGAGAAGCCGAAGCGGCCGTTGGCCTCGCGCTGCAGGCTGGTCAGGTCGAACAGGGCCGGCGCCATCGAGGTGGTCGGCTTCGACTCCTCGGTGACGATGCCCTGCTTGCCGCGGCAGGCGGCGACGATCGAATCGGCGGCGGCGCGGCTCCACAGGCGCTCGGCGCGCTTCTCCGGATCGTTCTCGTCCTTCTTGAAGTTCGTATCCAGCCAGCGCCCTTCGTAGACGCCGGCGGCGCATACGAACTCGGCGCGCACTTCCCAGTAGTCGCGCGGAACGAATTTCTTGATCTTCTCTTCGCGCTCGACCACGATCGACAGGGTCGGGGTCTGCACCCGGCCAACCGTCGTCAAGTAGAAGCCGCCCTCTTTTGAATTGAAGGCGGTCATGGCGCGGGTGCCGTTGATGCCGATCAGCCAGTCGGCCTCGGAGCGGCAGCGCGCGGCGTCGGCCAGCGGCAGCATCTCTTCGTCGCTGCGCAGGTGGGCGAAGCCTTCGCGGATCGCGTTCGGCGTCATCGACTGCAGCCACAGGCGCTTCACCGGCTGTTTGGCTTTCGCGTTTTGAGCGATCAGGCGGAAGATGAGTTCTCCTTCGCGTCCCGCGTCACATGCGTTGATCAGGGTGGTGACGTCCTTGCGCTTGATCAGCTTGTTCAGCACCTTGAGGCGCGACTCGGTCTTGGCGATCGGGTTCAGCGCGAAGTACGGCGGGATCACCGGCAGGTGCGTGAAGCTCCATTTGCCGCGCTTGACGTCGTACTCCTCGGGCACCGTGATCTCGAGCAGGTGGCCGACGGCGGACGACAGGATGTATTCGTCGGATTCGAAATACTCATCGTGCTTGGTGAAGCCGCCCAGCGTCTTCGCGATGTCGTTCGCGACCGACGGCTTCTCTGCGATGATGAGGGATTTGGTCATAGTGTTTCTCGGGTGCTCTATATATAAGTGGCTTTTGCCCGCGCATCATACATGCTCCCGGGCTGGACGGTTGTGAAAGCCGTAGTGTCTGTATGGTAACAATCTGGATTGAGCGGCCAATGATAAGCGCGATGCCGCGCCGACCGCAAGTGCACGTTCGGCTGGCGAAGCGCACCCTGGCGGCGCAGGGATGCCCAAAAATGGTGACGCAGAAATGAAAAACGGGCCTTGCGGCCCGTTTGTTCTCGATGCGCTGCTCAGTGCAGCAGGCGCGGTTCCTGGTCGTCGTCGTCGCCGAAGAGATCGTCGAACATGAGCGCATCGGGTTCCTTGCCCTGGCTCCACAGGACCATCAGCACGATGATCTTGAGCTTGCCGAGCGCCACCGGCGACTCGTCGCAGGCCAGCGCGCGTTCGATGACGATCTCGCGCTGCACGGGGCTGAGCACCTTGGCGCTCTCGAGGAACTGGATGAAGCCGATCGCGGCGCTACCCAGTTCGATATATTCTTCGTCCACGTAGTAGCGGATGCCGGTGCAGGCATCGATGGCGTCGGAAACTGCCACTTCGGTCAGCCCGGAGAGCCAGTCCAGCGCCTCGGAAATCTCGATGTCATCGAAACCGACGGCGGACAGCTTGCGTGCCAGGGCCGCCGGCTCGGGGCAGGCGTCAGGACGATAGTACGTCTCGTAGAGGTAGACCAGGATGTCGAACATAGTGACGCTACTGTAGCAGCTAAGCTCGCCGAGGCACAAGCCTGGCACGCCAGGTGGCGCCCTCTACGTAAAAAACGTTGTTTCGTGGCCTTATCCGTTCATTCAGTTTTGTCGATTTTTAACAAATTTCAGGCCAAGCATTTCACAAAAATATCGCAAGAAGAATACTCTTTTTCGCACCGCCTTCATGCATCGTGCATGACGAGAACAGCCATACTTTCTCGTATTCACGCGGCACGCACCACGCGCTGGACACGGCCATCGGGCAAGCGTTCGAGCAGCCCGGCCAGTTCGAGCGCCAGCAGTTCGCCGGCCAACGCACCGGCGTCAAGACCGAGGCGCGCCAGCAGCGCATCGGGTTCCACCGGATCGTGTCCCAGCGCGGCCAGCAGCGCATCGTCGCCGGCAGCGACGGGTAGCGCTGCAGCCTGCCGCACGAGCGGCGAGACCCGCAGCGCGGCCAGCACCTCGTCCACGGTCTCGACCAGCTGCGCTCCTTCGCGGATCAATTGATGGCAACCCTTGGCCAGGGCCGAATGGATCGACCCGGGCAGCGCGAAGACTTCGCGCCCCTGCTCGGCCGCCACCTGCGCCGTGATCAGGGAACCCGACTGCGCCGCCGCCTCGACCACCAGCACGCCGGCCGCCAGGCCGCTGATGATGCGATTGCGGCGCGGGAAGTTGCCGGCGACCGGCGGGGTGCCGAGTGCATACTCGCTGAGGATGCAGCCTTCGTCCGCAATGCGGTGCGCAAGCGGACGGTTGCGCGCCGGGTAGACACGGTCTGCTCCGGTGCCGATGACGGCGATGGTGGAACCCGGACCGCGCAAGGCGCCTTCGTGCGCTGCCGTATCGATGCCGAGCGCCATGCCCGACACCACGCACAGGCCCGCATGCGACAGGCTTTCCGCGAAGCCTGCCGCATTGGCCCTGCCCTGCGTGCTGGCATTGCGGCTGCCGACCACGGCGATCATGGGCGAGGACAACAAGGCTCGCTGTCCGTGTAGATAAAGGAGAAGCGGCGGATCGGGGATGTGCCGCAGGCTTGGCGGATAATCGGGGTCGTGCAGCGTGAGGAGGTGGCGGTTCGCTCCCGACAGCCAGGCCAGCGTGAGCTCGATCTGCCGCGCGAGTTCGGACGAGACCGGCGCACACAGCGCCGCGGCCTGCGCGGCCGGCACATGGGCGGCCAGGGCCGCATGCCCGGCGCGGAAGATGGCCGCAGGCGAGCCGAAGACGTCCAGCAGCAACCGGCCGGTGCGGCACCCCACGCCCGCCGTTCCTTCCAGCCGGATCCAGTCGGCGATGGCGCGGGAATCCGGTGGGCTGGGAATAGCAGTGTGGGTGGCCGTGTCCTGCACGGTAGGATTCAGAACCTATCCCAGCAGGGAATGAGTCGTTGCTGGCGCGCCTGACAAGCGGGTGCTGTGTAGCATGGCACCCCATGCCATGCTACCTCGTCGTTGCATGGCGCGCGCCATGCGGCCTCCTCGCGCCTTGCCCGCGCTTGTCATGCATCGCCATCAACTTCCTCCTCCCTACTGGGATAGGTTCTACTCCGGTGAGCGCGCCACGTCGCCGACTTCCACCGGCGCCGTCACTTGCATGATCAGTCCGTACGAGACATTGCTGAACACGCGGAAAATGAACAGGCTGCCATATTGCTCGTCGGGCAGCTTGATCGTCCGTTTGCCGAAGCCGAGCACGCCTTTGCCCGCCGGGTCCGGCACCGTCTTCCCGAGATGATAGAGCTGGAGCACGGAACCGACATCGAGTCCGTCAACTGTGCCACGATTGACAGTCACCACCTGGCTCTGGCCGGCGTAGCTGACGCCCCCATGGATCGACATCACGCGCGCATCGACCGGCTGGGCCGGCGCATGCGGCATGTAGTTGCGCACCGGCGTCGGCGGCATCGGGATCAGGAGGTCGCCCACGCCCATTTCCTGGCGCGTCTCGGCAACGCGGAAGGTATGCGCATCCACGCCCGGCGCCGCTTCGCGGTCGAGCGTGACGGTGCCCAGGTAGGCGGCCTCGTGCGCCAGCACCTTGCGGGTCTGCGGATCGCGCAGCGGGCCGCTCGGACGGAACACCTGGAAGGTCTTGCCGCCCTGCAGCTCGCCCTTGACATAGACGCGGTCGCCCGTGCCCAGGTAGACGCGGCCTTCCTGCGACGCGACGATGCGCGGGGCGCCGGCCAGGGCATTGGCTTCGACCACCAGCGGCTGGGTCAGGTAAGGCTCGATCATGCCGGCCGGGATCGACTGCACGGCGTCGCGCTCGAGCGACTCGCTGCGCAGCTGCGGCGACAGTTTGGTAATCGGCGGCTCGCCCCTGCCGTCGCCGCTTCCCGGGCGGCTCAGGGACAGGCGGCCGCGCGTGCGGTCGAAATAGATGACCTGGCCGGGATAGATCCAGTGCGGGTTGCGGATCTCGTCGCGGTTCATGCCCCACACCTGCGGCCAGCACCAGGGGTTCTGCAAGAAAGTGCCGGAAATATCCCAGAGGGTGTCGCCCTTGACCACGACATGCTGGTCGGGAGCGTTGGGGCGGAAAGCGCAAGCGGCGGACGATGCTGGAGCGGCCTGGACCGGGCCGGCCACGGCACACGCGACGAGGGCCGCCGCAGCAGCGCGGGTCACGACTGTGCTAAAATTTTTCATTGCTTGTTTCCGTCATTGTGTCCGTCGTTGCGTCCGCTTGGCGCACATGGATTGCGGCTTTGACACCGAAGGGCTGGCAGCGCGCATCGTCTGCTGGAAAGAGACAGCACGATGACCCGCTCTGATCGACAAAAGGTTGCCGTACTGAATCAAATTCTGCACATAAATCCCTGAACTAGCAAGACAAACCGCGTCTTGCAGGATCGGGGATGTGTTGCATTTCTGTACGCGCGCAACAATCTTATTGAACACCTATCTCCTCTTACTTTTTCGACCATGGCCTTACTGAAGATCCTCCGCTACCCTGATCCACGCCTGCACAAGATTGCCAAGCCGGTCACCGAATTCGGCACCGAGCACCTGCGCCAGCTGGTCAAGGACATGGCCGAGACCATGTACGACGCACCGGGCGTCGGCCTGGCCGCCACCCAGGTCGACGTGCACGAGCGCGTGGTCGTCATCGACGTCAGCGAAACCACCGACCAGCTGCTGGTCTTCGTCAATCCGGAAATCACCTGGGCCAGCGACGAGAAGCAGGTCTACGACGAAGGCTGCCTGTCGGTGCCCGGCATCTACGACGGCGTCGAGCGCCCGGCGTGCGTCAAGGTCAAGGCCTACGACGTCGAAGGCAAGGAATTCGAGCTCGAGGCCGACGGCCTGCTGGCCGTGTGCATCCAGCACGAGATGGACCACCTGATGGGCAAGGTCTTCGTCGAGTACCTGTCGCCGCTCAAGCGCAACCGCATCAAGGCCAAGCTGCAGAAGGAAGAGCGCGGCATGGAGCGCGACGCCGCCCTGCGCAGCGCCCGCCGCTGACAGGGGCCCCGATGAGGCTCGTTTTTGCCGGCACGCCCGAGTTCGCCGCTGTCGCCCTGCGTGCCCTGCACGAGGCCGGCTTCGAGATTCCCCTGGTCCTGACCCAGCCCGACCGCCCGGCCGGGCGCGGCATGCAGCTGCAGGCCTCGGCAGTGAAACAGTATGCGCTGGCGCACGGCATGCCCGTGGCGCAGCCGCTGTCGCTGCGCATGGACGCCAAGGACCCGCAACGCGCCGAGGAAGCGCGCGCCGCCCACGAGCGCCTGCTGGCGCTCGATTACGACGTGATGGTGGTGGCGGCCTATGGCCTGATCCTGCCGCGCAGCACGCTCGATATCAAGCCCTGCATCAACATCCACGGCTCGCTGCTGCCGCGCTGGCGCGGCGCGGCGCCGATCCACCGCGCGATCGAAGCCGGCGACCTTGAGACCGGCGTCACCATCATGGGCATGGAAGAAGGCCTCGACACCGGGCCGATGATGCTGATCGAACGCGTCGCCATTGAAGACACGGACACCACCGGCAGCCTGCACGACAAGCTGGCAGACCTGGGCGGACGCATGATCGTCGAGGCGCTGCGCAAGATGGAAGCCGGCCAGATCGAGGCGGTGCCGCAGCCGGAAGCCGGCGTGACCTATGCCGCCAAGATCAGCAAGGAAGAAGCGAAGCTGGATTTCGCCCTGGACGCCGAGGTGCTGTGGCGCCGGGTGCGCGCCTTCAATCCCTTCCCGGGTGCGCACGGGCTGGTCGACGGCGTGACGGTCAAGGTGTGGAATGCGGAGCTGGCATCCGGAAATGGGTCGCCGGGCCAGGTGCTGGCGGCGGATGCGGGGGGCATCGTGGTCGCCTGCGGCAGCGGTGCACTGCGCATGACCGGACTTCAAAAGCCTGGCGGCAAACGCTTGGCTGCGGCGGACTTCCTCAAGAGTTTCCCGCTGGGCGGAAAAATCTTCTCCTGAAAAGAAAATCGGGGCATTCGCCCCGATACATCACTTCTCTTGCGACCCAGCCGTGCGCTGGGCGTCCATGTACTCGCGCAGTACCTGGTTGATACGGGTCTGGTAACCCGGACCCGCCGACTTGAACCATTCGAGCATGTCCACGTCCAAACGGATCGTCACGATCTGTTTCACGCCGTTGATCGTTTGGGGCTTCACGGCGACAGCCGGTTCTTCGATGCGGTTCACCGGCTGGTCCCAATCCGGCTCATATTCTTTGTTCATGCAATCATCCCGTTAAAAGCTTCGCCAACCTGTGACGACGCGTTAATTGTCGTCCGTGTATGTAACGTAAAGATTGCGGATGTGTTAGGTTTTGTAACGTCATGTAACAGCCGGCGAAATCAATACATAAAGATACATACGCGGATCGCATTTTCGCCCTCCGCAGAGCGAGCCGGCGTCCTGACGTATAATCGTAGACCGCCCAATAGTAAACGGCCTGTAAAGCCGTAGAAAGACGACACCATGAACGCCCCACTTCGCTCCATTTCCCCGATCGATTCCCAGCTGCGCGACATCCTGAAGCGCCGCATCATGATCCTGGATGGCGCGATGGGCACCATCATCCAGCAGTACAAGCTCGATGAAGCCGCCTACCGCGGTGAGCGTTTCAAGGACTTCAGCGCGCCGGAAGGCGCCGGCCAGCGCGAGCTCTTCGTCAAGGGTAACAACGAGCTGCTCACGCTCACCCAGCCGCACATCATCCAGGAGATCCACGAGCGCTACCTCGCCGCCGGCGCCGACCTGATCGAAACGAATACCTTCGGCGCCACCGGCGTGGCGCAAGACGACTACCACATGGCGCATCTCGCCTACGAGATGAACGTGCAAGCCGCCAAGCTCGCGCGCGCCGCCTGCGACAAATACAGTACCCCGGACAAGCCGCGCTTCGTGGCCGGCGCCCTCGGCCCTACCCCGAAGACCGCCTCGATCTCGCCCAGCGTGACCGACCCGGCCTTCCGCAACATCACCTTCGACCAGCTGGTCGCCTCCTATCATGAACAGGTGCGCGGCCTGGTCGACGGCGGTTCCGACGTGCTCCTGGTCGAGACCATCTTCGACACCCTGAACTGCAAGGCCGCGCTGTTCGCGATCGACCTGTACTTCGAAGAGCATCCGGAAATTCCGCGCCTGCCGCTCATGATCTCGGGCACCGTCACCGACGCCTCGGGCCGCATCCTGTCGGGCCAGACCGTGGCCGCCTTCTGGAACTCGGTGCGCCATGCCAAGCCGCTGACCGTCGGCCTGAACTGCGCACTGGGCGCCGCGCTGATGCGCCCGTATGCCGAAGAGCTGTCGACGATCGCCGATACCTTCGTGTGCATCTACCCGAACGCCGGCCTGCCCAACCCGATGAGCGACACCGGCTTCGACGAGCTCCCCAGCGACACCTCGGCCCTGCTGCGCGAATTCGCCGACGCCGGCTTCATCAACATCGCGGGCGGCTGCTGCGGCACCACGCCGGACCACATCGCCGCCATCTCGAAGATTCTCGAAGCATCCCCGCCGCGCCAGGTGCCGGACGTGCCGGTCGCAATGCGCCTGTCGGGCCTCGAGCCCTTCACCATCGACGACAGTTCGCTGTTCGTCAACGTCGGCGAGCGCACCAACGTCACCGGCTCCAAGGCTTTTGCGCGCATGATCCTGAACGAGCAGTTCGACGAGGCGCTGTCGGTGGCGCGCCAGCAGGTCGAGAACGGCGCCCAGGTCATCGACATCAACATGGACGAGGCGATGCTCGACTCGCAGGCCGCGATGACGCGCTTCCTGAACCTGATCGCCTCCGAACCGGACATCTCGCGCGTGCCGATCATGATCGACTCCTCGAAGTGGAGCGTGATCGAAGCGGGCTTGAAGTGCGTGCAGGGCAAGGCCATCGTCAACTCGATCTCGATGAAGGAAGGCGAAGAGGAATTCATCCGCCAGGCCAAGCTGTGCCGCCGCTACGGCGCCGCGGTCATCGTGATGGCCTTCGACGAGCAGGGCCAGGCCGACACCTTCGCGCGCAAGACCGAGATCTGCGGTCGCGCCTACAAAGTGCTGACCGAGCAGGTGGGCTTCCCGCCGGAAGACATCATCTTCGACCCGAACATCTTCGCGATCGCCACCGGCATCGAAGAGCACAACAACTACGCGGTGGACTTCATCGAGGCCACCGCCTGGATCCGCAAGAACCTGCCGCACGCGAAGGTCTCGGGCGGCGTGTCGAACGTCTCGTTCAGCTTCCGCGGCAACGACCCGGCGCGCGAAGCGATCCACACCGTGTTCCTGTACCACGCGATCAAGGCCGGGCTCACCATGGGGATTGTCAACGCCGGCATGGTCGGCGTCTACGACGACCTGCCCGCCGAGCTGCGCGAGCGCGTCGAGGACGTGGTGCTGAACCGCCGCGAGGACGCCACCGAGCGCATGATCGAATTCGCCGGCACCCTGAAGGCCGGCGCCGGCAAGCAGGAACAGAACCTGGAGTGGCGCGAGGCGAAGGTCGAGAAGCGCCTGGCGCACGCGCTGGTGCACGGCATCACGCAGTGGATCGTCGAGGACACCGAAGAGATGCGCCAGCAGGTCCTGGCCTCCGGCGGCCGTCCGATCCACGTGATCGAAGGCCCGCTGATGGACGGCATGAACATCGTAGGCGACCTGTTCGGACAGGGCAAGATGTTCCTGCCGCAGGTGGTCAAGTCGGCGCGCGTGATGAAGCAGGCCGTGGCCCACCTGGTGCCCTTCATCGAAGAAGAGAAGGCGGAAGAAGAACGCCGCACCGGCATCGTCGCCAAGCCGAAGGGCAAGATGGTCATCGCGACCGTCAAGGGCGACGTGCACGACATCGGCAAGAACATCGTCTCGGTGGTCCTGCAATGCAATAACTTCGAGATCGTGAACATGGGCGTGATGGTCCCGGCCGCCGACATCCTGGCCAAGGCCAAGGAAGAGAATGCCGACATCGTCGGCCTGTCGGGCCTGATCACGCCTTCGCTGGAAGAGATGGCCCACGTGGCGCGCGAGATGCAGCGCGATCCCTACTTCCGCGAGAAGAAGATCCCGCTGCTGATCGGCGGCGCCACCACCAGCCGCGCCCACACCGCCGTCAAGATCGCGCCGCACTACGAAGGCCCGGTGGTCTACGTGCCGGACGCCTCGCGTTCGGTGTCGGTGGGCCAGTCGCTGCTGACCGACGACACGCGCGACGCCTACATCATCGAGCTCGCGGAGGATTACGAGCGCATCCGCGTGCAGCACGCCAACAAGAAGGCGCTGCCGATGCTCACCCTCGAACAGGCGCGCGGCAACAAGGCGAAACTCGCGTACGCACCGGTCAAGCCGAAATTCATCGGCCGCCGCGTGTTCAAGAACGTCGAGCTGGGCGAACTGGCGCGCTACATCGACTGGGGTCCCTTCTTCCAGACCTGGGACCTGGCCGGCCCCTACCCCGCCATCCTCACCGACGAGGTGGTGGGCGAAGCCGCCACCAAGGTGTTCGAGGAAGCCCAGGCGATGCTCAAGAAGATCATTGAAGGCCGCTGGCTGACCGCCAATGGCGCCATTGCGCTGCTGCCCGCCAACGCCGTCAATGACGACGACATCGAGATCTATACCGACGAATCGCGCAAGGAAGTCGCCTTCACCTGGTACGGCCTGCGCCAGCAGGGCGTCAAGCCGGTGGTGGACGGCGAGCAGCGCCCGAACCAGTGCCTGTCCGATTTCGTGGCGCCGAAGGATTCCGGCATCGCCGACTACATCGGCATGTTCGCGGTCACCGCCGGCCTGGGCATCGAGAAGCACGAGCAGCGCTTCGAAGCGGCCCTCGACGACTATTCCTCGATCATGCTCAAGGCCCTGGCCGACCGCCTGGCCGAGGCCTTCGCCGAATACCTGCATGAGCGCGTCCGTACCGACCTGTGGGGTTACGCGGCGGGCGAGGACCTGTCGAACGAAGCGCTGATCAAGGAAGCTTACCAGGGCATCCGTCCTGCGCCAGGTTACCCGGCCTGCCCGGAGCACACCGTCAAGGCCGAGCTGTTCCGCACCTTGCAGGCGGAAGAGATCGGCATGGAGCTGACCGAGTCCTTCGCCATGTACCCGGGCGCCGCTGTATCGGGCTTCTATTTTGCCCACCCGGACTCGAAGTACTTCGTGGTCGGCAAGATCGGCGAAGACCAGCTCGAGGACATGGCGCGCCGCCGCGGCATGGACAAGAGCGAACTCGAGCGTTACCTGGCGCCCAACCTGTCCTGATCCTCCCCTGCGCCGCCGGTCGATGCCGGCGGCGTTTCCCTGCCCTCCGCAAACTTCCACGCTGCAGCATTGTCCAAGCACTGCAACGTCCACGCATGGAGGATCACATCATGGCAATGCATCCGTCGTCCCGGCACTGGCAGGACCAGCTCATGGTCGTGATCGGCGTCTGGCTGTTCATGTCGCCCTGGGCGCTCGGCTATCCTTCCTATTCGCCCCCGGCGATCAACGCTTACATCGCGGGCGCGATCATCGCGCTGCTGGCCGCATTCGACCTGGTCAGGACCTATGTCTGGGCCGTGCTGCTGAATATCGTCGTGGGGGTGTGGGTGGCGGTCTCGCCCTGGCTGGTCGGCGTCGTGCGCGACCCGGCCATGACCTGGAGCCTGGTCCTCGCGGGCATCGCGACGGTCGTACTGGGGGTATGGGAGCTGCGCACGGATCCGGAGCTGCACAGCCAGTGGACACGTTCCGGTGCCACGTAGGGTGGGCGGGTTTCCCGCCCACGCGGTGATCGCTCAAGGCTCCGATTTCACACGCGATGATCTTGCTGCTAACTATCATCGCGTGGGGTAATCCGGGCCAGTGGCCCGGATTACGAGCCGCCCACCCTACATCGCGTAGCGAACGACCTTGTCGCTCCACTCGAAGGCCGAGATCTCGAGCTCGGCCAGGTCGTCGCCATCCATCGACAATTCGTGCAGCGCCGGCGCCACCTCGTCCTGCGCATCGTCCATGCGTTCGATCGACTCGGCCAGGCGCAGCAGCTCGCCGAAGAAGCCGCGGCGCACCAGCAGCGCATGGCGCACTTCGTCGATCACCGGGATCTGTTCCACGATGTCCTGCATCGGGATGCAGAACAGGGTGTCCATCAGCGACATCATGCCCACCGTGAAGGCGATCTCCGCCACGTTGCGCTGGCCGGGACGCAGGCGCTGCGCCAGCAGTTCCATCAGGCGCGCGCGGGTAGTGGCCAGCATCAGGAGCGGGCTGAGGTTGTGGCCGCGCACGCCAGGCTCGGCGTACAGCAGGATCTGCAGCCAGCGCTGCAGCTGGCGGCGCCCCAGCAGCATCAGGGCCTGGCTGACCGACTCGATCTTGCGCCCTGCCCCGGCCGCCGGCGTATTCACCAGGCGCAGCAGGTTCAGGCCGAGCGTCACGTCCTTCTTCACGGCGCGCTCGATCTCGGCATTGTCGGCGTCCGATGTCACCAGGTTCAACAGGTCCAGCACCGCCGCCTGCGACGGCGACAGCTTGCGGCCGGCGATCAC
This sequence comes from Massilia sp. LC238, assembly GCF_000735635.1. Classification (NCBI taxonomy): domain Bacteria; kingdom Pseudomonadati; phylum Pseudomonadota; class Betaproteobacteria; order Burkholderiales; family Oxalobacteraceae; genus Massilia; species Massilia sp. LC238. The sequence continues at coordinate 57,003 of NZ_JNNN01000038.1, read as the reverse complement.
GGTCGGCTTGGCAAAATAATAGCCCTGGAAATAATCGAAGCCGATGTCCAGGCAGGTGCGGTATTCGCTGTGGGTCTCGACCTTTTCGGCCACCAGGCGCTTGCCGGTGCCGCGCAGGCGCGGCGCCAGCGACAGCAGGGTCACCACCGGCAGTTCGCGCAGGTCCATCTTGACGTAGTCGATCACCGGCAGCAGGCGGGACAAAGCGGCGCCATGGGCCGAGGCTTCCGCCGCGAAGCGAAAGCCGTGCTGCGACAATTCGGTCATGCGCCCGATGACGGCGTCGTTCGGCTCCACCGAGCGCACGATCTCGAGCACGGTGCGCTCGCGCGGCAGGAAGGCGAACATGTCGCTGTGAAGCACGTCGGTGTCGACGTTCAGGAAGGCGGTGGCGTCGCCGATCGCGCGCGGCAGGCCCAGTTGCGAAGCATGGTGAATCACGCCGGCGCTGGCGGACAGGCCGGAATCGATCTCTGCCTTCCCCTGGGCGTTGCCGCGGAACAGCAGCTCATAGCCGAACAGCGCCTGGTTACGGTCGAGCACCGGCTGGCGCCCGAGGTAGAAGTTGCGCAGTTTCAGCGGCTGGTCATGGCTGGCGGTATCGGTCATGTCGTCTGGATGGGCTCGCGAACATGGCTACTTTACCGTATCCGCCCCTGTTAGTGGATTATTGGCATTAACTTATCAATGGAATGATAGCTTTTTGCCATTATTGTGGCAGCCCATCCACGAACAGCTTGAGTTCGCCGGGTGCGAAGGGAGTCCAGGTCTCGTTGTTGGTCAAGGGCTCGGTCACGATGATGGCGACCCGGTCGTTCGGCGTGGTCACCTGCGAGAAGTCGACCGAGAGGTCTTCGTCCGACAGGTGCGCCGCGGCAAACGGATACTGGCGCACGATGTAGCACAGCTTGGTCGAGCAGTGGGTGAACAGCGCAGTGCCGTCCGAGAGCATCATGTTGAAAGTACCATGGGCAGCGATCTGCGGCACCAGTTTTTCGAGCGCGGCGCGCAGTTCGGTAAGCGAGGGCGCGCTGCGCGATGAACCGTCGCCGAACTCGTCGCGCAGGCTCTGCATCAGCCAGCAGAAGGCCAGCTCGCTGTCGGTCGTGCCGACCGGGCGGAACGGACCGTGCAGCACTGGGGCGAAGTCCTTCAGGTCGCCATTGTGGGCGAACACCCAGTAGCGTCCCCACATCTCGCGCACGAAAGGATGGCAGTTCTCGAGCGCGACCTGGCCCTGGGTGGCCTTGCGGATATGGGCGATGACGTTGGTGGACTTGATCGGGTAACGCTTGATCAGTTCGGCGATCGGCGAAGCGACGGCGGCCTGGTGGTCGACGAAATGGCGTACGCCCTTGCCTTCGAAGAAAGCGATGCCCCAGCCATCATGGTGGGTATCGGTGCGTCCGCCGCGATGGGCGAAGCCGGTGAAGGAGAAAACGATGTCCGTGGGGACGTTGCAGTTCATTCCGAGGAGTTGGCACATGGCGCGCAGCTTAACACGCCCAGAGGTGCCGGTGGAGCTACTACGTCCCGGAACCGTAGTAGCCCTTCTGATGAATTAGTGCAGCACGACCGGCTGGCTCATCAGGGTGTCGTAGGATCCCAGGAAGTCGTCGATTTCTTCCATGGTCGGCTCGCTGGCGATGAGGTTGTTCACATCGCGGCGGAAAGATTGAGCCAGTTTGCCGCCGATGAACGCTTCGCGCCGGCCGGCCTTGTCGACGATCTCGTATCCGCCGAAGCGCAGGGCTTCGAGGTCGCGATCCACGCCAAATTCGACGACGCTGTACTGTTCGCTGTTATAGATCATGTTCATGATGACTCCTTCTCTCGATCAGAGTGAGGGGTGTCTCGGTTTTCCGAGCCACCCGATAGTGAACCAACCGCTTGGCGGCAGGCAGTTGGCTGATCACTTCGGTTAAGAGGTGGGGCTTGCTGAACCGATTTCAAGGACACGCTGTGTAAGCAAAGATGTCAAGCTTGCAGGGTCGGGTTCAGTGCCAACAGCTGATCGTATGGCGCTGCTTGCAGCCACGATCGCAACTGATCAAGATGCTCACTGCTCGCCACACCGATGAACAGGCGTTCCGGGCCTTGGCGCAACAGTCGATTTAATGTTACACGCAAAACCAGGTTGCCGGTACAGCACACGCACCCGGGTGCGAGTCGGACAAGTCTGACAGAGGACAAGTCGGGGATGGGTGAGCTGCCTGAAGCAAGCCCTTCGAGGATGACGGCGCTGAAGGGGCCGGTCCGTGCCGCGCCGGCAGGGGCAGCAGGCGATGTGGCGTCGAGCAGCGAGGCGATGGCCGCCTCGCGTGCGCCGGCACTGGGACCGGTGACCAGGGTGACCGGAACGGGTCCGGCCAATCAGACGCCCTTCTTGGCGAGCTTGCCCGGCTCGACGCCGAGCTGTTTGAGCTTGCGGTACAGGTGGGTGCGTTCCAGGCCGGTCTTCTCGGCCACGCGCGTCATGCTGCCGCCTTCGCGGCCCAGGTGGTGTTCGAAGTACATGCGCTCGAAGGCGTCGCGGGCTTCGCGCAGCGGCAGGTCAAAGGACAGCGTGTAACCGGTGCCCTCGCCTTGCGAGATCGCATGGACCAGGCGCGAGCCGTTGGCCATCTGCTGCGGCGCCTGCGCGAACATCGGGGCGGCCGCGACGCTGGCTGCGCCGGCGCCGTTGTCCGACACGGGAACGGCGGCGGCTGCGACCGGGCGCGGCGGGGCCATGGGCGCGCGCGCCACTTCCTGCGCGCGGGTCAGGCCCTGCTGCACGGCCTTGAGCAGCTTCTGCAGGGCGATCGGCTTCTCGAGGAAATTCAGGGCGCCGATGCGGGTCGCTTCGACGGCGGTGTCGATGGTGGCATGGCCGGACATCATGATGACCGGCATGGTGAGCAGGCCATCGCGCTGCCATTCCTTGAGCAGGGTGACGCCGTCGGTATCCGGCATCCAGATGTCCAGCAGGACCAGGTCGGGAGCGCCGGCGGCGCGCGCCTCGCGGGCCTGCTGCGCGTTCTCCGCCAGCGTGATGGCGTGGCCTTCGTCGCCAAGGATTTCCGAGAGTAACTCCCGGATGCCCATTTCATCATCAACTACGAGTATGTTCGCCATCGTTCTATCTTCCTGATCTCTTACCCGTCATACCGCATTTTATGCCGTCTTTTATATTTCGGACAAGTTCGCCTCGGGAGCTAACTTTAACAGCAAAATGAATACTGACGCGCCACATCCGTCCGGACGGTTCCCGATATCGATCCTGCCACCGTGTTCGTCGATGATCTTCTTGACCATCGGCAGGCCCAGGCCGGTGCCGCGCGCCTTCGAGGTGACGTAGGGCTCGAAGGCGCGCGCCAGGATGCGCGGCGAGAAGCCGGGGCCGTTGTCGGTGATCGCCAGGCGCACCGCGGTCCCGGCGGCGCCGTCCGCGCCTTCGTAGTGGATGGCCTCGGTGGTGACGTCCACCCGCGGGGCCGGGGCATCGGGGCCGCGGTCGACCAGCGCGTCCTGGGCGTTCTGCACCAGGTTGTGGATCACCTGGCGCAGCTGGGTGGCGTCACCCATGACCTTGGGCAGGCCAGGCGCCAGCGCGGCGTGGATGATGTCCGACCCGTCCTCGGACAGGTAGAGCTGCAGGATCTCGTCGATCAGGCCGTTCAGGTCGAGCGGCTCCAGCACCGCCGGCGGCGTGCGCGCGTAGTCGCGGAAGTCGTCGACCATGCGCTTCATGGCGTCGACCTGGTTGACGATGGTGGTGGTGCTCTTCTTCAGCAGTTCGGCTTCCTGCGGCGGCAGGCTCGATTCCAGCTTCATCTGCAGGCGCTCGGCCGACAGCTGGATCGGGGTGAGCGGGTTCTTGATCTCGTGCGCCAGGCGGCGCGCCACCTCGCCCCAGGCCACCGAGCGCTGGCCCGCGATCACGTCCGAGATATCGTCGAACACCACGATGAAGCCGCTGCCGGTGCCCACCGGCAGGCGCGAGCCGCGCGCCAGCAGCGTGATGTCGTGCTCCTGCTCGTCGCTGCTGCCGCGGCGCGGGATCTCGATCTGCTGCTGCCAGTGGGCGCGCCGGCGCCGGTCGGTGCTGGCCGCGCTCTGCGCGCTCTGTGCCGAGATCGCGCGCGTGATGCAGTTGTAGAAGGTCTCCAGGCCCGGAATGCTGGCCAGCGGACCGGCCAGCGCCCCCGGCTCGACCTGCAGGATGCGGTAGGCGGCGTCGTTCGAGTTCACCACCCGCCCCTCGGCATCGAGCACGATCACGCCCGCTGACATGTTGGCCAGCACCGACTCCAGGTGGGCCTTGGCGTTCTGCAGCGCCATGCGGTTGCGCTCGACCGCGCTGCGCGCCTCGAACAGCTGGCCGGTCATGGCATTGAAGGAGCGCGTCAGGGTGCCCAGTTCGTCGTTGGTCTCGACCGTCGGGCGCGGCGACAGGTCGCCCTCGGCCACCGCCTGCGTGCCCTCGGCCAGCACCAGCAGCGGCTGCGCCAGGTTGCCGGCGATGAGGAAGGCGGAGCCGATCGCGCCGAAGATCGCCAGCAGCAGGGTCAAGGTCAGGGTCTCGATGTACATCTTGCGCAGGCCGCGCCGGGCCTGGTCGCGCGAGCGGTACTCCTCGGAGGCGCTGCGCAGCACCACCGCATTCGAGGCCAGGTTGACCGGCACCGACTGCAGCAGCTGCAGGTAGCGCGGCTCCATGCCGGCCGCCTCGGGCACCGCCAGCACCACGCGCAGGCGCAGGCCGGTGGCGGCATCGAGACCGTTCTGGTCCGGCCCGTCCGGCTGCGCGGAGGCGTCGCGGTCCATGGTGCCTTCCGGGCGCGCATAGCCCCCCGGCAGCGCGGCCGACTTGAGCATGTCGGGCGTCGGTCGGTCCAGGTCGAGGTTCAGGTTGCGGTCCTGCGCGCTCGATGCCAGCACGATGCCGTCGGAGGTGAGCAGCATGGCGCTTTGCAGCCCGCTGATGTCGTTCACCAGGCCGCTCAGGACGCCCTGCACCATCACCGCGTCCTGGCCCGCCAGCGTGGCGGCGGCGGTCTGGCCGGTGGCGCCCAGTTCGGCCACGGCTTCGTCGAGGGCGGCGCGGCCGAGGTTCAGGCCGGATTCGATCGCGGCCTCGATCTTGACGTCGAACCAGCTGTCGATCGAGTGCGAGACGAACTGCACCGACACCATGAAGATCACCAGCCCCGGCAGGATGCCGATGCCGGCGAACAGCAGCACCAGCCGCGCCACCAGGCGCGAGCCGAACTTGCCGGCCTTGTAGCGCGAATACAGGCGCGCCAGCGCGACCACCACGAGGATCAGGAGCAGCACGGCCATGCCGGCGTTCACGCCCAGCAGCCAGACGTAATAACGGTCGAAGAAGCCGGAGTTGTCGGAGGCCGAGGCCAGCAGGAACAGCAGGATCGACGCGATCGCACCGCCCACCACCAGCGCGTAGCGCAGCGCCCGGTTGAACGATTTACCGCGTACCTGGATCATTCTGCACGGTAGGTGAAGGTCTTCCTGTTGGAGCTCAGGCGCCAGCTCGAATCATTGATGGCGTTGACCTGCAGCGGCTTGGACAGGAAGTCGCGGTCCATGAACATGCGCACCGAGACGTTGTAGACCTCGCCCTTCTTGAGGGCGTCTTTCGGGGCGATCAGCCAGCGCGCCGGCCGCCGGATCAGCGACAGCGCATCGTCGAGGGTATTGAAGGGCTGCGGCACGCTGCCGCCGGTGGTGACGATGTACTGACGCGTCAGCATGTCGTAGGAGATGCCGATGGTGCGCTTGGAGAACACCGCCTTCTCGTCGCGCCACCACCAGCGCGGGCGCGTCATCTCGATCTCGGTGGTGAAGTGCAGCTTGATGCCGTGCTGGACCGCGTCCTGCAGCTCGTGGTTCAGGTCGAAGGCGAACGCGGTATTCAGGCGGTAGCCGTCCTCGCTGGCCTGGATCTCGACCTTGGTGATGTCGATGACCTCGGCCGCCCGTGCCTGCGAACACGCGAAGACCAGCAGCAGCTGGCAAGCGAGGAGGCAAAGAAAACGTAAGGTCACAGGTGCGCCGGAGCCAAAAAATTGAAAGCCGAGGTTGTCTAATGGATCATCGCGCCGTTACTTCTTCTGGAACAGCGCATAGAACAAGCCGTCATGATCCTGCCCGGCACCGCTGGCTGGCAGCAGCTGGCCCGGCGCGTCGAGGCGGATGGCGTCGTGGCGGGCCGCAAACGCGGCAGCCTGCGCCTCCGATTCCTGGGGCCAGAGCGAACATGTCACAAACAACAATTTACCATTGGGCAGCAGCATCTGCCAAAGATTGTCGAGTATTTTGGTAGAAAGTGTTGCAAGTTGGAGCGTGTCGGACTTGCGGCGCAGCCAGCGGATGTCCGGGTGGCGGCGCACGATGCCGGACGCGGTACAGGGCACGTCGGCCAGGATGCGGTCGAACTGGCGGCCATCCCACCAGTCCGTATCCTGGGCCTGGGCCGCGACCAGCCGCGCCGTCAGGCCCAGGCGGCCCAGGTTGTCGCCCACGCGCGCCAGGCGCTGCGGATCGGCGTCGACCGAGGTCAGGTCGACGTCGGCGGCCTCGAGGATATGGCCGCTCTTGCCGCCCGGCGCCGCGCAGGCGTCCAGCACGCGCATGCCGTCCTGCAGGTCGAGCAGCGGCGCGGCCAACTGGGCGCCGGCGTCCTGGACCGACACCACGCCCTCGTGGAAGCCCGGGATCTGGCTGACGTTGACGGCCTGCGCCAGGCGCACGGCCGTGGGCCCTACCTGCTCGGCCGCGAAGCCGGCCTGCGCCAACGTCTCCAGGTAAGCCTCGACACCCGTGCGGCGGCGGTTTACGCGCAGGGTCAGCGGCGGGTGCGCGTTGCCGGCCGCGAGGATGCTTTCCCACTCGGACGGGTAGGCGGCGCGGGTACTGTCGACCCACCATTGCGGGTAGTTCCAGCGCGCCAGCGGCTGCTTCAGGGCTTGCTCCAGCAAGGACTCGCGCTCGCGCAGGAAGCGGCGCAGCACGGCATTGACCATGGCCTTGGCATGGGCGAAATCGGGGTGGCTGGCGGCGGCGTTGACGGCCTGGTCCACCACGGTGAAGGCTTCGTAGGGCGCCTGCGTTCCCGGCGGCGGATCGAGCAGGGTCAACGCGGCCGACAGCAGGCCGCCCAGCATCGGCAGCTCGGGCGCCTTGGTCGTCATCAGGCCCAGCAGGGTGTCGCTGCGGCCCAGCTGGCGCATGCTGCGGTAGGCGATGTCCTGGATCGCCCCGCGTGCCTGCGGCGTCACGTCATAGGCCGTAAATACGCCGGCAAGCGCCTGCGGCAGCGCGGCGCCGCCGCGCACGCGCGCGATCGCATTGGCCGCGCCCAGCAGGGCCAGGGCCAGCGAATCGGCTTTCAGGTCGGGGCGGTAGTCGCGCTGCGGCGCCACCTTCGCTTCATGGCTCTGGCGCAGGCGCGGCTGCGCGGCTGCAAGCTGGTGCGCATGCTCGCGCTGCGGCGCCCGCGCGGGTTCGCGCATGGCTTCACGCTCGGCCGACGGACGGTAGGACGGCTTGGCGGCCGCTGCCTGGCCGGCGCCCTGGGGCCGCTCCCTGCCCTGCGACGACGCGGAACGTGCCGGCTTGGCTTTCGGTTTCAGGGTGAGCGTCGGGCGCTTGTCGGTCATGGCGGGGTCGGTGCAGTGAAAAATGGCCCTCATTGTAACGGCTTAGGCTTTGGTGCCGCTTAACGAAGCTGACAACTTGCCGCGGTGAACATATTGCGCGATGCGCCAAACCAGTATAATGATTGCTGTTTGCCTGTCCGCAGGCCCGCCATTTTTATCAGATCGACATCCCCATGCTCGCCCAACAAAAACAACAGATCGTTGCCCTGTTCCAGGCCGCCCTCGCGCCGATCGTCGCCGGCACCGACCTCACTCCCAACGTCGTATTGGAACGTCCACGCGATCCGAGCCACGGCGACATCGCCTGCAACATCGCCATGCAGCTGGCCAAGCCGCTCAAGACCAACCCGCGCGAACTGGCCACCCGCCTGGTCGCCGCCCTGCTCGCCGAGCCCGGCGCCGCCGGCCTGGTCGACTCGGCCGACGTGGCCGGTCCCGGCTTCATCAACCTGCGCGTGGCCGCAGGCGCCAAGCAGTCGGTCGTGCGCAGCGTGCTCGAACAGGGCGCGGCCTTCGGCCGCGGCAGCGCCGGCAAGGGTCACCACGCCATCATCGAATTCGTCTCGGCCAACCCGACCGGCCCGCTGCACGTGGGCCACGGCCGCCAGGCCGCGCTGGGCGACGCCCTGTCCTCGTTGTTCGAAGCGCAGGGCCACGACGTCACCCGCGAGTTCTACTACAACGACGCGGGCGTGCAGATCGCCACCCTCGCCACCTCGGTACAGGCGCGCGCCAAGGGCTTCAAGCCGGGCGACGCCGAGTGGCCCGAGTCGGCCTACAACGGCGACTACATCGCCGACATCGCCGCCGACTTCCTGGCCAAGAAGACCGTCTCGGCCAGCGACGGCGAGCCGGCCACCGCATCGGGCAATGTCGACGACATCGAATCGATCCGCCGCTTCGCCGTGACCTACCTGCGCAACGAGCAGGACCAGGACCTGCAGGCCTTCGGCGTCAAGTTCGACAACTACTACCTCGAGTCCTCGCTGTACGCGGACGGCAAGGTGGAAGCGGCCGTGCAGGCCCTGGTCGACGCCGGCAAGACCTACGAGCAGGAAGGCGCGCTGTGGCTCAAGACCACCGACTACGGCGACGACAAGGACCGCGTGATGCGCAAGTCCGACGGCAGCTACACCTACTTCGTGCCGGACGTGGCCTACCACATCCAGAAATTCCGCCGCGGCTTCGACCAGGCCATCAACGTGCAGGGCAGCGACCACCACGGCACCATCGCGCGCGTGCGCGCCGGCCTGCAGGCGGTGAACATCGGCATCCCGCAGGGCTATCCCGACTACGTGCTGCACAAGATGGTCACCGTCATGAAGAACGGCGAAGAGGTCAAGATCTCCAAGCGCGCCGGCTCCTACGTCACGGTGCGCGACCTGATCGAATGGTCGGGCAACGGCGACGTGACGCGCGGCCGCGACGCGGTGCGCTTCTTCCTCATCTCGCGCAAGGCCGACACCGAATTCGTGTTCGACGTCGACGTCGCGCTCAAGACCTCGGACGAGAACCCGGTGTACTACGTGCAGTACGCCCACGCCCGCATCTGCTCGGCGCTCGCCAACTGGGGCGGCGACGAATCGCAATTGCCTGGCGCCGACCTGTCCCTGCTGACCGAACCGCACGAAGCGAGCCTGTTGGCCAAGCTGTCCGCCTACCCGGAAATGCTGGAGCGCGCGAAGCTCGAGCTGAGCCCGCACCACGTCGCCTTCTACCTGCGCGAACTGGCCGGCGAGCTGCACAGCTACTACTTCGCCCACAAGTGGCTGCTGGACGACAACGAGTCCCTGAAGCTGGCGCGCCTGGCCCTGGCCCTGGCTACCCGCCAGGTGCTGCGCAACGGCCTGGCCCTGATCGGCGTGTCGGCCCCAAGCAAGATGGAGCGCGCTCCGACCGAAGGACAAGAGTAATCATCGTTTTATCACTACCAAGCGCAACATGACCGCCATTCGTAAGTTCTCTCCGCTGCGCCAGCGCGGCAGCACCCTGACCGGCATCATCATCGGCCTGATCATCGGCCTCGGGATCGCGGTGGCGGTCGCGCTCGTGATCACCAAGGGCCAGTCGCCCTTCACCGACCGTTCCAACAAGATGGGCCGCCCGGCCGACCTCGCGCCGAGCCAGGCGAGCGATCCGAACAAGCCGCTGTACGGCAACCGCGACGCCGCGCGCGAAGCGAACCGCGAGATCGCCGAACGCGCCAACCGCCCGGCCCCGGCAGCAGCGCCAGCACCGGCACCGGCACCCGCGCCGGCGGCCGACGCCGATCCGCTGGGTCAGGCCATTGCCGGCATGCAGGGTGCGGCGCCGGCTGCGCCGGCAGCCACGCCAGCGGCGCCTGCCGCTCCGGCCACCGCTGCCGCCCCTGCCCCTGCCCCAGCCGCCGGCGGCGACGGCTATATCTATTACCTCCAGGCCGGCGCCTTCCGCGACATGTCCGATGCGGAAAGCACCCGCGCCAAGCTGGCCCTGCTCGGTTTCGAAGCGGCAATCACCGACCGCACTACCGACAGCGGCGTGCTGCATCGCGTGCGCGTGGGCCCGTACACCGGACAGGAAACCGTGAACAAGGCGCGCGCCAAGCTGCTCGACAGCGGCATCGTCGTCGACGTCGTCCGCAGCCAACGCTAGGCCTCTCTACCCCGACCGAAGGAACCGCATGAACCCGCTTCGCCGCCTGATCTGCTCCGCCGCCCTGCTTGCCGCTCCTGCGCTCACCGCAGCCTCGCCTGCCGCGCCCAAGGAAGGCGCGGAGTACCAGGTCCTGCCGGAAGCCCAGCCGACCGACAGCGGGCGCAGAATCGAGGTGATCGAGTTCTTCGCCTATTACTGCCCGCACTGCTATTCCTTCGAGCCCTACCTGGCCGACTGGGTCAAGAAACAGGGCGACAACATCGTGTTCCGGCGCGTGCACGTGCCGCGCGGCGCACAGGTGGCGGCGCAGCAGCGCCTGTTCTTCACGCTCGAATCGCTCGGCCTGCTCGAGCAGTTCCACGGCAAGGTCTTCAATGCCTACCACGTCGAGCGCGTCGGCTTCACCCAGGACGAGCAGGTGTTCGACTGGGCCAGCCGCGCCGGCATCGACCGCGCCAAGTTCATCGACACCTACCGCTCCTTCGGCGTGCAGGCCAAGCTGCGCCGCGCCCAGGCAATGATGGAAGCCTACCGCATCACCCACTGGCCGATGATCGCGATCGACGGCCGCTTCCTGACCTCGCCCGGCATGGTCGGCGAATCCGGCAACGTCAGCGGCAACGACGCCCTGCAGGGCACCCTGCAGGTGATGGACACGCTGGTCGCGCGCGCCAAAGCAGACAAGAAGTGAGCTTGCCGGCAGACCGGGTATTCATCACCGGCGCCTCGAGCGGCATCGGCGCGGCGCTGGCGCGCGAATACGCGGCGCGCGGCGCATCCCTCGGCCTGCTGGCGCGCCGCCGCCCGCTGCTGGAAGAACTCGCCGCCAGCCTCCCCCACCCCGAACGCCACCGCATCTACGCGGCCGACGTCACCGACCATGACGCCGTGGCCGCCGCTGCCGCCGACTTCATCGCGGCCAAGGGCGGCGCCGACATCGTCATCGCCAGCGCCGGCATCTCGCACGGCACCCTCACCGAGCGCCCCGCCGACCTGGCGGTGTTCGACGCCGTGTTCGCCACGAACGTGAACGCCACCGTCGCCACCTTCGCACCCTTCATCGCTTCCATGAAAGCCCAACAGGGCCCGCGCCGCCTGGTCGGGATCGGCAGCGTGGCGGGCATCCGCGGCATGCGCGGCGCCGGCGCCTACTGCGCCTCCAAGGCCGCGGTGCACAGCTACTGTGAATCGCTGCGCCTTGAACTACGTGCCTCCGGCATCAAGGTGGTCACCATTGCCCCCGGTTATATCGACACTCCCATGACCCGCAAGAACCGTTTTCCCATGCCCTTCCTGACGCCCGCCGAGCGCTTCGCCGCCCAGGCGCTTGATGTCATCGCGCGTGGTTCCAGCTACCGCGTGCTGCCCTGGCAGATGGGCGTCGCGGCCAAGCTGCTGCGCCTGCTGCCGAATCCCTTGTTCGATCTCGCGTTCTCGCGCGCTCCGACAAAACAGCGCCAGGGGGAAGCATGAACGCCGCGAATATCTTTTCCTTGTCCCGCGCCGGTGTCGCGGTGGAGGTCGTGCCGGAGACCGGTTCGACCAACGCCGACCTGCTGGCGCGCGCCGCGCAGCTCAGCGAGCCGGTGCTGCTGGTCGCCGAGCACCAGAACGCCGGCCGCGGACGCGCCGGCCGCAGCTGGCTCTCTTCCAGCGAGAATTCGCTGACCTTTTCGCTGGCCTGGAGGTTCGAAGGCGGCCTGCAGGGGCTCACCGGCCTGCCGCTGGCCATCGGCGTGGCGCTGGGCGACGCGCTGGGGCAGCTCGGCGTGCAGATCCAGCTCAAGTGGCCGAACGACGTGCTCAAGGACGGCGACAAGCTGGCCGGGATCCTGATCGAGACCCAGTCGGCGTCAAGCGACAGCGGCGGCGGCACCTGGGCCGTGATCGGCATCGGCCTGAACCTCGTCATGCCGGACGAAGTGGAAGCGCGCCTCGGGCGCAGCGCCGCCGGCGCGCCCTGGCTGGCGCGCATGGACCGCGACCAGCTGATGGCCGCCCTGCTCGACGCCCTGGCCGACGCGCTGCGCCTGTTCGCCAGCCAGGGCTTCGCCGCCTTCAGCGCGCGCTGGAACCTGCGCCATGCCTGGCAGGGCCGCGCCGTCGTCATCCTCGACAACGGCAAGGTGCTGCAGAAAGGCCTGGCGGCCGGCGTCGACGATGCCGGCCGCCTGCTGCTGGACACCGCCGAGGGACGCACGAGCGTACTGGCGGGCGACGTGTCGCTGCGGCTCAGCGAGTGAGACGGGCATGAACCTGCTGCTGATCGACGCGGGCAATACCCGCATCAAGTGGGCTATCGCGGCGCCCGGCGCGGCGCTGGGCGCCTGGACGCTGACCGACGCGGTCTCGCATGCCGGACTCGATGGCGCCGCCGATACGTGGCGCCGGGCCGGCGTGGCGCGCGCCATCGTCTCGAACGTGGCCGGCGCCGCCGTGCGCGAACGCATCGCGCAGGCGCTGCCGACCGGAATCGCGGTCGAGTGGTTCGCCTCCACTCTGGAACGCGCCGGCCTGCAGAACGGCTACCGCAACCCGGGCCAGCTCGGCTGCGACCGCTTCGCCGCCGCCATCGGCGCGCGTGCGCTGGCGCCCGGGCAGGACCTGATCGTGGCGACCTGCGGCACCGCGACCACGGTCGATGCCGTGACGAAGGACGGCCGCTTCATCGGCGGCATGATCCTGCCGGGCCTGGCCCTGATGGCCGGCTCGCTGGCCCGCAATACGGCCCAGTTGCCCCAGGTGAGCCCGGGCGAAGGCCCGGGCGGCGCCGCCCCGCCGCCGGTCTTCGGCGACAACACCGACGACGCGATCGTCTCCGGCGTGCTGTCGGCCCAGGCCGGCGCCATCGAGCGCGCCTGCGCGGCGCACGCCGCCACGGCATGCATCGTTTCCGGCGGCGCGGCGCCTTATATCGCGCCGGTCCTCAAGTTCTCCTGCCTGCTGGTCGATAACATCGTGCTGGTCGGCTTGCACGCGGCAGCCGCCTGAGGATGGAGGAGCGCACTTGTTGAAATTCGTATTCTGGGCACTGCTGGCGCTGAACGCCCTGCTGCTGGCCTACGGCCAGGGGTATCTCGGCACGCTCGAGGGTGGCGAACGCGAGCCGCAGCGCCTGAAGAACCAGCTGGCCACCGAGCGCATGTCGATGCTCAGCGCGCTTGAAGCGCGCGCGGCCGCCGAGACCGCAGCGGCGCCGGCCGCGCCGGAAGCGCCGCCCGCCGCACCCGCTCCAGCGCCCTCGCCGCAGGTGGAGACAGTGGCCTGCACCCAGGCCGGCGCCTTCGCGGCCGCCGACGCGCGCCGCTTCGAAACCCGCATCGCCCGCCTCGACCTGGGCGCACGGGCCGCACGCACCAGCGTGCCCTTCCAGGAAATCACCAGCCACCTGGTCTACCTGCCGCCGAACGGCGGCAAGGAAGGCGCCGAGCGCCGCGTGGCCGAGCTGAAGGAAAAAGGGGTGCAGAACTTCTTCGTGATGCAGGGCGACTCGCCGCTCAGGTGGGCGGTGTCGCTGGGCGTGTTCAAGACCGAGACGGCCGCGCAGGGCCTGGTGGCGACGCTCGGCAAACAGGGCGTGCGCGGGGTGCGGGTGCTGCCGCGCGGGCCGCAGGGCACGCGCGCGGCCTGGCAGTTCCGCGACCTGACGCCGGACGAGCGCGCCCGCGTGGCGGGCATTGCCGACGATTTCGCCGGGGTGCAGCTGCGTCCGTGTCGTTGACCGGTCCGGCACGTACTGGTGACGAACAGTGCAGGCGTTCCGTAGGGTGGAAAGATGCCCTGGAAGCGCTTATCGCTTGACGACGATCGGCTTGAGTCCGAACGAGGACGGCACCGCGCGCGCCGCCGCCGCCGCATCCTCGCGGCTGCCGAACGGCCCGCCGTACAGGCGGTTTACCGAACCCACCTTCACCACTTCGAGCTTGCCGACTTCGATGCCGGCATCGATCAGCTTTTCGCTCATGGCTTCCGCGGTGCCCGAGCGGCTGTAGGCGCCGAGCTGGACATAGAAGCTGCCGCGCGGGACCAGCTTGGGCACCACCTCTGCCACGGCCGCGCTGTCGGTGCGCACGCGGTCTTCCAGCATCAGCGTCGTGATTTCCGGCGGCGCCGATTGCGCTTCGGAAGTGGCGACGCGACGCTCCGAGGCCATGCGGATCGGATCGTCCGGGAACAGGCGCTCGACCTGGACTTCGTGGCTGCCCTTGCCCAGCAGGCCGAGCTTGAGCGCCGCCGTGTAGGACACGTCGACGATGCGGCTGGCGTGGAAGGGACCGCGGTCGTTGATGCGCACCACCACCGACTTGCCGGTTTCGACGCTGGTGATGCGTGCGAAGGAAGGAATCGGCAGCGTCGGATGCGCCGCCGTCATCTTGTACATGTCGTAAAGTTCGCCGGACGAGGTCTTCTGGCCGTGGAACTTCACGCCGTACCAGCTGGCGACGCCACGCTGCACGAAGGGATCCTGGTGCAGGATCGGGGTATAGGTCTGGCCGAACACCGAGTAGGGACGGTTGGCCCAGCGCGAATAGGGTTCGGCCTTGACCACCGCATCGGGCAGGTCCATCAGGCCCGCCGGCGGATTCAGACCGGGGCCGTCGTCCTTGTAGTAGCCGCCGCGGCCGGAATTGGCGGGCGGCAGCTTGGGCGGTTCGCCAAGCTTCGCCTTGGGATGCTTCCACGGCAAAGGAATCAAGCTTTTGCGCTCGCCGGTGTCGGTGGTGCTGCAGCCGGTGGCGAAGATGGCCAGTGCGATGACCGTGGCAAGTTGTTTTCTTGGAACGGCCATGCGCGGTCCTTGTTAAATTACGTCTGCACTAGTTTACGATGTCTTTGAATACTCATCAATATACCAGCGCCGAGGCCGAGCGTAATAAAGGCTGTTCCGCCGTAGCTCATGAAAGGTAAGGGAACTCCGACGACGGGCAGGATACCAATCACCATGCCCATGTTGACGAAAGCATAAGTGAAGAACATCATCGTGATCGCCCCGGCCAGCAGGCGCGTGAACGTGTTCGGCGCATTCGCGGCGATCATCAGTCCGCGCCCGATCAGCAGCAGGTAGACGAACAGCAGGAACAGGTTGCCGACCAGGCCGAATTCCTCCGAATACACGGCGAACACGAAGTCGGTGGTCTGCTCGGGAACGAACTCCAGCGCGCCCTGGGTACCCTGGCCGTAGCCCTTGCCGAACAGGCCGCCGGAACCGATCGCGATCTCGGACTGGATGATGTGGAAGCCCTTGCCCAGCGGGTCGGAGGTCGGATCGATCAGGGTCATCACCCGCTCGCGCTGGTAGTCGT
Organism: Massilia sp. LC238; assembly: GCF_000735635.1. Classification (NCBI taxonomy): domain Bacteria; kingdom Pseudomonadati; phylum Pseudomonadota; class Betaproteobacteria; order Burkholderiales; family Oxalobacteraceae; genus Massilia; species Massilia sp. LC238. The sequence continues at coordinate 41,402 of NZ_JNNN01000038.1, read as the reverse complement.
GCAGCATCGACCAGGCGATCGGCATCGCCGCCGCGGCCGACACGCCAAGTCCGATCAGCGCCTTCCAAGGCAGGCCGGCCAGGAAGATCACGTAGAAGCCCGAAGCGAACACCATCAGGCCGGTGCCCAGGTCGGGCTGCTTGGCGATCAGCGTGAACGGGACCAGCAGGATTACCGCCGCGATGAGGTAGTTCTTCCAGGTGCCGGCATTGGCGCGCTGCTGGAAGTACCAAGCCAGCATCAGCGGCGTCGCGATCTTCAGGATCTCGGAGGGCTGGATATCGACGCCCACGTGCAGCCAGCGCCGCGCGCCCTTCTTGATGATGCCGAACATCGCCACCGCGATCAAGAGCGCGACCCCGAAGGTGTAGATCGGCACGGCGAGCCGCATCAGGGTTTGCGGCGGCACGTTGGCGGCGATCCACATGACGGCGAAGGACAGCAGGAAGTTGCGGATCTGGTGCTCGACGCGATCCGGGTACTCGGCGCCGGCCGAGGCCATGGTGATCAGGCTGGTCATCATCAGCACGAACAGCACCAGGCCGAGCGGCCAGTCGAAGACCGCGAAATAGGGACGCAGGCGGCGCCGCAGCGAGCGGCGTTCTGGAATGTGCGCCATGGCTTATTCCTTTCGTGTGGCGGGTACGCCGGGCGCGCCCGCGGCGGCGGCCTGGATGACCGGGCCCGGCGCGGCGGCCGGTGCGGGCGGTGCGGCTTTCGGCGCCGGCGCCGTCTTCGAGGCCGGCGGCGCCGGACGCTTGCCCAGCAGGTAGTAGTCGAGCGCCTTGCGCGCGATCGGGGCCGCGGCCGCGGCGCCGAAGCCCGCGTTCTCGACGATCAGCGCCAGCGCGATCGTCGGCTTGTCGGCCGGGGCAAAGGCGACGTACAGCGCGTTGTCGCGGTGGCGCTCGTCGATCGCGTGGGCGTTGTACTTGCCGCCCTTGAGGCCGATCACCTGCGCGGTGCCGGTCTTGCCGGCCGAGACGTAGCCGGCGTTGGCGAACACGCGGCGGCCGGTGCCGTTGGAATCCTGGGTCACGCCCACCATGGTTTGCTTGATGAAGTCGATGTTTTCCTGCTTGAGCGGGATGCGCCGGGTTTCCTTCGGCACGGTCTGGGTGCGCTGCTTGGTGGCGCCGTCCTCGATCAGCTTGACCAGGTGCGGCTTCATCACGATGCCGTTGTTGGCCAGGGTCGAGACCGCGTGGGCCAGCTGGATCATGGTGTAGTTGTTGTAGCCCTGCCCGATCGAGATCGAGATGGTGTCGCCGCCCTGCCACCTGCCGGCGGCGCGGCCCTTGAAGCGGTTCGCCTTCCACTCCTTGGACGGGCGCACGCCCGCCTTCTCGTGCTCGAGGTCGATGCCGGTCAGTTCGCCGAAGCCGAACTGCTTCATGAAGTTCGAGATGTTATCGATGCCCATCTCGTTGCCGAGCTGGTAGTAATAGGTGTCGCAGGACTCCACCACCGACTTGTACATGTCGACCACGCCGTGGCCGCCCGGCTTGTCGTCGCGGAAGCGGTGCCCGCCCAGCACATAGAAGCCGGCGTCGCGGATTGCGTCGGACGGCTTGCGGAAGCCCATTTCGAGCGCGGCCAGCGACATGAAGGGCTTGAAGGTCGATCCCGGCGGGTAAGCGCCCGACAGCGGGCGGTTCATCAGCGGGCGGTCGAGCGAGGTGTTCAGCTCGTTCCAGCTCTGGGTGTCGATGCCGTCCACGAACAGGTTCGGGTCGTAGCCCGGGCGCGACACATAGGCCAGCACGTCGCCGGTGGCGGGCTCGATCGCCACCAGCGCGCCGCGCTGCTCGCCGAAGGCTTCCTCGACCACCTTCTGCAGCTCGATGTCGATCGACAGGATCAGGTTGCTGCCCGGCGTCGGCGGCGTGCGCGACAGCGTACGGACGGCGCGCCCGCCGGCGGTACGCTCGACCTGCTCGTAGCCGGTGATGCCGTGCAGGTGGTTTTCGTACTTCTTCTCCACGCCTTCCTTGCCGATATGCTCGGTGCCGTTGTAGTTGGCATCCAGGCCGTCTTCCTCGAGCTGGGCCTGCTCCTTCTGGTTGATGCGGCCGATGTAGCCGATCACGTGCGAAGCGGTCTCGCCCAGCGGATACTGGCGGAACAGGCGCGCCTGCACTTCCACGCCCGGGAAGCGGAAGCGCTGCGCGGTGAAGCGCGCCACTTCGTCGTCGGTCAGGCGGGTGCGCAAGGGCACGCTGGCGAAGCTGCGCGACTCTTCCAGCAGGCGCTTGAAGCGGCGGCGGTCGCGCGCGTCGATCTCGACCAGCTTGGACAGCTCGTCGATGGTCGATTCCAGGTTGGCCTGCAGCTTGGACGGCGTGATCTCGAGCGTATAGGCCGAGTAGTTGCGCGCCAGGACCACGCCGTTGCGGTCGACGATCAGGCCGCGGTTGGGCACGATGGGCACCAGCGCGATGCGGTTGCCCTCGGCCTGCGCGGCGAACTGGTCGTGGCGCAGCACCTGCAGCCAGACGAAACGCGCCACCAGCAGGCCAAAGCAGATGAAGACGAGCACCACCAGCGCCGTGAGGCGCATGCGGAACAGGTGGATCTCGCGGTCGTTGTCCTTGAATTCGGTCACAGCGCAGAAAACTCGGTTCGGTCGGTCAGATCGGGCGGGTATGGTCGCGGTCGACCGCGCGGCGCTGCGGCGCCAGCAGCAGCCAGGTAATCACCGGCCACAGGGCGACGGCGACGATGCTCTCGGCGAAGTACAGCACGCCGGGAAAACGGCCCGAGGCGGTGAAGTGGACGAAGAACTGCACCGCCTGCGCCAGCAGCAGCAGCGGCAGCACGTGCATGGCCTGGGTCGTCAGGCGGAACCACAGCACGCGGCGGTGGATCATGATGGCGAGGTAGGACAGCAGGGTATAGGCAAGCGCATTCTCGCCCAGCAGGCTGGCGTCGTGCACGTCCATCAGGAGGCCCATGACGAAGGCGACCCCGATGCCAACCTTGCGCGGCTGGTGGATGCCCCAGAACACCAGCACCAGCGCGACGAAGTCGGGCGCGCCGACCCAGCGGCCCATCGGCAGCAGGTTGAGCATGAAGGCGCACACCAGGCTGAAGGTGATGAACAGCGGGCTGACGGGCAGCAGGATGTAGTGCGGACGGTTACCGGGCATTATTGGCCCTCCCTGTTGGCCGGGTTGACGGCGGCGGATTGGACCGCCGGAGTACCTGCCTGCGCCGGCGCGGTGGCCGCAGGCGCGGCGCCGGCCTGCTGGGCAGGAACGGCCGCGGGCGGCCGGGCGGGCTGCGCGGGCACGCCCTGCGGCGGCAGCGGCGCGGGCGCCAGCGGCGGCGCCGGAATCGGGGCCATGTCCGGCAGCTTGCGGCGCGCGGTGGTGGCGGCCGGCTTCGCGTCGGGCGCGGGCTTGGGCGGCAGGTTCGACTGCGACATGATGACCAGCAGCTGGCGGTTGCGGTCGATGCCGCCCAGCGGCTGGCCGACCACGCGCCCGAAGGTGCCGCCGGCCACGCTTTCGACCTGCACCACCTTGGCCACCGCCAGGCCGGCCGGGTACATGCCGTCCAGGCCCGAGGTCACCAGCACGTCGCCCACCTGGATGTCGGCATTGGCCACCACGAAGCGCAGGTCGAGCAGGCCGGACTGCCCGCGGCCATAGGCGATGCTGCGCAAGCCGCTGCGCAGCACCTGCACGGGAATCGCCTGGTCGCGGTCGGTCAGGAGCGTGACCTCGGAAGTGAACGGAAACACGCGCGTGACCTGGCCGACCACGCCCGCATGGTCGATCACCGGCAGACCGGGCACGACGTCGTGGCGCGAGCCGCGGTCGATCACGATGCGGCGCGTCGACGGGTCGCGCGCGTCGTACAGGATCTCGGTCATCTGGGCCTGGACCGGCAGGTGCTGCTTCGCATCCATCAGGCGGCGCAGCTGCGCGTTCTCGGCCATCTGGAGCTGCGCCTGCTGCAGCAGGCGCGACTGCGCCAGCTGCTGGGTCTTGAGCTCGTTCACTTCCTTCTGGAGCGAGGAAATCGAGGAGAAGTAGCCGACCATGTTGCCGAGCGCCTCGCGCGGCATCAGGGCGGCCATCTGCAGGGGATAGAGGACGGTGGCGGCCACCTGCCGCACCGAGCTCAGGGTCTGGTAGCGGGCATCGACGACCAGCAGCACGACCGAGATCAGGGCGAAGACGATCGCCTTGACCCGCGCCGGGGCACCCTGTTTGAAAAGCGGCGGAGGACTGTATTCCATGTCCTGGTTGGCGTCCTGTCTAGACCGGGCGGCATGCCAACGTCAAGGCGGGCAGAGGCGCACGATGCTTCCGTACGCCCTGCCCGCCAAGACGCTGTTGGCGTCGCCCCTGTCCCGTATTCTTATTCGTAGGAGAAGATCGAGCCCAGCTTGTCCATGCGCTCGAGCGCCATGCCCGAGCCGCGCACCACGCAGGTCAGCGGGTCTTCCGCCACCAGCACCGGCAGGCCGGTCTCTTCCATCAGCAGGCGATCCAGGTCGCGCAGCAGCGCGCCGCCGCCGGTCAGCATCATGCCCTTCTCGGCGATGTCGGCGCCCAGTTCCGGCGGAGCCTGTTCCAGCCCGTTCTTGACGGCCGAGACGATGTTGTTGAGCGGGTCGGTCAGGGCTTCCAGGATCTCGTTCGAGGAGATCGTGAACGAGCGCGGGATGCCTTCGGACAGGTTGCGGCCCTTGACTTCCATTTCCTTGACTTCCGAGCCCGGGAAAGCGGAGCCTATTGCCTTCTTGATCGCTTCGGCGGTCTGCTCGCCGATCAGCATGCCGTAGTTGCGGCGGATGTAGTTGACGATGGCTTCGTCGAACTTGTCGCCGCCGACGCGCACCGAACCCTTGTAGACCATGCCGCCCAGCGAGATGATGCCGACTTCGGTGGTGCCGCCGCCGATGTCGACCACCATCGAGCCGGTAGCGTCCGAGACCGGCAGGCCGGCGCCGATCGCGGCCGCCATCGGCTCTTCGATCAGGTAGACCTGCGAGGCGCCGGCGCCGAGCGCCGATTCACGGATCGCGCGGCGCTCGACCTGGGTCGAACCGCAGGGCACGCAGATGATGATGCGCGGCGACGGGCGGAAGAATTTCGAATCGTGCACCATGCGGATGAACTGCTTCAGCATCTGTTCGGTGACGGTGAAGTCGGCGATCACGCCGTCCTTCATCGGGCGGATGGCTTCTATGTTGCCCGGCACCTTGCCCAGCATCTGCTTGGCTTCCTTGCCGACCGCCTGGATCGTCTTCTTGCCGTTCGGGCCGCCCTCCTGGCGGATCGCGACGACCGACGGCTCGTCCAGGACGATGCCCAGGCCGCGCACGTAGATCAGGGTGTTGGCGGTACCGAGGTCGATCGCCAGGTCATTCGAGAAGTAGCTGCGTAAAGAACCAAACATGTGTGTCCTGATTGCGCGCGGGGCGCGCGTCGAAAATTGATCGGGATTGTCCTCGCCGCACAGGCATTGTGCCTCGCGGTCTTTCCTGCGGCGGGCGGTCTCGCAGCCCGACAGCGCATTAGCCCGCCATTCTACCTTATAATTTGTCGATTAAATGCTGAAAACGGGTGGTTTTACCCCCCATTTCCAACGCGAGATCGGCGGTGTTACCAAGGTTTTATCGGACGTAGCAGACCGTTCGCTGACCGCTTGCCAACTTTCGTTATTAGCCCAACCACATTTTGCACGCGGCTTGACGCCGCGCCCTTTGCCATGTCCCTGACACTTTCAGACGTAAAACGCATCGCCAACCTGGCCCAGCTCGAAATGGACGAAGCCCACGCCGAAACCGCGCTGGCCGAGCTGAACGGCATTTTCGCCCTGGCCGAGCAGATGCAGGCGGTGGACACGACCGGTGTTGCGCCGTTGTCGCAGCCCTTAGCAAGCATCATGGCGCTGCCGCTGCGCCTGCGCGACGACGTGGTCACCGAGGAGAACCGCCGCGAGGACTACCAGGCGCCGGCGCCGAAGGCGCAGGACGGCCTGTACCTGGTGCCGAAGGTCATCGAGTAATTCGGCACACTCGCACGCAACCGCTTTTCACAAGACACGCACATGCACAACAAGACCATCAAAGAGCTGTCCGCGCTCCTGCAATCGAAGCAGGTTTCGAGCGTCGAACTGACCAGGCACTACCTCGACCGCATCGAAGCGAGCAGCCACAACGCCTTCCTGCACCTGGACCGCAAACGCACCCTGGCGCAGGCCGCCAGCGCCGACGCCCGCATCGCCGATGGTTCGGCCGGCCCGCTGACCGGCGTGCCGATCGCGCACAAGGACATCTTCGTCACCCGTGGCTGGCGCACCACAGCCGGCTCGAAGATGCTGGCCAATTATGAAAGCCCCTTCGACGCCACCGTGGTCGAGCGCTTCCAGCGCGCCGGCATGGTCACCCTGGGCAAGGTCAACCTCGACGAATTCGCGATGGGCTCGGCCAACGAGAACTCGGCCTTCGGCGCGGTGAAGAACCCCTGGGATCCGCTGGCGGTGCCGGGCGGCTCCTCGGGCGGTTCGGCCGCCGCGATCGCCGCGCGCCTGGCGCCCGCCGCCACCGCCACCGACACCGGCGGCTCGATCCGCCAGCCGGCCGCCTTCTGCGGCGTCACCGGCATCAAGCCGACCTACGGCCGCGTGTCGCGCTTCGGCATGATCGCCTTCGCTTCCTCGCTCGACCAGGGCGGCCCGATCGCCCAGACCGCCGAGGACTGCGCCCTGCTGCTGAACGAAATGATCGGCTTCGACGAGCGCGATTCGACCAGCCTGACGGTCGAACAGGGCAACGTCGCCGAAGACTACACCCGCGACCTGAACAAGCCGCTGAACGGGCTGCGCATCGGCGTGCCGAAGGAATACTTCGGCGAAGGCCTGGCGCAGGACGTGGAAGCTGCGGTACGTGGTGCACTGGACGAATTCGTCAAGCTGGGCGCCACCCTGGTGGAGATCTCGCTGCCGAAGACCGCGCTGTCGATCCCGACCTACTACATCATCGCCCCGGCCGAAGCCTCGTCGAACCTGTCGCGCTTCGACGGCGTGCGCTACGGCCACCGCGCTGCCGAGTACAAGGATCTGCAGGACATGTACCGCAAAACCCGCGCCGAAGGCTTCGGCCGCGAGGTCCAGCGCCGCATCATGGTCGGCACCTACGTGCTGTGCCACGGCTACTACGACGCCTACTACGTGCAGGCGCAGAAGATCCGCCGCCTGATCGCGGACGACTTCCAGGCCGCGTTCGCCGACAAGTGCGACGTGATCATGGGCCCGGTGGCGCCGACGGTGGCCTGGGATCTCGGTTCGAAGGCGAACGACCCGGTGGCGAACTACCTGGCCGACATCTATACCCTGTCGACCAGCCTGGCGGGCCTGCCCGGCATGTCGATCCCGGTCGGCTTCGGCCAGGGCGAGAAGAACGCCAAGCGCCCGGTCGGCCTGCAAATCATCGGCAACTACTTCGCCGAAGCCAAGCTGCTGAACATCGCGCACCAGTACCAGCAAGTCACCGACTGGCACCAGCGCGCGCCGGAAGGCGTTTGATCCCTGACCGCACAGAACACAGAGAGAACACACTATGCAATGGGAAGTCGTCATCGGTCTTGAGAACCACGTGCAGCTCACGACCAATTCGAAAATCTTCAGCGGCAGCTCGATCCGCTTCGGCGCCGAGCCGAACACCCAGGCCAGCCCGGTCGACCTGGCGCTGCCGGGCGTGCTGCCGGTATTGAACCGCGGCGCCGTCGAGCGCGCGATCCGCTTCGGCCTGGCCGTGGGCGCTAGAATCGCGCCGCAATCGGTCTTCGCCCGCAAGAACTACTTCTACCCCGACCTGCCGAAGGGCTACCAGATCAGCCAGTTCGAGGACCCGGTGGTCCAGGGCGGCACCATCAGCTTCGCCTACGAGAAGGACGGCAAGCTGGAGACCAAGACCGTCAACTTGACCCGCGCCCACCTCGAGGAAGATGCCGGCAAATCGCTGCACGAAGACTATGCCGGCATGAGCGGCATCGACCTGAACCGCGCCGGTACGCCCCTGCTCGAGATCGTGTCCGAGCCGGAGATGTGCAGCGCGAACGAGGCCGTGGCCTATGCCAAGGCCCTGCACTCGCTGGTCGTGTGGCTGGGCGTCTGTGACGGCAACATGCAGGAAGGCTCCTTCCGCTGCGACGTCAACGTCTCGGTGCGCCCGGTCGGCCAGAAGGAATTCGGCACCCGCTGCGAGATCAAGAACCTGAACTCCTTCCGCTTCATGGAAGAAGCGATCCACTACGAGGTGCGGCGCCAGATCGAGCTGATCGAGGACGGCGGCAAGGTGATCCAGGCTACCCGCCTGTGGGACCCGGACAAGAAGGAAACCCGCTCCATGCGCACCAAGGAAGACGCGCAGGACTACCGCTACTTCCCGGACCCGGACCTGCCGCCGCTCGTCATCCAGCAGGACTGGATCGAGCGCGTGAAGGCCGAGATGCCGGAACTGCCGGGCGCCCTGCGCGCGCGCTTCACCGGCGAATACGGCCTGCCGGAATACGACAGCCTGGTGCTGACCTCCTCGAAAGCGATGGCGACCTACTACGAGGCCGTGGTGCTTGCGGCCGGCAAGGAGAACGCGAAAGCCGCTGCCAACTGGATGATGGGCGACGTGTCCTCGACCCTGAACCGCGAAGGCGTCGAGCTGGACGACTCGCCGGTATCCGCCGCCCAGCTGGCCCTGCTCCTGAAGCGCATCGCCGACGGCACCATCTCGAACAAGGCCGGCAAGGAAGTCTTCGCCGCCATGTGGGAAGCCAAGTCCAGTGACGAGAACCTGGCCGACGCCGTGATCGAGCAGAAGGGCCTGAAGCAGATCTCGGATACGGGCGCGCTGGAAGCGATCGTCGACGAAGTGCTGGCAGCCAATGCCAAGTCGGTCGAGCAGTACCGCGCCGGCAAGGAAGCCGCGATCAACGCCCTGATCGGCCAGACCATGAAGGCCTCGAAGGGCAAGGCCAATCCGGCCCAGGTGACCGAGCTGCTGAAGAAGAAGCTGGCCGGCTGAGTTTTCCAGCTTGCCGAGCAAGAACCGGAGCTGCGGCTCCGGTTTTTTTTGTAGGGTGGGCGGCTCCACTGGCGCGCAGATTAGCTCCTGGCTTCGATGCCGCCCACCCTACATCTGTCAGACGCCGTAGCGGGTGCGGTAGGCGGCGACGGCCTCCTTGTGCGCGCCGAGTTCGGCACCGCCCGCGTTCGAGAGATAGGTGAACAGATCGTCCAGGTTGGCGATCGAGATCACCGGGATGCCGAATTCCTGCGACACCTGCTGCACCGCCGAGTGTTCCGACAGCGCGCCGTCCTTGCCGGAACGCTCCATGCGGTCGAGCGCGATCAGCACGGCGGCCGGTTCGGCGCCGGCGGCGCGGATCATGTCGACCGATTCGCGCACCGAGGTGCCCGCCGAGATCACGTCGTCGATGATCACGACCTTCCCTGCCAGCTTGGCGCCGACGATGGTGCCGCCCTCGCCGTGGTCCTTGGCTTCCTTGCGGTTGTAGGCGAAGGAGGTGTTGCGGCCCTTGGCGGCCAGCGCCACCGCGGTCGCGCTGGCCAGGGTGATGCCCTTGTAGGCCGGGCCGAACAGCATGTCGAACTGCACGCCCGAGTCGAGCAGGGTCTGGGCGTAGAACTGGGCCAGCTGGCCCAGCGTCGCGCCGTCGTGGAACAGGCCGGCGTTGAAGAAGTACGGCGACTGGCGCCCGGCCTTGGTGGTGAATTCACCGAAGCGCAATACCTCGGCCTTCACCGAAAACGAAATAAACTCCTGGCGCAGATCGCTCACGTGCTTCTCCCAAAATTTCGAAAGCACGTATTGTAACGTCCTTGCCGCGCCATTCCGGCGTCCGGCAAAACACGCTACACTGTCGCGCTCCCGCGCCGCCCTGCCGCGTCGCTCCGCATTGTTACCTTGACCAGATCCATGCCACGAATTATCTCCGCGAACCTGAACGGTATCCGTTCCGCCCACAAGAAAGGTTTCTTCAACTGGCTCGCCACCCAGTCCGCCGATTTCATCTGCGTACAGGAACTGAAGGCGCAGCAGGCCGACATGACCGAGGAATTCCTCGCGCCCCACGGCTACCACGGCCACTTCCACTACGCGGAGAAGAAGGGGTATTCGGGCACCGGCGTCTACAGCCGCGTCGCGCCGGACAACAAGCGCATCGGCTTCGGCTGCATGGAATTCGACGCCGAAGGCCGCTACACCCGCTGCGATTTCGGCAACCTGACCGTGATTTCGGTGTATTGCCCGTCCGGCTCCTCGTCGCCGGAGCGCCAGCTGGCCAAGTTCCGCTTCATGGAGGTGTTCCTGCCCCACCTGCAGGAGCTGAAAGCGGAAGGCCGCGAAGTCGTGATCTGCGGCGACTGGAACATCGCGCACAAGGAGATCGACCTCAAGAACTGGAAGAGCAACCAGAAGAATTCCGGTTTCCTGCCGGAAGAGCGCGCCTGGATGACCCGCATCTTCGACGAAATCGGCCTGGTGGACGTACACCGCAGGGTGGCGCCGGATGCCGCCGATTACACCTGGTGGAGCAACCGCGGCCAGGCCTATGCCAAGAACGTGGGCTGGCGCATCGACTACCACGTCGCCACCCCGGGCATCGCGGCGCGCGCCAAGTCGGTGTCGATCTACAAGGATGAGAAATTCAGCGACCACGCCCCGCTCATCATTGATTACGATCTCTAATAGTTAGGCGCGATTCATAAGCCAAGCTTCTGAATCCGCGCCCCACCTGCAGCTTCAGGCCAGTCGAGCCGGAAGCCGCTCTCGAAGCGGCGCGGCCGGCCGTCCAGCGGATCCTCGAAAGCGATCGAGCGCGCCAGCAGCTGCAGCGGCGCGCTGAAATCGTCGCCCTTGCAGGGCAGCGCCACCGGGTAAAAGGCGTCGTTCAGGATCGGCGCGCCGAGCGCGGACAGGTGCAGGCGCAGCTGGTGCTTGCGGCCCGTGTGCGGGTGCAGCCGGTAGTGCGCCACCTCGCCGCGCCGCTCGATCAGCTCGACCAGGGTTTCCGAATTCGGCTCGCCCGGCACTTCCGCGCTCACGAAGAATTGCTCCGCGTCCTGCATGCGGCTGCGGTAGGTGAAGGGGAATTCCCGGCCCTCGATCGGGCCTGCCAGGGCCTCGTAGACCTTCGTCACCACGCGTTTCTGGAACATCGACTGGTAGGCGCCGCGCGACGCCGGATTGTGCGAGAAGATCACCACGCCCGCGGTCTCGCGATCCAAGCGGTGGATCGGCACCAGGTGCGGCAGATCGAACTGCTTCTTCAGGCGCACCAGGAGGGTCTCGTGCAGGAAGCGCCCGGTCGGGATGGTCGGCAGGAAGTGCGGCTTGTCGGCCACCAGCAGGTGCTCGTCCTGGAACAGCACCCGTTCCTGGAACGGGATCGGGGTTTCGGCCTGTTCCAGCTCGCGGTAGTACCAGATGCGCATGCCCTGGCGCACCTGGCTGTCCGCCTGCAAGGATGTCCCTTTCGCATCGACGATCTCGCCGCGCGCCAGGCGCCGCGCCCAGGCGGCTTCCGGCACGTCGGGAAAGCGTTCGGCGAGAAAGCGCAGTATGCCGCCGGCCCGGGTCTCGGTGATCCACAGGTAGCTGGGCGCGACGCCGTCGCGGGTCGGCAAGGGAACGTAGGCGTTGGCTTCGGCCTGGTGCCCTTTCCTGCCTTTACTCATGCACTCCAGCCATCAACGCAGGGCGACATTGGTCTGGTAAGGCGGCAGCTTGGCGACCGAGGTGCCCTTGGCGCGCGCATACACCGGCAGCAGCACGTTCATGTGCCTTTCCATGTCCTTGATGCGGCTCTCGCCGCCCGGGTGGGTCGAGAACACCTCGATCGGCGCGCGCTGGTTCAGCGCGGCCATCTTGCGCCACAGCGCGATGCCGGCGCGCGGGTCGTAGCCGGCGCGCGAAGAGATGTCCAGGCCGACCAGGTCGGCCTCGCGCTCGTCGTCGCGCGAGAACTTCAGGCCGGCGAACTGGGCGCCATAGCTGGCGATCGTGCCGGTGATGCCCGGATCGATGCCGAAGATGCCCGAGATCAGGGCGCCGCCAACCCGCGCGCCCATGTTGGTCAGCCCCTGCTTCGCCATTTTTTCGCGGCTGTGCTCACGCAGGGCGTGGGCGATTTCGTGCCCCATCACGGCCGCCACTTCGTCGTCGGTCAGCTTCAGCGAGCTCAGGATGCCGGTGAAGAAACCGATCCGGCCGCCCGGCATGCAGAAGGCGTTGACGTCCTTCGAGTCGATCAGGTTGACCTGCCACTGCCACTGGGTCGCGTCCTGGTTCCAGCGCGCCGTGTGCGGGATGATGCGCTTGGCGATGGCGCGCAGGCGCTGGACTTCAGGATGCGAGGCCGGCAGCAGCACGCCTTTCTGTTGCGCCTGGCTCATCATTTCCGTGTATTGCTGCGCCGCCGCTTCGTTGAGTTGTTCTGCCGGAATGAACTTGCTCAGGCGCGACAATGGGCGGACCTGTATGCCGTCCTGGACCGTCGTGTTGCGGCTATCCTGCGCGATGGCCAGGTCGACGCCGGCCGTGCCGAATGCGGCGAGCAGGGCAAAGCTGGCGGCCAAGTGTTTAAGTTTTTTCATTCGTCACCGATAGGCTGTTCTTAGCAGCACTATCTCCAAGGAAAGTAACGGGTTGGAATCTGTATAGCGCAGATCATCGCGGATGGCGGCCGGCTCGACAAGCCGCCACCGCACATAAGAAACCTATCTGTTCACGCGACCACGCCGGTTTTCTTGCGCAAACGAAATACCGCCAGGCTGCCGCGCAGGTTGGGCAGGAAGCTTACCGGCCGGCCTTCGGCCAGTGCCACGAATTCCAGCACTTCCAGCCCGCACTTCTCGGCCAGGTCCTTGAAGTCGTGGATGGTGGCATAGCGTACGTTGGGCGTGTCGAACCACTGGTAGGGCAGCGTGCGCGAGACCGGCATCCGGCCGCGAATCAGCGCCACGCGGTGCGGCCAGTAGGCGAAGTTCGGGAAGGAGACGATGGCTTCCTGGCCGACCCGCACGATGTCGCGCAGGCGCGCCTCGACGTGCTGCATCATCTGCAGCGAGGACAGGCACAGCACCACGTCGAAGGCGTTGTCGCGGAACAGGTCCAGGCCCTGTTCCATGTCGTGCTGGATCACGCTGATGCCGCGCTGGGTGCTCTCGAGCACCTTGTCGTCGGCGATCTCGACGCCGTAGCCGGTGCAGCCCTTGCTCAGCTCGAGGTAGCGCAGCATGGCGCCGTCGCCGCAGCCGACGTCGAGCACGTGGGCGCGCTCGCGCACCCAGTCGGCGATGAAGGCCAGGTCGGGACGCAGGGCGTTCAGGTCATTCAGGTTCATGCGGCCTCCTTGCCTGCGAGTTCGAGGGCAATGCGGTCGTAATAGGCGCGCACCACCGCCATGTAGCGCGGGTCTTCCAGCAGGAAGGCGTCGTGGCCGTGCGGCGCGTCGATCTCGGCATAGGTGACCTTGCGCCGGTTCGACAGCAGCGCCTCCACGATCTCGCGGCTGCGCTCGGGCGAGAAGCGCCAGTCGGTGGTGAAGGACGCGATCAGGAACTGGGCCTTGGTGCCCTCGAGCGTCTTGGCCAGGTCGCCGCCGTGGACGCGCGCCGGATCGAAGTAGTCGAGCGCCTTGGTAATCAGGAGGTAGGTGTTGGCGTCGAAGTATTCCGAGAACTTGTCGCCCTGGTAGCGCAGGTAGGACTCGATCTCGAAGTCGATGCCGAAATCGAATTTGTAGTCATTGGTCTCGGCCGCGTTGCGCAGCTTGCGGCCGAATTTCTCCGCCATGTCGTCGTTCGACAGGTAGGTGATGTGGCCGACCATGCGCGCCACCTTCAGCCCGTTCCTCGGCACCACGCCGTGCTCGTAGAAGTCGCCGCCGTGGTAGTCCGGGTCGGTCAGGATGGCCTGCCGCGCCACGTCGTTGAAGGCGATGTTCTGGGCCGACAGCTTGGGGGTGGAGGCGATCACGATGCAGTGGCGCAGGCGCTCGGGGAACATGATGCTCCACGACAGCGCCTGCATGCCGCCGAGCGAGCCGCCCATCACTGCCGCGAAGCAGTCGATGCCGAGGCGGTCGGCCAGGCGTGCCTGCGCCGCCACCCAGTCCTCCACCGTCAGCAGCGGGAAGGCTGCGCCATAGGGCTTGCCGGTGGCCGGGTTGGTGTGCATCGGCCCGGTCGAGCCGAAGCAGGAGCCGAGGTTGTTCACGCCGATCACGAAGAAGCGGTTGGTGTCGAGCGGCTTGCCGGGGCCGACCATGTTGTCCCACCAGCCCTGGCTCTTGGGCTGGTCGGCATAGGTGCCCGCCACGTGGTGCGAGGCGTTCAGCGCGTGGCAGACCAGGACCGCGTTCGACTTGTCGGCGTTCAGGGTGCCATAGGTTTCATACATCAGCGTGTAGTCGCCGATGCTGGCGCCGCTTTGCAGGCGCAGAGGCTCGGCGAAGTGCATCGCCTGTGGTGTGACGTTTCCGATCGATCCCATGGAAGCTGTGGAGGTGTTTCTTGTCAGAGTGTTTGGAGCTGCTCGACCGCGCTGGCGATGTCGTTCGGCTCGATCGAGCGCAGGATGCGGCGCGTGCGGGTGGTGATCGCGGACAGGTCGCTGTTCAGGATTTCCTGCTTCACCGACAGCAGCTGCGCCGGGTGCATCGAGAATTCGCGCAGGCCCATGCCCAGCAGCAGGCGGGTGAGCTTGGTGTCGCCCGCCATCTCGCCGCACACGGCGACGTCCAGGCCAGCCTTCTGGCCGGTGGCGATGGTCTGGGCGATCAGCATCAGGACCGCCGGGTGCAGCGGATTGTACAGGTGCGCCACTTCGTAGTCGACGCGGTCGATCGCCAGCGTGTACTGGATCAGGTCATTGGTCCCGATCGACAGGAAGTTCATGCGCTTGACGAACATCGGCAGCGCCAGCGCGGCGGCCGGGATCTCGATCATGGCGCCGACTTCCACGCCTGGGTCGTACTTGACGTTCTCGGCGCGCAGCTGGGCCTTGGCCTGCTCGATCATGGCGAGCGTCTGGTCGATCTCGAAGGCGTGCGCCAGCATCGGGATCAGGATCCGCACCTTCCCGTAGCATGAGGCGCGCAGGATCGCGCGCAGCTGGGTCAGAAACAGCTGGGGTTCGGCCAGGCAGTAGCGGATCGCGCGCAGGCCCAGCGCCGGGTTCAGCGCCGTGTGCTCGGTCGGGTCGAGCGGCTTGTCGGCGCCGACGTCGAGGGTGCGGATGGTGACCGGGCGGCCCTTCATCGCCACCACCGCCTTGCGGTACTGCTCGAACTGCTCGTCCTCGCTCGGGATGCGCAGCGCGTTTCCGAGTCCGCCGCGGCCCATGAACAGGAACTCGGAGCGGAACAGGCCAACGCCCATCGCGCCGGCATCCAGCGCGGCCGGGCAGTCGTCCGGCAGCTCGATGTTGGCCAGCAGCGTGACCGGGGTGCCGTCCTTGGTCACCGCCGGGGTCTTCTTGAGCTTGAGCAGGCGCTTGCGCGCCTTGATCAGGGCGGCCTGGCGTGCGCGGTACTGTTCCAGCACCAGCTGGCTCGGGTTGCAGATCACCACGCCGGCGTCGCCGTCGATGATCACCCAGTCGTCCTGCTCGACCAGGCGCGAGGCCTGGCTCATGCCGACCACCGCCGGGATGTCGAGCGAGCGCGCGACGATCGCGGTGTGCGAGTTCTGGCCGCCGACGTCGGTGACGAAGCCGACGAAGGCCTGGGCGTCGCCGGCCCGGTCGCGGAAGGCCAGCATGTCGGCCGGCGAGATGTCGTGGGCCACCACGATCATCTGCGGGGGCGCGTGATCCTCGCCCGCCAGCGGCGGCGGAATCTCCAGCGCGGTGCCCATCAGGACCTTCAGCACCCGCTCGGCCACCTGCTGGATGTCGTGCTTGCGCTCGCGCAGGTACTCGTCCTCGATCTCGTCGAACTGGGCCGAGAGCTCGTCGATCTGGGTCACCAGCGCCCATTCGGCGTTGTAGTGGCGTGTGCGGATAATGTCGAGCGGCGCTTCCGAGATCATCGGGTCCGACAGGATCAGCGCGTGCACGTCGATAAAGGCGCCCAGTTCGGTCGGGGCATCCTTGGGCAGCTCGGTCCACAGGGCCTGCAGGCCGCGGTGCACTTCGGCGATGGCATGCTGCAGGCGCGCGACCTCGGCCTCGACCTGTTCTTCCGGGACCAGGTAGTGCTTGACGTCGAGCGCGGCCGGCGTGAGCAGGTGCGCGCGGCCGATCGAGATGCCGCGCGAAACCGGAATGCCGTGGAGCGTGAACGATGCCATCGAGGGTCCCGTGTGGCGGGGAGCTGCCGCTTCGCGCGGCATTACTCGCCTTCGCCGAACTTGTCGTTGATCAGGCCACCCAGGGCGGCGATGCATGCTTCTTCGTCGGGACCGTCGGCCTCGAGCAGCACCTTGGCGCCCTTGCCGGCGGCGAGCATCATGACGCCCATGATCGACTTGGCATTGATGCGGCGGCCGTTACGGGTGAGCCAGACGTCGCTCTTGAACTTGGCGGCCAGCTGGGTGAATTTGGCGGAGGCGCGGGCGTGCAGGCCCAGCTTGTTGATGATCTCGAATTCCTGTTGAATCATGTTCTCGCTTATTGTCTCGTTTTATGCGCGTGGCCAAAAAGGGATGGGGTGTTCAGCTCGATCCGACGCGGATGCGGTTATCCACCCGCACGGCGCCGTTCTGGGCGCCGGCCAGGGCCATTTCCACGACCACGTCGAGGGTGTCGCGGCGGTAGGTGATCGCACGCAGCAGCATCGGCAGGCTGATGCCGGCGATGACTTCCACGTGGCCGGCGTCGGCCAGCGAGTTGCAGCAGTTGGACGGGGTGCCGCCCTTGATATCGGTGATGACCAGCACGCCGTCGCCCTCGTCCAGGCGCGCGATCGCCTCCTTGGCCAGGGCATTCACCTGGGCCAGGTCCTGGTCGGCGGTCACGTCGATCGCCTCGAAGCGCTCGGTGGGGCCACGGAATACGTGGGCCACCGCGGAGATGAATGCCTGGCCCAGCGGAGCGTGGGTCATCAGCAGGATGCCTACCATGTCAGTGCTTCTCAGTTGCCTTCAGTTCGACCGCGTCGATGAACATCGCGGCCACGTCGAATCCGGTCTGGTCGGTGATCTCGTGGAAGCAGGTCGGGCTGGTGACGTTCACTTCGGTCAGGAAATCGCCGATCACGTCCAATCCTACCAGCAACAGGCCGCGCGCCGCCAGTTCCGGGCCGATGGCCTCGGCAATCTCGCGCTCGCGCGCGGTGATCGGCTGCGCCACGCCCAGGCCGCCGGCAGCCAGGTTGCCGCGCACTTCGTTCCCCTGCGGGATGCGCGCCAGCGTGAACGGCACCGGCTTGCCGTCAATCACGAGCACACGCTTGTCGCCCTGCTTGATGGCGGGGATGAATTTCTGCGCCATGATCGTATGCTTGCCGTTGCCGGTCAGAGACTCGATCACCGAACCCAGGTTCATGCCGTCGTCCTTGACGCGGAAGATGCCGGCCCCGCCCATGCCGTCGAGCGGCTTGAAGATCACGTCGCCGTGCTTCTCGTGGAAGGCGCGCAGCCGCGCCGCGCTCGAGCTGACCAGGGTCGGCGAGGTGTACTGGCTGAACTGGCCGATGGTCAGCTTCTCGTTGTGGTCGCGGATCGCGCCCGGGCGGTTGAACACGCGCGCGCCCTGGCGCTCGG
Source organism: Massilia sp. LC238 (assembly GCF_000735635.1). Classification (NCBI taxonomy): domain Bacteria; kingdom Pseudomonadati; phylum Pseudomonadota; class Betaproteobacteria; order Burkholderiales; family Oxalobacteraceae; genus Massilia; species Massilia sp. LC238. The sequence continues at coordinate 23,660 of NZ_JNNN01000038.1, read as the reverse complement.
CCAGCTCCAGCAGGTAGGTGCCGTACACGTATTCCATGTCGAAGGGCGGGTCCTTGCGCTCGATCACGGCGTCGAAGAACGAGAGCTCCACGCTTTCCGGCCGGTCGGCGCGGTACCATTCGTCGGCCTCGCCGGTAAGGTGGATGCGCGTGACGACCGCCGTCACCACGCCCTCTTCCAGCACCATGTCGCGCTGTTCGAAGGCGTAGACGGCGTGGCCGCGCCTGGCGGCTTCGCGCATCATCGCGAAAGTCGAATCCTTGTAGATCTTGAACGTGGAGAGCGGGTCGGCGAGGAAAGCGATTTTCATGGGGCATCCATGGCAGGAGATACCCCGATTTTAGCCGGAAACGCGAAAGCTCGCGGACGAGCCCGCCGGAATGCCGTCCAGCCGCCCCGAAGCTACCCATACTGCGAGGGTCAGGTCTGACATTCGGACACGAACTGAGCAATACAACTTTGTCCATGCTCGAGCTCGTGTCTAAATGTCAGACCTGACCCCGGTGTGTTTCGGATTAATAAACTTCCGGGTTCGGATCGGTGCGCTCGAGCTCGAGCGAGGCTGCCAGCAGGCCCAGGCGCGCCACCACGCCGTACACGTAGAAACGGTTCGGCGCCGCCGTGCCCGGCTTGGCTTTCAGGTCCGGCACCGCGTGCTGCTGGGCGAAGGCCAGCGGCACGTACTGCGAGCCCGGGGCGTTCAGGTTCTGGTCGATGCCGCGCTCGGCGTGCACGCGGTAGAAGCCGCCCACCACGTAGCGGTCGATCATGTACACCACCGGCTCGGCCACCGCGTCGTTGATGGATTCGAAGGTCGGCACGCCCTCCTGCACGATCATGTCGGTGACCGCCACGCCATCCTTGATGACGGTCATCTTGTTGCGCTGGGCGCGGCTCAGGTCGCGCACCTCGCTGGCATCCTTCACCGTCATGACGCCCATGCCGTAGGTGCCGGCATCGGGCTTGACGATCACGAAGGGCTTCTGCTCCTTCATGCCGTATTCCTTGTACTTCTTCTTGATTTTCGAGAGCAGGGCCGAGACGGCATCGGCCAGCTGCTCGGTGCCGACGTCCTGCTGCAGGTCGATTTCGCCGACCTTGCTGTGCAGCGGGTTGACCAGCCAGGGGTCGATCTCGATCAGCTTGCCGAACTTCTTGGCCACTTCGTCGAAGGCCTTGAAGTGGTTGCTCTTGCGGCGCAGCGCCCAGCCGGCGTGCAGCGGCGGCAGCAGCGACTGCTCGTGGATGTTTTCCAGGATCGAAGGGATGCCGCTCGAGAGGTCGTTGTTCAACAGGATGGTGCAGGGATCGAAATCGGCCAGGCCGACGCGGCGGCCGTTCGGCGAACGCACCAGCGGCTCCACCACCAGCATGTTGCCGTCAGGCAGCGCCAGCGGCGTCGGCTGGGTCACGTCCGGCGACAGCGAGCCGAGGCGCACGTGCAGGCCGGTCTGGCGGAAGATCTGCATCAGGCGCGCCACGTTCTGCAGGTACATCGGGTTGCGCGTGTGGACTTCCGGAATCATCAGCAGGTTGCGTGCGTCCGGGCAATATTTGTCGATCGCGGCCATCGCGGCCTGCACCGTCAGCGGCAGCATCTCGGTGGACAGATTGTTGAAGCCGCCCGGAAACAGGTTGGTGTCGACCGGTGCCAGCTTGTAGCCGGCATTGCGCAGGTCTACCGAGCAATAGAACGGCGGCGTATGCTCCTGCCACTCGAGGCGGAACCAGCGTTCGATGGCGGGCGTGGCTTCGAGAATCTTCTTTTCCAGGTCCAGGAGGGGACCGGTCAGGGCGGTGGCGAGGTGCGGAACCATGGTGTGGACGTCCTAGTAGTGGCTTATTCGAATTATATCGGTAGCCTTAGGTATGGACGAATATCCTTATTTAAAGTCCGCATACTTGTCGTAAACGTAAAAAGGCGCCCATGCGGGCGCCTCCCTTGGAACGTCGCGCGCTTACAGGTGGTAAGCCGACTCCCCATGGCTGGTGATGTCCAGCCCTTCGCGCTCGGCATCGGCCGGCACGCGCAGGCCCACCACCACGTCCACCAGCTTGAAGGCGATGAAGGCCACCAGCGCCGACCACACGATGGTCACGCCGACCGCCTCGGCCTGCACCAGCAGCTGCCCGGCGATCGAGTAATCCGGCGAGGCCTTGTTGGCGACGTAGTCCCAGACGCCCTGCCCGCCCAGCTGCGGCGCGGCGAACACGCCGGTCAGCAGCGCGCCCAGGATGCCGCCCACGCCGTGCACGCCGAACACGTCGAGCGAGTCGTCGGCGCCCAGCAGGCGTTTCAGGCCGGTCACGCCCCACAGGCAGACCACGCCGGCCAGCAGGCCCATCACCAGCGCACCCATCGGGCCGACGAAGCCGGCGCCCGGGGTGATCGCCACCAGGCCCGAGACCGCGCCCGACACCGCGCCCAGCAGCGAAGGCTTGCGCTTGAAGGCCCACTCGCCGAACATCCACGACACGGCCGCCGCGGCGGTCGCCAGCAGGGTGTTGATGAAGGCCAGCGCGGCCACGTCGCCCGCTTCCAGCGCCGAGCCGGCGTTGAAGCCGAACCAGCCCACCCACAGCAGCGAGGCGCCGATCATGGTCATGGTCAGCGAATGCGGAGCCATCGATTCGCGGCCCAGGCCGATGCGCTTGCCGATCACATATGCGCCGACCAGGCCGGCCACCGCCGCGTTGATGTGCACCACGGTGCCGCCGGCGAAGTCGAGCGCGCCGTGCTGCCACAGGAAGCCGGCATTCTCGGTGACGCTCGCTAGGCTGGCGGCATCGGAAATCGCATCCGGGCCGGCCCAGAACCAGACCATGTGGGCCACCGGCAGGTAGCCGAAGGTGAACCAGATCACCATGAACAGCAGCACCGCCGAGAAGCGCACGCGCTCGGCGAAGGCGCCGACGATCAGGCCGCAGGTGATGGCGGCGAAGGTGCCCTGGAAGGCCACGAAGATGAACTCGGGGATCATGGTCTCCTTGCTGAAGGTGGCGGCCTGGCTGAAGGTGCCGGCCGCGGCGTCATAGATGCCGTTCAGGAAGACGCGGTCGAAGCCGCCGATGAAGGCGTTGCCCTGGGTGAAGGCCAGCGAGTAGCCGTACAGGCACCACAGGACGATGATCAGCGAGAACACCATGAACACCTGCATCAGCACCGACAACATGTTCTTGGCGCGCACCAGGCCGCCGTAGAACAGGGCCAGGCCCGGGATCGACATCATGATGACCAGCAGCGTGGCGACGAACATCCACGCGGTGTCGCCCTTGTTGACGGTGGGCGCGGCGAGCGCCGGCAGCGCCAGGCCGGCGCTAGCTACGCCGGCGAGGACTTTGGTAACGGTATGCTTCATTCGGCTTCCCCTTAGAGTGCGTCGTTGCCGGTCTCGCCGGTACGGATACGGATGACCTGGTTGAGGTCGGCCACGAAAATCTTGCCGTCACCGATCTTGCCGGTGCGGGCAGCGCCCGAGATGGCGTCGATCACCTGCTCGACCACGGCGTCGTCGACGGCCGCTTCGATCTTGATCTTCGGGAGGAAGTCGACCACGTACTCCGCGCCGCGATACAGCTCGGTGTGGCCTTTCTGGCGGCCGAAGCCCTTCACTTCGGTCACGGTCATGCCCTGTACGTTGATCTCCGACAGCGCTTCGCGGACTTCGTCCAGCTTGAAGGGCTTGATGATGGCGGTAATCATTTTCATGGTGATACCTCTGTCTCGTTCAAAATGCGTTTCAGAAAGTTTTGGACACGGTCAGCACGGCCGAGGACTTGCCCAGGTTCTCGCCTTCCGGGCTGCGGTAGGCCTTGGTATTGCCCTTGACCCAGGCCAGCGAGACGGTGGCCAGGCCGAAGTCCTTGCTCAAGCCCACCTTGTAGTCGGTGTACGAGTACATGCTGTTGTTGTTCACTTCCTGGCGCCCGGCATGCAGGTTCAGGAACACGCCTTCGTAGACGTCGATGTCGGCGCCCAGGTCGAGGTAGCCGCTGCGCTTGCTGTTGGCGGTGCCGAACAGGTTGGTGGTCGAGTGCGAATACTTGACGTAGGCCGGACCGAATCCCAGGCGCGCATACAGTTCGAAGGTGTTGGCGCGCGGGCTCAGGTCGTTCGACGGATACCAGTAGTACAGGCCGCCGACGTCATAGGTGAGGTTCTCGCTGAGGTTGCCGCGCTTGCCGCCGTAGACGTCCCATTCGATGTCGCCGTCGCCGCCGAGGTCTTTCGTCCATTTGATGGTGGACAGCCAGGTGCCCACGTACAGGCCGGTCGGGCCGTGCACGTAGTCGACGCCGCCCTGCAGCGCCGGATCCAACCGGGTTTGCGACAGGCCGCGGTAACGGTAGTCGCTGGTGATGGCGGCGTTGTAGCTGATTTGATGCTCAGGAGCAGCTTCTTGCGCAAACGCAGGAACACTCGACAAGGCCAGCACGGCCAGGCTTGCTGCTGCAATGGTGTTGCACTTCATGACATTCCCCTTATTTTCAACAGCTGCGTTCGACGGCTGAACCGTGGCGCGCGCTGTTGCGGTTTACAATCTGGTTTGCTACACGCCTGCCCACTCTTTAGCAGGATGCGTGCCAGCTTGAAAAACCATCGAAACGGCGACGGAGTGCTGCTGGAATGCTTGTTTTCTCAGCCATCCGCCCCATTTGCGATTCGAATAACGGGGGAAACCCCAGCGCCAGGCATCCGCCGCGGCGCGGCGCACCAAAGCGGAGTGCAACGCACTGTCGTGGTGCAGTGCGATCCGACTGAAAGGAAATGGACATGAACAGCTTCTTCAATGACATCCAGGGCAAGATCAACCAGGCGCTGGAAAGCTCGCCGGCCAAGGACATCGAGAAAAACGTCAAGGCGATGATGACCCAGGGCTTCTCGAAGCTCGACCTGGTCACCCGCGAAGAGTTCGACATCCAGGCCCAGGTGCTGGCCAAGACCCGCGCCAAGCTCGAAGCGCTCGAGCTGCGCGTGGTGGAACTGGAAGCGCGCCTGGCCGCGCAGGGCGGCACCGTCAGCACGGCGGCCTCCTCCACGCCGGCCACGCCGGCTGCCGGCGATGCGCTCCCCGGCGCCACCGATCCGTCCGCGCCGCACGTGATCCTCGACAAGCCTTGACTCCCGTGCCATGAACGCGGTCGACCAGCCGGCAGGCGCTGCGATGGCGCCGCAGGAGGTCTCGCTCGACGTCCTGCGCGAGAAATACGCCAAGGGTGAGGAAAGCAGCATCCTCGACGTGCGCCGGCGCGTGGCGCGCGCCCTGGCGGCGCTCGAACCTGAGGAATGGCGCGCCGATTTCGAGGAGCGCTTCCTCTGGGCCCAGGAACAGGGTTTCGTTCCGGCCGGGCGCATCAACTCGGCCGCCGGCCTGGGACTGCAGGCCACCCTCATCAACTGCTTCGTCCAGCCGGTGGGCGACTCCATCTCTGGCAGCGAAGACGGTTTGCCGGGCATCTATACCGCCCTGTCCGAGGCTGCCGAGACCATGCGCCGCGGCGGCGGCGTCGGCTATGACTTCAGCGCGATCCGCCCGATGGGCAGCAAGGTCCACGGCACCCGCTCGCGCGCCTCGGGACCGGTCTCGTACATGGAAGTGTTCGACGCCTCCTGCCGCACGGTGGAATCGGCCTGCGCCCGGCGCGGCGCCCAGATGGGCGTGCTGCGCATCGACCATCCCGACATCGAACGCTTCATCGCCGCCAAGGACGAAGGCGGGCTCACCAACTTCAACATCTCGGTCGGCGTGACCGACGCCTTCATGCGCGCGGTGGAAAGCGACGAGCTGTTCGAGCTGGTGCACCGCGCCGAGCCGGGCGACGAGGATGCGGCCAATGCGTACCGCCGCGAGGACGGGCTCTGGGTCTATCGCCAGATCCGCGCGCGCGAACTGTGGGACCGGATCATCGCCTCGACCTACGACCACGCCGAGCCGGGCGTGCTGTTCGTCGACCGCATGAATCTTGAAAACAACCTCTGGTACGCAGAAGAGCTGCGCGCCACCAATCCCTGCGGCGAGCAGCCCCTGCCGAGCTACGGCTGCTGCGACCTCGGTTCGGTCAACCTCACGGCTTTCGTGCTGGACCCGTTCGGCGCCGATCCGCAATTCGATTTCGAGCGCATGTGCGAAGTGGCCTCGGTCGGCGTGCGCATGCTCGACCTGGTGCTGGACGCGACCGAATGGCCGCTGCCGCAGCAGGCCGCCGAGTCAAGGGACAAGCGCCGCATCGGCCTCGGCTTCCTGGGACTGGGCAGCGCCCTCGTCATGCTGGGGCTGCGCTACGACTCCGATGAAGGACGGGCCATGGCGGCGCGCATCGCCGAGACGCTGCGGGACGCCGCCTACGCGACCTCGGTCGCGCTGGCGCGCGAGAAAGGCGCTTTTCCCCTGTTCGACGCGGAGCAGTACCTGGACGGCCAGTTCGTCGAACGCTTGCCCGACTGGCTGCGCGAGGCGATCCGCAGCCACGGCATCCGCAACTCGCACCTGCTGTCGATCGCGCCGACCGGCACCATTTCGCTGGCCTTCGCCGACAATGCCTCGAACGGCATCGAACCGCCCTATTCCTGGACCTACCAGCGCAAGAAGCGCATGCCCGACGGCGCCATGCGCAGCTACGACGTCGAGGACCATGCCTGGCGCCTGTACCGCCAGATGGGGCATGACATGGCGTCGCTGCCGCCGCAATTCGTGACGGCGCTCGAGATGCGCGCGATCGACCACCTGCGCATGGTGCAGGCGGTCCAGCCTTTCGTCGACACCGCGATCTCGAAGACCGTCAACGTGCCGGAAGACTATCCCTTCGAGGATTTCCGCGACCTGTACAGCCAGGCCTGGCATGCGGGCCTGAAGGGACTGGCGACCTACCGTCCGAACACGGTGCTGGGCAGCGTGCTGTCGACGGCGCCGCAAGCGCCACAGGCCTCCCTGCCGGACGAGGACCCGCTGCAGATGCGCTTCGAGCGCCGCCCGCTGGGCGAGCTGGAATCGGTCACGTCCAAAATCGAATACTCGACCCAGGAAGGCCGCAAGACCGCCTACCTCACCGTCAGCTTCATCCGCGCCGACGGCATCTTTGAGGGCCGCAAGGTGACGGTGGAGCGGCCCTTCGAATTCTTCATGCCCTCGAACCAGCGCACCGGCGGCCAGCAGTGGATCACGGCCTCGATGCGCCTGCTGTCGATGGTGGCGCGCGCCGGCGGACCGATCGCGCGGGCGCTGGCCGACATGCGCGACGTGGTCTGGGAAAAAGGCCCGGTGCGCTGCGGCTACCTCACCCGCGAGGACGGCACCCAGGTGCCGGTCTACCACGATTCGGAAGTGGCGGCGATCGCCTTCATGCTGCAGCGCGTGCTGATCCGGCGCGGCTTCCTGGACGCCTGGGGCAACCAGGTGCCGGTGCCGGAGCTGGCGCGCCGCTTCGCCAGCCGCGGCGAGGGCGTGGCGCTCGAGGCCGAACCGCAGCCGCCGACCAGCTCGGGCGCCCTGCCCGCGGTCAGCGGCGCCAGGTGCCCGGAATGCGGCGCGCGGGCGCTGCGCAAGGTGGACGGCTGCACCCGCTGCGACGAGTGCCACTACGTCGGGGAATGCGGCTGACGCTTCCGACTTGGAACCTATCCTGGTAGGGAATGAGTCGTTGCTGGCGCGCCTGGCAAGCGGGTGCTGTGTAGCATGGCACCCCATGCCATGCCGAGATAGGTTCTTAGCGCGCCGGCAGCACCCGCAGGACCATGTTCTGCGAGGTCGTCGCCAGGCTGCCTTTTCCCAGCACCGTGATGCCGCGCGGCGTGTTCAGGCTGCCCGGCAGGGGGCCGAGCACGACGTTCTGGGTACCGGCCACTCCGGCGACGGTGTCGACCTGGCCTAAGGTGGCGATGCGGCGGATGTTGCCGTTGCCGGTATCGGCCACGAACAGGTTGCCCGCACCGTCGATCGTCAGCGCGGCCTGGCGGCAGAAGCGCGCGTTCGTTCCCTGGCCGTCTGCGCTGCCGCATTGTCCGGCGGCGCCGGCAATGGTGCGCACCTCGCCCGAGGGCGAGATCCGGCGGATGGTCGAGTTGGCGGTATCGGCCACGTACAGGTTGCCGTCGTAGTCGGCCCGGATGTCCTGCGGTTCGCAGAAGCGCGCCTGCGCGCCGCGTCCGTCCGCGCTGCCGCAGGCGCCAGCCACGCCGGCGACGGTGGTAACGTTGTTGGTGCGGTCGATGCGGCGGATCGTGTGGTTCATCGTGTCGGCGACGTAGAGGTTGCCGTTGCGGTCGAGCGTAATACCCTGCGGCTTGCAGAAGCGCGCGTTGCCGGCGTTGCCGTCCACGCTGCCGCATTCGCCGGCGCGGCCGGCAAGGGTGGAGACGGCGCCGCTGGCGCTGACTTCGCGGATCGTCGAGTTGCCGGTGTCGGTCACGTACAGGTTGTTGTCGATGTCGATCTCGAGCCGGGTCGGCTCGTTGAATCGGGCGGCGCCCCCGGCGCCGTCGGCGCTGCCGGGCGTCCCGGCGTTGCCGGCGAGGGTGACCGCAACGCCCTGCTGCGAGACCTTGCGGATGGTGGCACTTCCCCGTTCCGCAACGTACAGGTTGCCGTCGGAGCCGAGCACGATGCCTTCGGGCGCGTCGAAGCGCGCGGCGGAGCCGGAGCCGTCGAGCGAGCCGCCGCAGGTCGGACACAGGCCGCCGGCGACCAGGAAGATTCCCGGGTCGCCGCGCGGCGCGCCGTGGTCCGGGCCGTCCGGCTTGTCGGGATGGTCGTAATCGACGTAGCCGAATCCGAGCGCGACCCCGCCGCCGCAGCCGGCCAGCACAACCGACAGCAAGAGCGCGCCGAGACGCAACGCGGGTTGGTGCCGCATGCGGGAACTGATGGGGAAGGCCATGGCGTCTCCTGAGGGCTTCGTGACCGCATCGAGGTTAATTATTGGGATCACGGCAGACATGACGAAGATCAATCGTGTGCTGGTGCAGGTGAGCGCCGAGTGTGCCCCTATCCGCCCTGTGCAAGATGACCATCCCATCCGTAGGAACACCATGAGAATGCCCGGAATGCGGCGCGGGCCTGCGTAAGGTGGACGGCTGCATCCGCTGCGACGAGTGCCGCGCAGCCGCCGTGCCGTTCCGGCAATGCCGACGGTAAAGAAACGATTTCCCATCCAAAAGTTTGCGCTAACATTTCGCTGAAATAATGTGATATTGTTGGCAAACCAACATAATGGTTGCGCAAACATGTTCACTCGGAAGATCAAAGGACTGCGCTGGTGGATGATCGGCCTGGTCATGCTGGGGGCGGTCATCAACTACCTGACCCGCAGTTCGCTGGCCGTCGCCGCGCCTACCCTGCTGAAGGAACTGGACATCAGCACCGCCGAATATTCGTACATCACGGCGGCCTTCCAGGGCGCGATCATGCTGCAGCCGCTGTGCGGCTATGTGCTGGACGTGATCGGCCTGAAGTTCGGCTATGCGATGTTCGCGGTGGCCTGGTCGATCATCTGCATGCTGCACGGCTTCGCCACCAACTGGCAGACGCTGGCAGTGCTGCGAGGCTTGCTGGGCCTGGCGGAAGGCTCGGCCAACCCGGCCGGGATGAAGGCGGTGTCCGAATGGTTCCCGGCCAAGGAGCGCGGCATGGCGGGCGGCATCTACAACATCGGCGCCTCGTTCGGCTCGATGCTGGCGCCGCCGCTGGTGGTGTGGGCCATCCTGCATTACAACTGGCAGTCCGCCTTCGTCATCACCGGCGCGCTCGGCCTGGTGTGGGTGGCGATCTGGCTGCTGCTCTACGATGCGCCGGCGCGCCACCGGCGCTTATCGAAAAGCGAGGCGCAGCACATCGCCGCCGGCCAGGAGCAGCACCTGGAGGGCGACGGCAAGCGCCCTTCCGTGTCCAGCATCATCAAGCAGCGCAACTTCTGGGGCATCGCGCTGCCGCGCTTTCTCGCCGACCCGGCCTGGGGCACGCTGGCGTTCTGGGTTCCCCTGTACCTGACGACGGTGCGCGGCTTCGACCTGAAGCAGATCGCCATGTTCGCCTGGCTGCCCTTCCTCGCCGCGGACCTGGGCTGCCTGTTCGGCCCCACCGTGGTGCTGTGGCTGCAGAAGCGCGGGGTGCGCCTGATCAACGCGCGGCGCGGCGCCTTCACGCTGGGCGCGATCATGATGATGGGCGTGGCTTTCGTCGGTTTCGTGGACGACGCCTATGCGGCGATCGCCCTGCTCAGCCTTGCCGGCTTCGCGCACCAGACCCTGTCGGTCACCGTAATCACCATGTCTTCCGACCTGTTCCGCCGCAACGAAGTGGCCACCGTGGCCGGCATGTGCGGCACCTTCGGCAACCTGGGCCTCCTGATCTTCTCGCTCCTGATTGGCGGCTTGATGAGCAGCGTGGGCTACACGCCCTTCTTCGTCAGCCTGGCGGTGCTGGACCTGGTCGCTGCCGTGCTGCTCTGGACCCTGGTGCGCGAGCCACGCCACGTCGACCTTCCCGTCAAGGAAACAGCATGATCCAGAATCCGATTCTGCCCGGCTTCAACCCCGACCCGTCCATCGTGCGCGTGGGCGAGGATTACTACATCGCCACCTCCACCTTCGAGTGGTATCCGGGCGTGCAGATCCACCATTCGCGCGACCTGGCCAACTGGCGGCTGGCAAGCCGCCCATTGAACCGCGCCAGCCAGCTGAACATGCTCGGCGCGCCCGACTCCTGCGGCGTGTGGGCGCCCTGCCTCACCTATGCCGACGGCCTGTTCTGGCTGATCTACACCGACGTCAAGCGCTACGGCCGCACCTCCACCGGCGGCGCGACCGGCAGCGCGTCCTTGCGCGACTTCCACAACTACCTGGTCACCAGCCCCAGCATCGACGGTCCCTGGTCGGACCCGGTGTACCTGAACAGCAGCGGCTTCGATCCTTCCCTGTTCCATGACGACGACGGGCGCAAGTACCTGCTCAACCAGTTGTGGGACCACCGTCCCGGCGGCAAGCGCTTCGCCGGCATCGTGCTGCAGGAGTATTCAAGCGAGGAGCGCAAGCTGGTCGGACAGCGCGAGAACATCTTCAAGGGCACGGCGCACGGCCTGACCGAGGCGCCGCACCTGTACAAGCGCGCGGGCTACTACTACCTCTTGACCGCGGAAGGCGGCACCGGCTGGAACCATGGCGTGACGATGGCGCGCTCGCGCGCCTTGCGCGGACCCTACGAGCTGCATCCGGACGTGACCATCTTCACCTCGCGCAACCGGCCGGACGCGCCGCTGCAGCGCGCGGGCCATGCGGACCTGGTGGATACGCCGGACGGCGGCACCTGGATGGTCTACCTGTGCGGCCGTCCGCTGCGCAACCGCGGCACCTGTACGCTGGGACGCGAGACGGCGATCCAGCCGATGATCTGGGGCGAGGACGGCTGGCTGCGCACCCGCGACGGCCGCGGCATGCCCGAGTTGCAGCCGGAGGCGCCGCAACTGGCGCAGCATCGCTTCCCGCCCGAACCGGAGCGCGAAGACTTCGACGGCCCGCAGCTGCCGCTCGCCTTCCAGTGGCTGCGCACCCCGTGGCCAGACGAAATTTTCAGCCTGGACGCACGCCCGGGCCACCTGCGCCTGTTCGGCCGCGAATCCATCGGCAGCCAGTTCCGCCAGGCCCTGGTGGCGCGCAGGCAGACGGCGCACTGCTACAGCGCCGGCACGGTCGTCGAGTTCGAGCCGCAGCACTACCAGCAGGCGGCCGGCCTGGTGTGCTACTACGGCGCGGCCAAGTTCCATTACCTGTACCTGAGCCACGACGAGGACCTGGGCAAGCACCTGCGCGTGATGAGCAGCCTGCCGAACCACATGCAGTCCGATGCCTTCAGCGCGCCGATTCCCGTGCCGGCGGGCGTGCCTGTGGAGCTGCGCGTGGAGGTCGACGAGGAGCGGCTGCTGTTCGGCTATCGCCTGCCCGGAGGTGAATGGCAATGGCTGCCGCAGGGCTTCGATGCCAGCATCCTGTCGGACGAGGCATCGGCGCCCGGGCAGCCCAATTTCACCGGGGCCTTCGTGGGCATGGCCTGCCAGGACATGGCCGGAACCGGTCTGCATGCCGATTTCGACTGGTTCGATTATCGCGAACGTGCGCTCGTGGCCGACCCGCGCGCCTCGACCTGAGGCATACTGGGCAGCTCATCAATTCCTGAACCTGCCATGCCTTACATCGCACTCAAGCACCTGCACGTCACCTTCGTGGCCCTGAGCGGCCTGCTGTTCCTGGTCCGCGGCATCTGGATGCTGCGCGCCTCGCCGCGCCTGGAGCAGCGCTGGGCCAGGATCGTGCCGCACATCGTCGACACCCTGCTGCTCGCCAGCGCCATCGGCCTGGCGGTGGTGAGCCATCAGTATCCGGGCCAGATGCCGTGGCTGACGGCCAAGGTGGTGGGCCTGGTGGCCTACATCGTGCTCGGCACCATTGCGCTCAAGCGCGGCCGGACCCAGGGCCTGCGTACAGCGGCTTTTGTGGGCGCACTGGCCTGCTTCGCCTATATCGTGGCGGTGGCGGTGACGAAGAATCCGCTGCTCGTCATGTAAATGAAGCAGCCCTCGCTCGAGAGGGCTGCTCGGCCATCGCGCCTCAGCCCTGCCCTCAGTCGACGCTGACCGCCTTGCGGTTGTCGCGCGACACGCGGTCGATCATCTTGTTGTACGGGTCGACCCCGACCTCGAAAGGCTTTTCCTTGACCGTGACGGTCACGACCGGCTTGTCGCCCGTGAGCATGCGTTTTTCCAGCAGCAGCACCCGTTCGTCCTGCTCCTTGGCGCCGGGGGCTCGTGCGAACACGCCGATCTCCACCGGCTCGTCGTAGGCGCGCGGCGTTTCCTTGCCGCGGCCGTCGGCTTCCATCTTTGCCAGGTGGAGCTGCATGGTCACGTCCCACTGGCCGTCGGCGCGCTTGACGGCCTTCGCATCGAGGATGCGGTTATCGTAGAAGACGATCTTCTCGAACAGGTCGGCAATCAGGGCATGCTTGTCCGCCGGCGCTTCGGCGCGGATATACCCGAGCAGCTCGGCGGAGGTGGTGAACGGCGACTCCTGGTAGCCCTTGTCCTGCAAGAAGCGCTTCAGCGCGCGGTTCAGCGCCGCCTCGCCGATCTCGTCGCGCAGCCGGTAGAACACCAGGCTGCCCTTGCGGTAGTGGATGTAATCCTGGTTCTCCACCTTGTACAAGGGCAGCTCCTCGATCCGTTCGCTGCCGCGCGAGCTGAGGTAGCGGTCGAGCTCATAGCGCAGGAAGCGGCGCATCTGGTGGCGTCCGTATTCCTTTTCCATCACCATCAGCGCCGAGTACTGCGACAGCGACTCGATCAGCATGCTCGCGCCCTGCACGTTGGCGGCAGTGACCTGGTGACCCCACCACTGGTGCGCCATTTCATGCGCCGTCACGTAGAACACATAATCGATGGCCTCCTTGTCGCGCAGGTCGGCGATGAAGCCGATCGACTCCGAGAACGGGATGGTGTTGGCGAACGACTGCGCGAAGGTCTGGTAGTTGGGGAACTCCAGGATGCGCACCTGTTTGTGCTGGTAGGGCGTGAACTGGCTGGTGAAGTAATCCAGCGACTTCCGGGTGGCCATGATCATGCGGTCCACGTTGTACGCATGCTTGCGGTCGTGGTAGACCTCGATCGGGATGCCGCGCCAGTCGCCCTTTTTCACCTGCCAGTCGGCCGAGAGATAGGCGAAGAAGGGCATCATCTTCTGGTCCATCTTGTACTGGTAGTAGTTGCGGCCGTTTTCCTTCCACGACTTCTGCAGGTAGCCCGGCGCCAGCGCGATCTGGTCGCCGCTGGTCGAGACCGTGGTCTCGAAACTGATCCAGTCCGCTTCCGGTCCGAACATCGAGTGCTGGCGCGCCGCCGTGTTTTCCAGCTTGGCCATGCGCTCGGGTTCGCCGAGGCCGCGCTTGCGGCGTTCGTTGCGGTCCTGCAGTTCGACGCCCGGCTGGTAGCCCAGCTGCGGGAAGAAGGCGCGGTTGTTGAAGAAGGTCCCGTTCAGGTTGATCACATCGGCATCGCCACCGTTCGAGAAGCCGGGCCGGCGCACGTCGACGACGAATTCCAGCGGCAGGCGCGCGCCGGGCTGCATTGGCTGCGCCAGCTTCAGGATGCTGAAGCCGGACTCCTTGTCGTTCACCACTACCTGGTGGGCCGGCAACTTCCCCCAGGTGATCACGACGTCGGGGTTGACCTGCAGCGGCAGGGAGTCGACCGGCTTGCCGGTCTTGTTCTCCAACAGGTAGCTGCCCCGGATCATGACGCGGCGCTGTTCCGGGTAGATGTCCACCTCGGCGCGCACGTCGGTCACCTTGGCATGCGGCAGGTCCTTGTACTGGCGATAGGCCTTCTCGTAGCGGGCCTGCTTGTCCATGCGGACGTCGCCCGCTTCGTACCTGGCCAGGGTATTGGTGTTATGGAAGATCCATCCGCCCAGCGCGACGACCCCGACGGTGCAGATGGCCAGCGCCACGCCGGCGCTGCCCATCAAGCGTCGCCCCGCTTCGCGTACGCGATCGCGCCACGCAAAGGACAGGCCGCGTACCCAGAAGGCCTGGGCCACGATCAGCAGCGCGACGGTGAACAGGCTCCAGTACGCGGCGAACCAGGCCCACCCTTCGATGAAGTGGCCGAAGCCGTTCATGTCGGAGTACGGGGTGCGCGGCATGCCGGCGAAGTCGTACAGGTTGTGCTCGAAGTGCATCACGCTGGCCACGAGCTGGAACACGATCAGCAGGATCACCAGCAGGTAGCCGATGAACTTGTTGTTCGACACGACCTGCAGCACCACCGCGAACAGTCCCAGCAGGACGAAAGGAAGCCCGCCGATCAGCATGCCCTTCAGGTAAACCATCGGTTCGACCGGCGCCCCGCCCTTGACCAGCTGGATGACGATCGCCGCCAGCACACCGGTGAGCAGGAAGGCCAGCACCACGCCCGCCAGGGCCAGGCTCTTGGCCACCAGCGGCGCCCAGTTCGGCATCGGCATGGCGTCGCTCACGTCGGCGATCCTGGCCTGGCGCTCCTTGAAGATCAACTCGCCCGCGTAGAAGGTGACGATGATGAGTAGCATGAAGGTGAAGCTGCCGTTGAGCAGCTCGACCATCAGGTGGGTCATCGGATAGACGGTGGTGCCGAAGATCTCGCCCATCTGGCTCGCCGCGCCCACCAGGTTGAGCACGCTGAACAGCAGCATGACCAGGAAGGGCACGCTCTTGAACACGGCGGCCGCGTCAAAAGCGAGGATGTGCCAGCACTGGATCCAGCGCGTGGAGGCCTTGAAACGTGGCTCGATGCGCGGCAGCTTCATGTGTGCGGGCGCCTGCGCCGCCTGGGACAGCGCCTTGGCCTTGCCGAACAGGCGCTTGCCGGTGCCGGCGCGCTGCGGCTTGAACAGTGCCAGCGTCAGGCCGAACAGGACCAGCGCGACTGCGCTCCACAGTAGCCGGTTGGCCAGCACGTAACCGCCGATGTCCGGCAGGCCCGCGTTGCGCTCCGCGGCGGAGAAGTAGCGCGTGGCGCGCGACAGCGCCCTGCCGCCGAAAGGATCGGACAGGACGGCGACCCACTCGTTGTTGATATCCGAGGTGAAGTTGCCGGCCACGATATACAGGACGAGGAAGGCCAGCACGCCAACGTAGACCAGCATGATCGAACGCGTGGTCGCGGCCAGCAGCATCAAGAGGGCGCCGATCAGGAGCAGGTTCGGCAGCACCAGCACAGCCAGTCCCCACAGGTAGGCGTGGCCCGGGAAGGGGCCGACACGCTGCGCATCGACCCAGGGCATCAGGGGGCCGAGCATCATGCCCACGAGGATGCCGGCGAAGATGACCAGGCAGGCCAGCAGGCCGGCGGCGAAGCGGCCGACCAGGTAGTCGCGCTTTTTCATCGGCGTGGCGAACAGCATGTCGGAGATGCCGACCTCGCTGTCGCGCAGCACGGAGCCCGAGATGAAGATGGTGACGACGAACATCGACATCAGGCTGAAGACGCCGAGCATCTGGGCGACCACGACCGGTGCATTGCGGTTGACGTTGCCGATGGCGCCGCCGACCTGGATCGCGTCGGTGGTGGAAGCGCCGAAGGCCAGCGCGCCGAAGATCAGCGCGCAGACCCAGAGCAGCGGCTGGCGCAGCTGGGTCGCCAGTTCGAACTTGAAGAATTCCCTCAACATGATGTCCCCTCAGGCCGCGACGGTGGGTGCGTCCACGGCTGCCGGCGATGCCGCGCCAGCAGCCGGCGCCGTGCGGCTGGCATTGCGGATCTGCAGGAAGTACACGTCTTCGAGGTCCGGCTCGACGCTGACGAAGCCATCGTCCGGCTGGGATTCGGCGAACACGTTGATTTGCGGGCGGCCGCCCACCAGGCGGGTGGAGAGGACGTTGAAACGCTCCTGATACAGCGCCAGCTCGTCCTGGCTGACGGTGCGGCGCCAGACGTGGTTCTTGAGCGTATCGATGGCCGCCTGCGGTTCGCCCTGCAGCAGCACGGTTCCCTTGGCGATCATGGCCATGCGCGGGCACAGGTCGGTGACGTCCTCCACGATGTGGGTGGACAGGATGACGACCACCTGCTCGCCGATCTTGGCCAGCAGGTTCAGGAAGCGGTTGCGTTCGTCCGGATCGAGGCCGGCCGTGGGCTCGTCGACGATCACCAGGCGCGGCGCGCCGAGCAGCGCCTGGGCGATGCCGAAGCGCTGGCGCATGCCGCCCGAATAGGTGCCGAGTGCGCGCTTGCGCGCATCCCAGAGATTGGTCTGCTGCAGCAGCGCTTCGACGGCTTCCTTGCGCTCGCCCTTGCCGGTCAGCCCCTTGAGGACGGCGAAGTGGTTCAGCAGCCGTTCCGCACTCACCTTCTGGTAGACGCCGAAATCCTGGGGCAGGTAGCCGAGCTGGCGGCGCAAGCCTTCCTTGTCCTTCAGGACGTCGAGGCCGTGGAAATGGATGCTTCCGCTATCGGGATCCTGCAGCGTGGCGATGGTGCGCATCAGCGAGGACTTGCCGGCGCCGTTCGGCCCCAACAGCCCGAACATGCCGTTGGGGATGTCGAGGCTGACATCGTTGATGGCCCTGACGCCATTGGCATAGGTCTTGTTGAGCTGCTTGATCGATAGCATCTGCTGGTCTCCAGGTTCCGTTGATGAGTTCGCTGCCTTGCCGCCGGCGGGACGAAGCAAGGGAAGTATTGCCGTGCAGATAATGTACAGATACTAGAATGCAATGACAGATTTTTTGCGACCAGCGACGGGAAACCGGGGACGAATGACGTTTTTTTGTCGTAGGCGAACATCGAAAAGGCGGCCTTGATCCAGGCTGCATAGGCATACGCGCCACGCTCCTGCCAGGCAATGCGAACGAGGACGGCGCTGCCTTGGCCCAGACCGGCGATAATCCTGGCATGCGATCCCATTCGCCTCAACCACACAATCACTTCACATGAACAATTTCAACGATGTTCCACTGGAATTCTTCCAGGACTATCCAGAACCGGGCGTCAATTTCATCGACGTCGGCTGCATTTTCGATAACCCGGAACATTGGCGCATCGCGATCGACACCCTGCACGCGCAGACCGATGACTTGCACTTCGATTTCATCCTGGCCATGGACGCGCGCGGATTCATGATCGCCGGCGCGCTCGCGCTGGAGCACAAGGTCGGCTTCGCCATGGCGCGCAAGGCAGGTAAATTGCCCGGCAAGTCGATCAGCATCGATTACAAGCGCGAATACGGCAGCGCGACCATCGAGATCCAGCCGGAGCGGATCAAGGGCCAGCGCGTGCTGATCGTCGACGACGTGCTGGCCACCGGCGGCACCATCGAAGCGGCAGCCTCCCTGCTGCGCCAGATCGGCAAAGAGGTGGTCGGCGCGGCCGCCCTGTTCGACATCGCATTCTTCAAGGACAAGCGCGCGCTGACCATGCCGGTCGTGACCCTGCGCGACGTCTGAGGCCTGCGCGGTGAAATGAGCGCACGCTTGGGTGCGCTCAACGAAGTTTGTTCGAAGCGGTGACACCATCCTGCGAGTCCCCACTTATCAGGAAACCCATGAGCCTCGCCGTGTTACGAAGCCGTGCCCTCGCCGGCATGGACGCGCCCGCGGTCAACGTCGAAGTCCACCTGGCCAACGGCCTCCCCGCCTTTACCATCGTCGGCCTGCCCGATGCCGAGGTACGCGAAGCCAAGGACCGCGTGCGCGCGGCGCTGCAGAACTCCGGCTTCACGATTCCCCCGCGCCGCATCACCGTCAACCTGGCGCCGGCCGACCTGCCGAAGGAATCCGGCCGCTTCGACCTGGCGATCGCGCTCGGCATCCTGGCGGCATCGCAACAGCTCCCGGGCGAGGCGCTGGCGCGCTACGAGTTTGCCGGCGAGCTGTCGCTGTCCGGCGAACTGCGGCCCATCCGCGGCGCGCTGGCGATGAGCTTCGCCATGCGGCGCGAGAGCGAAGACCGAGCGCGCGCCTTCGTACTGCCGCTGGCCAATGCCGACGAGGCCGCACTGGTGAGCGACGCCGCGATCTACCCGGCGCGCACCCTGCTCGAGGTGTGCGCCCACTTCGTGCGCGGTGCGGGCGCTGCCCCGCTGGCGCGCCACCGCGGCCAGGCGCCCGCAAGCGCCATCGACTATCCCGATTTCGCGGAAGTGAAGGGCCAGCAGACCGCCAAGCGCGCGCTGGAGGTGGCGGCCGCGGGTACGCATTCGGTGCTGCTGATCGGGCCGCCGGGCGCGGGGAAAAGCATGCTGGCCTCGCGCTTCGCCGGCCTGCTGCCGCCGATGAGCGAGGAACAGGCGCTGGAGTCGGCCGCGGTACAGTCGATCGCCGGCAGCTTCTCGCCGCAGCGCTGGGGCCGGCGGCCGTTTCGCAGTCCGCATCACAGCGCCTCGAGCGTCGCACTGGTGGGCGGCGGCAGCCCGCCGCGTCCGGGCGAGGTCTCGCTGGCCCACCACGGCGTGCTCTTCCTCGACGAATTGCCGGAGTTCGACCGGCGCGTGCTGGAAGTGCTGCGCGAGCCGCTCGAATCGGGCCAGATCACGATCTCGCGCGCGGCGCACCAGGCCGACTTCCCGGCGCGCTTCCAGCTGGTGGCGGCGATGAACCCCTGCCCCTGCGGCTGGCTCGGACACGTGTCCGGCAAATGCCGCTGCACGTCAGAAAGCGCGCAGCGCTACCAGGACCGCGTCTCCGGCCCCCTGCTCGACCGCATCGACATCCAGCTGGCGGTGGCGGCCATGCCGGCGGAGAGCATCGGCGCCCAGGCCGACGGAGAGAGCAGCGCCGCGATCGCCGCACGCGTGGAGCAGGCGCATGCGCTGCAGCTGACGCGCCAGGGCAAGCCGAACCAGGGCCTGGCGCCGCGCGAGATCGACCGCTACTGCCGCCCGGACGCGGCCGGCGAACGCCTGCTGCGCGCCGCGATGCAGCAGCTGCACTGGTCGGCGCGCGCCTACCACCGCGTGCTCAAGGTGGCGCGCACGGTGGCCGACCTGGGCGGCGCGCAGCACGTCGCGGCCGAGCATATCGCGGAAGCGATCCAGTACCGGCGCGCCTTCAAGGCGTGACGGCAGGGAGTATCCGCGGGGCGCGCCTCCTGTTACCATCGTGGCATGCACATCAAACAACTTGTCCTCGCTTCGCTGTCCGCGGTCCTGCTGGCGGGCTGCTCGCCCACCTATAACTGGCGCGACTACACCAGCGCCGAAGGCGCCTTCAAGGTGCTGTTCCCGGCCAAGCCGGCGACGCACACGCGCGGCATCGACCTGGGCGGCATCAAGGTCGACATGACGATGACGGCCGCCGAGGTGGAAGGCACGACCTTCGCCGTCGGCACCGCGGTCGCGCCGGATGCGGCCCTGGCCCAGGCCACCCTGCCCGCGATGCGCCAGGCCCTGCTGCGCAATATCGGGGCCAGCGATGCCGCGGAAACGAACGGCGCGGCGCCCGCCGGCGCGACGCTGGACGTCGACGCGGTCGGCAAGGGCAACAGCGGCCCGGTGCGCCTGGTCGGGCGCTTCGTCGCGAAAGGCACGCGCGTGTACCAGGTGATCGTGGTGGGCACGCCGGGCGCGATGCCGCCCGAGCACACCGAGCAGTTCCTGTCCTCGTTCAAGCCGCAATGATGGTGGACACTGCCCCGGCATTGCGGACCAGCAGCCTGTCCAAGTCCTTCGGCCGTCCGGCGGTTGATGGCCTCGACCTGGAGGTGCGCCGCGGCGAGCTGTACGCCCTGCTCGGCCCGAACGGCGCCGGCAAGACCACGACGCTGCGCATGGTGACCGGACTGGTGGCGCCGGATGCCGGCCGCATCGAGGTGCTCGGCATCGACCTGGCGCAGGCGCCACTGGATGCCAAGCGCCGGATGGCCTACCTGCCGGACGATCCCATGTTGTACGGGAAGCTCAAGCCCACCGAATACCTCGAGTTCGTGGCCGGCCTGTGGGGCGTGGAGGCGCGCGCCGCCGAGCCGCGCGCACGCGAGCTGCTCGACTGGCTCGACCTGAGCCCGCACGCGCACGAACTGACCGAAGGGTTTTCGCGCGGAATGAAGCAGAAGCTGGCGCTGGCCGGCGCGCTGATCCACGAACCGGAACTGCTGATCCTCGACGAGCCGCTGACGGGGCTCGACGCGGCCGCCGCGCGCCAGGTCAAGGACCTGCTGCTGTCCCATGTGGCCAAGGGCGGCACCGTCATCCTCACCACCCACATCCTCGAGGTAGCGGAACGACTGGCACAACGCATCGGGATCATCCGCGAGGGGCGCCTGATCGCCGAGGGCACGCTGGCCGAGCTGCGCGAGCGCACCAGCGGCGGCAGCCTCGAGGACGTGTTCCTGCAGCTCACCGCGCAGCCATGAGCGCATGCTTATGAGTGCACAAGCGGGCAGCATCCCCTGGCTGTTCCGGCACGAGCTGCGGCTCATGTGGTTCAGCGCGGGCTCGAGCAAATCGGAGAAGTCGCAACGGCGTCCCGGGCTGGCCGGACTCGCCGTCGTCGGGCTGGCCTGGCTGGCCCTGCACGCGATTGCCTTCTTTGTCGTGTGGCGCACCGCCGGCATCGATCTGCGCGATCCGCGGGTGCTGGTCGCGGTGAGCGCCCTGCTGTACGGCAGCATGACCTTCATGCTCTCCAGCGCCCTGAAGTCGAGCGTGCTGGTGCTGTTCGAGCGGGGCGACCTCGACCTGCTGCTGTCCTCGCCCCTGCCCTCGCGCAGCATCTTCACCGTCCGCCTCGGCACGGTGGCTGCAGGTACTGCCGCCCTCTACCTGTTCTTCCTGGCGCCCTTCGCCCATGCGGGCGCACTGCTCGGTCACGTGGGCTGGCTCGCCGTCTATCCGGTCCTGCTGGGAACTGCGACGATCATCGCCTGCGCCGCCATGCTGATGACGCTCGGGCTGGTGCGGCTCATCGGCGCGCGGCGCACGCGCATCGTCGCGCAGGTGATCGGCGCCCTGGCCGGCGCGCTGATCTTCATCCTGTCCCAGCTGTTCGCGCAGTTTTCGCGCTCGATGGAGACGCGCGCCGCGGCCGCGTTCGCGCGTGCCTTCGCCGAGGACGGCGCACTGGGGGCCGGAAGTCCGGTCTGGCTGCCGGGCCGTGCGCTGCTGGGCGAGCCACTGCCCCTGCTGGGCCTCGTGGCCCTGGCGGCGGCAGTCTTCGTGTTCACCGCGGCGCGCACCCACGGGTTCTTCGTCCACGGCCTGCAGCAGGCCGCGTCGTCCAGCCGCGCGGCGCGCCGGCCTGCGGGCGGACCGCGATTTCGCTTCGGCCGCAGCCTGTTCACGACGATGCTGCTCAAGGAATGGCGCCTGATCCTGCGCGACCCGCAGCTCATCTCGCATGTCGCGCTGCAGCTGATCTATCTGCTGCCGCTGTTCTTCATCATCTTCAAACGCAGCGAGGTGCAGCTGCCTGCCATGGCGGCCGGGCTGACGCTGCTGTGCAGTTCACTGACGGCGTCCCTGGCCTGGATTATCTTGTCGGCGGAAGACGCGCCCGACCTGTTGCGCCTCTCTCCCGCGCCGCCAGGGACGGTACGCAATGCCAAGCTGGCGGCGGCGGTGCTGCCCTGCCTGGTCCTGGTGCTGGCGCCACTGGCCTGGCTGATCGTGCGTGCGCCGCTTGCCGGACTGGGCGCGGCCGGGGCCGTCATCGGCGCCGTGTGCGCAGCGGCGGTGATCGTTCACTGGTGCGGCCGCCCGGGTTTGCGCAGCGATTACGTGGCGCGTGGGAAGGGCGATCTCCTGAGCTCGATCCTCGGGATGTTCAACAGCCTGTCCTGGGGCGCGCTGGCCTGGTGCCTGGCTTCGATCGCAGCCGGTCCGACCGATCGCACCGTGGTCGGCGCAGCCTTCGCTGCCATGGGCACACTGGCGACGCTGGGCATGTCCCGGCTCTTTCGCCGGCCACGCCCCTGAGTGCGTGCGCGGGATGAAAGCATTTCCAAGACGTGTTATCGTTTAGTCACTAACAAATCAATGGGCACAGCTATGTTGATTACATTCAAATGTAAATCCTATCCTGAGGTTCTGATGTACCAGGAACACGCCAAACGTATCCTGGACCTGCTGCACAAGGATACGGAACGCGGGGTCATCACCGCGGAAGAAGCGCCTCGCGCGGTCGCGCTGCTCGAGGGCGAAATCGAGGAAAGCCGCAAACACCAGATTTCCGAACAAGTCGAGCGCGACGTGCAGGCCCACCATGGCGAAAACGAAGATAACGAGCACGAACCGATCGAAATCGTGACCTTCTCGACGCGCGCATTCCCGCTGCTGGAAATGCTGCGCTCCGCCCGCGACCAGCATACCGATGTCCTCTGGGGCGTCTAGACGCGCTGCCGGCAGGCCGATGAGCGGGGCGCAGCCCCGCTTTTTTTATGTCTGCCCGCCATGCGTGCAATGGCGTGTAACGCGCAGGGTCCGGGGCTGTCAAACGACATGGGGAGAACGTCACCGCGATCAATGACACCTTCCCCTTGGCGAAGCGGCGCCGCACAGTGCGCCGTCATCGAAGACGGAGACGACCATGAGCCTGGTCCTTGCCTCGTCCGATTTCAGCGCGGGAAGCAGCATTCCTGTGGAGCATACCTGTGACGGCGCCGACCGTTCGCCCTCACTGTCCTGGTCGGGCGCACCGGCTGCTGCCAAAAGCTTTGCGCTGGTGATCGACGATCCGGATGCGCCCGACCCGGCGGCACCCAAGATGACATGGGTACACTGGGTTCTCTATAACATTCCGCCCGAAGCGAACGGGCTGAGCGGCGGCGTTTCCGAAGCCGAACTGCCGAGGGGGACACGGAGCGGCCTGAACGATTGGAAAAGAACGGCTTACGGGGGCCCCTGTCCGCCGGTGGGCAGGCACCGCTACTTCCACAAGCTGTATGCATTGGATGTAGTGCTGCCGGATCTCGGACACCCGACGAAGAAGCAACTCGAGCAGGCCATGCTGGGCCACATCCTGGAGCAATGTGAGCTGGTGGGAACGTATGAGCGCGCGCTGCCTCCCGTTAGGCAGCGCAGAAAAGCAAAAAGCCCGCTCAGACTTAACTGAGCGGGCTTTGCATATAACTAGCCTGACGATAACCTACTTTCACACTGGTTGCAGCACTATCATCGGCGCAAAGTCGTTTCACGGTCCTGTTCGGGA